>CAYFOA010000128.1:0-21680 GCA_964344575.1 uncultured Rickettsiales bacterium | reverse complement strand
GACCTCAGGAGGGCGGCGTGACCGGCCGTCGCATCAGCGGAGCCGCACCCATCGGAGATCACGGCCGTCTTGCCTTGTGCGCTGGACCGGGCCGCGGCCTGGATTCCGGATGCCGCGACGGTGGACGCCCTGACCTATGAGTGGCCCTGGGAGTCCTCGTTCTTCCCCGCCGACAACGCCCGATCCGACGTCGCGGGAGCTACGGGTTGGGCGTGCAAGGAGTTTCGCACCACCCTCGATGGCGGTGATCAGGAAGAGGGTGGGGACGGGTACCCCTCGGTCTTCGATTGCCGCAACGACGACCGGGACATTGTCCCCGTTCTGCCCACCGAGAACGGAGTCGACACCGAAGACTGTCGTCTCGAGGTCCAAGACGGCTGCTGGCTGTGCCCCGATGGGACCAAGGTCGCCGACGACGGCTCGAGCGTCGATGACGATGACTCCGGTGGCGAGGAGTTCCCGGCCGACGACGATGACGGTGAGCCGATCGCCGTCATCGATTGGGAACCGGGATGTTCGGGGTGCGGCTTCTCGTGGTCCTGCGAGGACGGGCTGCTCGCTGCAGTTACTCTGCTGCCGTTGGGACTCCGACGCCGTCGGCCGCGAACTCGTGCTGCACTGCTCGGGGGGAGGGATCGCGGCGGACGCGGGTCCCAGAGGCACGCCGGTCGTTCGCCCGATCCTCCATGAAGTCGGCCGTCCCGACGAGGTGCCAGTCCCGCCAGGCGTCCCGGTCCACTGTCGAGCGGACGATGAGGAGTGTCGCCGCTGGCATGCCCGCCAGCCGCAGCGCCAGCTCCGCGGCCGCGAAGAAGGCGCCCGTCGTGACCGCCGCGTAGATCAGCCTCCGCCGCACGGACCGGGACTACCCCCAAGCAGCAGCGGCCGGCTCTGCCAGGAGCCGGCCGCTGCGTGGATCCGAGGATCAGCTTCTGCTCAGGCAGCCGCCGAGTCGTCGTCGTCCGCGTGGCTGCAGCCAACGCTCAGGACGGTCGTGGAAACGAACAGCAGGCCCATCAGGATCAGGATCATCTTCTTCATGGCAATCACTCCTTGCGCAAAGGGATATCCAGCCCGGTGCCGTCAGCAAGGTGCGTGCCACATCACGCTCAGCGCCACCCCCGGAGCACCTTCAGCCAGGCCTCCGGAGACGCCCCGCCGGCGTCGAAGACCACGTGGACGCGGGCTTTGCGTACCTCGATCGCGACCGGCTCCCGGGCCGCCAGGAGCTCCGCCACCGAGATCGCTTCCGCCTCGTCCCGCCACGCCGACGCCCACACCACCGCTGCCGAACCGGGCACGTAGGCGCCCGACTCGTCCGACGAGCGGCGGTAGACCGCGACACGATCGCCGCGCCACCCGGATCCGGGCGCGACATTCTTGTCGCGGTCAGACTCGTTCCAGCGCGCCGCTCCGGGCTCGCCAGCGGACGGATCTACTTGATCTGTAAGGAGAACCCACGTCAGAAGGCGCCCATTCGTGCTCGAGTAGGTGAGAGCGAAATCGGGCATGCTCGTGCCCGGATGGGTGCCATATGCGGGCACGAACATGCCCGATTTCCAGAGTTCCGGCTCCAGCACCTCCGCCGTCGTCTGCGGCGGCCGCTCGTACAGGGCCGACGCCGACGGATCCGAGGGGTGCGCCGCGAGGTAGCCGGACACGAACGTCGCCCCCGTCAGGTACGGGAACAGCAGCTGGGCCACCAGCGGCCGCGGCGTCCCCGCCGGCAGCATCCCCGCCATCAGCGACGCCGACGCCGACGGGTCCAGCAGCGACGCCCCGCCGTCCCCCGGCTCCTCGAACAGCCCCTCCAGCGCCGCCGCCATGTCGGGGTCCTCCATCAGCTCCTCCAGCCCGAGCCCCGCCAGCGTCGCCCGGTTCATCACGTCCGTGGCGTGCCCCTCCAGCACCGCCTGCACCGCCGCCGCCCGGTCCTCGTCCTCCCCCGCGTCCCCCAGCCACTTCTCCAGGTCGTACGTCTGGTCCTGGAGCGCGTGGACGAGCTCGTGCCGCACCACCGGCGCCTGGAGCATCGCGGGGAGGTCCGAGAGCAGCACCAGCTCCTTCGTCTTCATGTCGTAGAATCCCCCCGCCTGCCCCGCGTACAGCGTCGCCACGGCGTCCCTCAGCGACGCCCCCGGCTCCAGGAACCCCATCGCCCGCCACGCGTGCTCCATCGGCAGCCGCCGCTCCGGCGGGAGCTGCTCGTCGATCAGCTCGAGGACGTGGGCTTGTGCCTCCTCCCGCGTCACCAGCCGCGTCTTGATCGGAGATTTCGCCCGCATCCCCGACGCCGCTTCCACCCGCGGGAGCTCCGCCGCCACGAGCGCGTCGACGGTCGCCTGATCGATCGACGTCGCCCCCGCCCCGCCCATCGCCTCGAGCTCGCGGAGGATCTCGTCGACCCCCTCCTGCGCCCCCGCGGGGACCGTCGCGAGCAGGACGAGGGCCAGGGCCCGAATTGACATCCGTGCAGCCATGCCCGTAATACTAGGTCCCGGTTTCGGGGGATCGGACCGACCCCCGTTCGTACGAAGTTGAAACCGTTCGGTCCGACGCGCAAGGAGCGATACCGTGAAGAAGATGATCCTGATCCTGATGGGCCTGCTGTTCGTTTCCACCACCGTCCTGTCGGTCGGCTGCAGCCACGCGGACGACGACGACAGCGCCGCGATGTAATCGCGAGGCTTTCGAGTCTTCGGACGGGCCGGCCCTCGGGTCGGCCCGTCCTGCTTGGGGCCGGTGGATCCAGCACCTCGAACGGATCGGACAGGTTTTTGACCCCCGCCCCTCACGCGCGACCGTGTTACAAGGGCCGCGTCATGGCCAGACGACTCCTCCTCTTCGCCCTCCTGCTGCCCGCGCTGTCGGGCTGCCCCAACGACGTCGAGCCCGTCGCGCTCCGCCCCTCCGGGCCCTGGACCGCCGCCGACTACGACCTCGTCGTCACCTCGTCCCACGAGGCCGCCGCCACCGGCGAGGAGGTCACCTTCACCGTCGCCCTCATCGATCCCTACGGCGACGACGTCTCGTCGGTCTACGACATCCGCACCGAGGTCTCGCCCCCCCTCGGCGTCATCGCCCAGGGCGACGGCGTCTACGTGTTCACGGCCATCGACACGTTCACCTACTTCGCCGCCACCGAGGTCCTCGGCACCACCATCGTCGGCACCGCGTCCGTCGACGTCGTCTCCGGCCCCGCCGCCACCATCCGCGTCGAGGCCGAGCCCCCGATCGTCGAGGCGGGCGAGGTCGTCACCCTCACCGCCGTCATCGAGGACGCCTGGGGCAACCCCGCCGACGGCTCCGTCACCTGGTCCTCGTCGCCGACCGCGTCCATCTCCGGCGACGAGCTGGTCGCCGTCAACGCCGGCCCCTACACCGTCACCGGGACCCTCGCCTCGGGCGAGTCCGACGACGACACCTTCACCGTCGAGGCCGGCCCCCCCGTCTCCCTCGACATCTCGCTGAGCTCCTACAACGTCGAGAAGGGCCAGGGCGTCATCGTCACCTCCGTCGTCCTCGACGAGTTCGGCAACCTGAGCGACCACCCCGTCACGCTGTCCGCCGATCCCGACGTCGGCGTCGAGGCGTGGGACGACTTCGTCCGCTTCCACAGCGAGGGGATCTTCACCATCGCCGGGGACATCCCCGAGTACAGCCTCCACGACGAGGACGGCCCCGTCCTGGTCGACTCCACCGGCCCCCAGATCCGCGTGACGACGCCCGTCCGCGGCGCCGAGATCCCGTCCGCCGACGGCCCCGCCGTCCTCGTCACCGGCTCGGTCACCGACCCCTGGACCGGGGTGACGCAGGTCACCATCAACGGCGACACCGCCACCCTCCTCGCCGGCGGCCTCTTCGAGTACGCGATGACCCCCGAGCAGGGGCTCAACGAGATCGTCGTCGAGGCGACCGACGGCGACAACAACGTCTCCGACCACTTCCAGACGTTCCTGTGGGGCGAGTTCAACCCCATCGGCGAGCCCCAGGAGGACGGCATCCTCGCCCGCCTCAACGAGGGCGCCATCAACGTGCTCGAGCAGCTCATCGAGGACGAGGTCGAGTCCGGCGCGCTGTCGGCCGGCCTGCTCGGCAACGTCTACACCTCGCCGACCTACTGCCTGGACCTCTGGATCGTCGAGATCTGCGGCCAGTTCCTCCTCGACGTCGTCGGCGTCGACGTCGGCGACCTGGAGATGGACCTCGACCCCAACGGCCCCGCGGGCGGCTTCCCCAACGGCTACCTCGGCTTCTCGATGGACCTCGTCCCCGGGAGCGGCAACCCCGGCATCGCCGTGACCCTGGAGCCGCAGGGCGTCTTCAGCGCCTGCGTCCCCATCTTCGGGTGCTACAGCCAGACCGTCGGGTTCGACGCGGTCGTCGGTGCCGAGGAGATCTTCCTCGACACCGACGTGGGACTGTCGGTCGACAGCTCCAACAACATCAACGTCACGCTCGCCAACACCGACGCGAACGTGAACGACATGTTCGTCGACCTGTCCGACCTCGGGCTGATCGGCGACATCATCGGCGGGCTGACGACGTTCCTGCTCGGCCTCTTCGAGCCGATCTTCGACGCCATCCTCCCGCCGCTCATCGAGAGCGCGCTGCCGGGTGTCCTGGAGGACGCGTTCGCGGACCTCGAGATCGCACAGGTCATCGACCTCGCGGGCGCCGAGCTGACCATCCTCGCGCTCCCCCAGCAGATCGACATCGACGACGACGGCATGACCATCGCGCTGGAGAGCAGCGCCGCCGCCGAGGCCGTCGTGGGCGCCCCGCCGACCCTCGGCTCGTGGCGTCGCAGCGACTACAACCTGCCCGTGTACGGTGCCGGGCCGGACTTCGCCATCTCGCTGGCGGACAACTTCACCAACCAGCTCATGCACGCCGTCTGGCAGGCGGGCGTGGTCGACTTCGCGATGGAGGGCGACGAGCTCGGCTTCGACCTCTCCTCCCTCGGCGACGTCCTCCCCCTGACGACCATCGAGTTCGAGACCGTCCCCCTGCTCCCGCCCGTCGTCGGGCCGGGGCCGTCGGGCCTCCTCGAGCTGTCGATGGGCGACATGCTGGTCAACATCTACGGCGACCCCGGCGGCACCTACGGGCTGATGATGCAGCTCGCGGTGACGATGTACGCCGAGGCGGAGCTGGCGATCAGCGAGGACGGCCTCATCGAGTTCAACCTCGAGCCGCCGGTCATCATCTTCGACTTCGTGACGTCGGAGTGGCCGGACCTCAACGGCGAGGTCACCGAGAACCTGATGGACGCGGTCGTGGACCTCCTCGTCCCCCAGGTGACCAGCGCGCTGGACGAGCTCGGCGGCATCGAGATGCCCGAGCTGGGCGGCTTCGCGCTCGACTCCGCGTCGATGTACCGCGAGCCGGACCCGGTCTACTACATCACCGCCGAGGGCGGCCTCAGCATCGCGCCCTAGGAGAGCGGGGCGGGGGCGGTCGAACAGACGCGGGGGGGACGCTCGGCTCCCGGGCATCGATCGCCGCGAGATCCGCGGCGTCCTGCTCGCGACTCCTGACGGGGCTCGTCGTCCTGGACTCGCTGAAGGCGCGAAGGGCCCGCGTCCGGCGGGCAAGGTTCGCGAAGGGTGGGCCGGGATCGGGGAGGTGATGCCGCGGGGGGATCGGTGGGCCGAACTGTCCTTGGATTCAACACGGAGGGCCACGGCGGGCCACGGAGGGTGACACGGAGGAAGCGACTCTCCGTGCTGATCTCCGTGGCCCTCCGTGTGTCTCCGTGTTGAGGACGGTAGGTCCTCCCTGCAACACCCGATGGTCCCGGTGAGGCGCGTCCCGGACGGACGCGATCCCCACCCTTCGCGCCTTGCCCGTCGTCCCGGACGGACGACGGGCACCCGGGCAGGGCCCGAACCGAGCAGAATCCAGCGACCGATCGCGCCGACCCAGCCGGTCCGATCGAGGAGTGCCTCCCGCTGCTACCCCCACTCGTCGAGGCGCTTGAGCAGCACCTCGTCCGTCTTCTCCAGCAGCCCCTCCAGCGCCCCCCGCGCGCCGGCGACGTCCTTCGCCTCGATCGCGTCCACCACCGTCGTCATCGCCGCGACGTAGTCCGGGTGGACGAAGAGCAGCGCCGGGATCAGCTCCAGGCAGGCCTGCGCGAGCTTCTGCAGCGTCGAGAAGAGCAGCGACGCGATCACCGAGTTCGCCGCCTCGACCATCGCGCCGTACAGCGCCATGTCGGTCTGGAGCGTCCGGAGGAGGTCCCCGCCGTGGGCCCGCTGCTGCGCGACGAGGTCCCGCATCGCGCCGACGTCCTTCGCCCCGCCCCGCTCCGCGGCCAGCCCGGCGACCTCGACCGCCATCCGCCGGCGCATCGTCAGGACGTCCCGCACGAGCCGCTTCCGCTCGTCCCGCCCGCTGACCTTGAGGAGGTCCGGGAGCAGCGACAGCGCGCCGCTGGTGCGGAAGTCCGCGACCCGCACCCCGTCCCCCTGGCGGACGGTCACGAGCCCCTGCGCCTCCAGCGACCGGATCGCCTCCCGGAGCGTGTTCCGGTTGGTCCCGAACGCCGGCGCCAGCTCCCGCTCCGGCGGCAACCGCTCGCCCGGCGCGACCTCCCCCTTGAGGATCTGCAACCGCAGCTGATCCGCGACGGACTCGCTGATCGCCTTCTTCGTGATGCGCTTCAGATCCAGGGGCACGACGCGGCGATTGTATCGGGGCAGGTCGCGTGTTACATGCCGCGGAGCATGTACAGCCTCCTCGTCGCCCTCGCTTCCGGAGCCGTCGCGTTCGCCGCGTTCGCCGCCACCACCAAGCCGGGGTACGCCTTCCTGCCCGCGTTCGCGATCTTCGCGGCCGTCTACTTCTTCACCGCCCGCCGCCACTCCAAGGCCGTCGAGGCGCTGATGATGAAGATGCAGACGGAGGTCCAGCAGAACCGCGTCGAGAACGCCATCCGCATCCTCCAGGGGGGCTACGCGCACGGGAAGTGGGTCTTCCTCCTCAAGGGCCAGATCGACGGCCAGATCGGCAGCCTCCACTTCATGCGGAAGGAGTTCGACAAGGCCCAGCCGCTCCTCGAGAAGGCGTGGGGCCGGCACTGGGTGGCGAAGGGGATGCTCGCCGCCCTGTGGTTCCGGAAGCACAAGCCGGAGCAGGCGTTCAAGGTCCTCGACGACGCCATCGCGTCGAACAAGAAGGAGCCGATGCTCTACGGCCTCAAGGCGTTCATGCAGGTCAAGCTCAAGGACCGCGACGGCGCCCGCGCGACGCTCATCCGCGGCAAGGAGAAGGCGAAGAACGCCGACCCCCTGACGGCGAACCTCGTCCGCCTCCAGAACGGCCAGGACCTCCAGATGTGGCAGTTCGGCGAGGCGTGGTGGAACTTCCACCTCGAGAAGCCGTCGCAGAAGGTCATGATGAAGATGGCCGGAGTGGACCCCACGGGCGCGGCCAAGGGGGCCAAGAAGTCGATGTACCGCTAGGCTGGGCGGTCGGTGGAGGAGCCGACCCGCCAAGGCCTCAAGGTTCGATTGACTGCGGCGCTGCTGCTGCCGCTCGTCCTCCTCGTCCTCCCCGACGCGCCGGACGGCTCCGGACCGATCACCCTGCTGCCGGCGGTGTTCGCGATCTCGCTGGCGTTCGCCACGGGGCGGGCCGTCCTCCCGCTGCTCGGCGGCGTCTGGCTGGGGGCGACGATGGTCGCCTGGCGGGAGGGCGCGACGTGGCTGGCGCCCTTCCGCGGCGTCGCCGACACCGGCTGGACGTACGTCTTCATCAACTCGATCTACGACCCCGCCGCGGGCGAGCTGCAGGCCTTCAGCGTCGCCGTCATCGGGTTCGTGTTCGCGCTCGTCGGGATGGTCGCGATCACGATCCGCGCCGGCGGCATGGCGGGCGTCGCGGACCGGTTCGTCGTCCTCGCCCGGTCCGCCCGCTCCACCCGCCTCGCGACGTGGGGGATGGGGCTGACCATCTTCTTCGACGACTACGCCAACACGCTCGTCGTGGGCGGCTCGATGCGCCCCCTCGCCGACCGGATGCGCGTCTCCCGCGAGAAGCTCGCCTGGATCGTCGACTCGACCGCGGCGCCGGTGGCGGGGCTGTCGATCCTGTCGACGTGGGTGGCGTTCGAGATCAGCCAGTTCGCCGACCAGTTGCACCTCATCGGGCTCGACAAGAGCGCCGGCTACTCGGTCTTCGTGCAGACGCTGCCGTTCCGCTTCTACTGCGTGCTGACGCTGGTGTTCGTCGGCGTGATCTGCCTGACGTCGCGCGACTTCGGGCCGATGCTGGCGGCCGAGCGGCGGGCCTATCGGACCGGCGCCGTCTTCCGCCCCGGCTCGCGCCCCATGTCGGGCACCTCGCGCGTCGAGAGCGAGCCCAAGCCGGGCGTCGCACACCGCGCCCACGTCGCCATCGTGCCCATCGTCGTCACCCTCGGGGCCATCGTGCTGATGTTCGGCACCCTCGGAGAGACCAACCACGCGCTCCTCCACCGGGACCTCGACGGCTTCGACCACCTGCGCGCGATCCTCGAGGGCGTCGGGGACGCGGACGTGAACCTGCTGTTCCTCGCGTCCCTGCTGGGGCTCACGACCGCGTTCGTGCTGGCCGTGGTGGAGAACCGGCTGACGGTGCGGGAGGCCGTGTCGGCGTCGGTGTCGGGCTCCCAGGCGATGTCCGTGGCGGTCGGCATCCTCCTCCTCGCGTGGGCGATGTCGGCGGTCTGTGACGACCTCGGGACCCGCGAGTACATGGCCTCGTTCAGCCGCTTCGCCAACCCCCTGCTGCTCCCCGCGGGGCTCTTCTTCGCTGCCTGCTTCGTGTCGTTCGCCACGGGCTCGTCGTGGTCGACGATGGGGATCCTGCTCCCCATCGTCATCCAGCTCGCGGCGGACACGGGGCGGGCCGCGGCGGAGGCGGCCGGGGGCGACCCCGAGGCGGCGGCGGCGGCGATGGTCATCCTGAGCATCGGCTCGGTGCTCGACGGCGCGATCTTCGGGGACCACTGCTCGCCGATCAGCGACACCACGATCCTGTCCTCGACGGCCGCCGGCAGCGACCACATGGACCACGTCTACACCCAGGCGCCGTACGCCGTGACGGTGATGGCGATCGCGGTCACGTGCGGCTACCTCCCCGCCGCCGCCGGCTTCCCGCCCGCGGTCTGCCTCCTGACGGGCGCGGCCGCGCTGGTCGCCGTCGCGTTCCTCGTCGGGCGGCGGCTGGATCGGTGAGCGGCTAGGATCGACCCCGCATGCGTGTCCTCGTCACCGGCGGTGCGGGCTTCATCGGGAGCCACCTCTGCGAGCGCCTCCTCGGCGACGGGCACGAGGTGATCTGCCTCGACAACTTCTTCACCGGGCGGCGGCGGCACATCCGGGAGCTGATGGACCACGGCGACTTCGACCTCGTCCGGCACGACGTGATCCAGCCGATCCTCCTCGAGGTCGACCGCATCTTCCACTTCGCCTGCCCCGCGTCCCCCGTCCACTACCAGTACAACCCGGTCAAGACGGTCAAGACGAACGTCATGGGGACCATCAACATGCTCGGCCTCGCCAAGCGGGTGAAGGCCCGGCTGCTGCATGCGTCCACGTCCGAGGTGTACGGCGATCCCCAGGTCCACCCCCAGCCCGAGGAGTACTGGGGCCACGTCAACCCGATCGGCCCGCGCTCCTGCTACGACGAGGGGAAGCGGGTCGCCGAGACCCTCTGCTTCGACTACCACCGCCAGAACGGCGTCGACATCCGCGTGATCCGGATCTTCAACACGTACGGTCCGCGGATGATCCCGGACGACGGCCGGGTGGTGACCAACTTCGTCGTCCGCGCGCTCCAGGACGAGCCGATCGAGATCTACGGGGACGGGTCCCAGACGCGGTCCTTCTGCTACGTCGACGACCTCGTCGAGGCGGCCTGCCGGATGATGGAGCAGACGAGCGACGTCGGCCCCGTCAACCTCGGCAACCCGGACGAGTTCACGATCCGTCAGCTCGCCGACCTCGTGCTCGAGCTGACGGGGAGCAAGAGCGAGCTCGTCCGCCGTCCGCTGCCCCCGGACGACCCGACCCGCCGCCGCCCCGACATCAGCCGCGCGAAGGCGCTCCTCGACTGGACCCCCACGGTCGCCCTGAGGGATGGACTGGTCCGCACCATCGACTACCTCGAAGGCCTCTTGCGCGAAGGCTGAGAACCCCGGTTACACTGCGCGGCCATGCACATCACGGTGGTTGGAACGGGCTACGTCGGCCTCGTCAGTGGAACCTGCTTCGCGAACACGGGCAACGACGTCGTCTGCCTGGATCTCGACGAGCAGAAGATCGCCAAGCTCGAGGACGGCGTCAGCCCGATCTACGAGCCCGGCCTGGACGAGCTCATCACGCGGAACACTGCGGCCGGGCGGCTGACCTTCACGACGGACCGGGTGGCCGCGTACGCGAACGCCGACGCGATCTTCATCTGCGTGGGGACCCCCTCGGACGAGATGGGGCGGGCCGATCTGAAGTACGTCCTGTCCGCCGCGGACGACGTCGGCGACGCGCTGGAGCGCCGCCCCGACACCCCCGCGGGGAAGCTCCCCCCGATCGTGGTCGTCAAGTCGACGGTCCCCGTGGGGACGAACGCCAAGGTGCGGGCCCGCGTCTCCGCGAAGACGTCCCACCGGTTCGCGATGGCGTCCAACCCCGAGTTCCTCAAGGAGGGGGACGCGATCCGCGACTTCTACAAGCCCGACCGGGTGGTCGTGGGGGTCGACGACGAGGCCGTGGGCGAGGCCATGACCGAGCTGTACAGCCCCTACGTCCGGCGCGGCAAGCCCATCCTCGTCATGGACATCCCGTCGGCCGAGATGGTCAAGTACGCGTCCAACGCGATGCTCGCGACGAAGATCTCCTTCATCAACGAGATCGCGAACCTGTGCGAGGCCTACGGCGCCGAGATCGGCAACGTCCGCGCGGGCATGTGCAGCGACACCCGGATCGGCGACCAGTTCCTCTACCCCGGCCTCGGCTACGGCGGCTCCTGCTTCCCCAAGGACGTCCTCGCGTGCGTCTCGATGGGGATCGAGAGCGACACCCCGACGCAGCTGCTGGCGTCCGTCCACGAGGTCAACCAGCGTCAGCGGACGCAGTTCGTCAGCAAGCTGGACAAGCACTTCGGGGGGAACCTGAGCGGCAAGCGGATCGCGATGTGGGGCGTCTCCTTCAAGCCCCGCACGGACGACATCCGGGAGGCCCCGAGCCTGACGATCATCGACTGGCTCCTCGGCAAGGGCGCGACCGTCGTCGCCTTCGACCCCGTCGCCCTGGAGCAGGCGCAGCTCCAGCTCGGCGATCGGATCGAGTACGCGGAGCAGGACATGGAGGCGCTCGACGGCGCCGACGCCCTCGTGATCTGCACCGAGTGGAGCGAGTTCCGGCACCCCGACTTCGACGAGATGAAGCAGCGCCTCGCCGCCCCCGTCGTGTTCGACGGCCGGAACATCTACGACCCCGCCCAGATGGAGGAGCTGGGGTTCGCCTACTGGTCCGTGGGGAGGCGTCCCGTCGGCGTCTGATCCGGACTTTTTCGCGATCCGTCAAAACCGCCGCGCTCCCCCCTGCGATTGAGGGGGTGGGGGCACGGAGGAACCATGACGGAACCCATCGCCGCGAAGATCGCGACCATCACCACCCTCGTCGCCGCGCTGACCGCCGGCGCAGCCTCCTCGGCCCTCGCCGAGGAGTACTACGTCGGGACCGCCGAACACGGCGCCAGTGACGACAACAACGGGCTCCATCCGGAGTTCCTCGGGGGCACGGACGGTCCCTTCGCGACGGTCGGCCACGCCACGCAGACGATGCTGGCGGGCGACACGACCTACGTGCGCGCGGGGACCTACGACGAGAGCGACATCCGGTTCGGCAGCACCGGCACCGAGCTCGACCCCATCGTCCTGACGGGCTACGAGCCCGACGGCGAGCGCCCCGTCATCGACGGCGGCGGCGCCAGCGCCTACGGCATCTACATCGCCGCTGGCCGCAACAACGGCTGGGTCCAGCCGCACTTCATCGAGCTCCGCGGCCTCGAGGTGAGCGGGATGGGCTACTCCGGCATCGGCACGGAGTGGTGGGCCACCGTCCCCTACGAGGGGCTCGTCTTCGAGGACCTCGTCGTCACCGACAACGGGCTGCAGGGGATGTGGCTCGGCTCCGTGGCGGGCTTCTTCCTCCACGGCGTCGAGGCCTCCCACAACGGCGAAGACGGCATCGCGATCATCGGCAGCAGCCCCAGCGTGGGCGGTGAGCTGGCCAGCACCGGCGGGATGATCATCGACTGCTGGGCGCACGACAACGACGAGCGCGGCATCTCCATGAACCAGACGCAGTACGTCGAGGTCGGCGGGAACTACGCGATCGACAACGGCAACCACGGCTTCGACGTCTCGGACTGGCCGCGCGGCGACGACAGCACCCCCGTCTCCCACAGCATCTGGTTCGGCGGCAACGTCTCCCTCGGCAACGGCAGCTCCGGCTTCTCCGTCAACTCCTGGTCCCACGACGTCTTCTACGAGCGGAACCTGTCGGTCCAGAACAACGACGCCTTCCGGTGCTACTCCGGCTGCTGGAACGTCGGCTACCTCAACAACACCGCCGCCGACAACCTCTACTACGGCTTCCTCGTCCGCGAGCCCGACGGCAGCGCCCCCCCCCACGGCAGCTTCACGGAGCAGTTCGAGGAGGGTGAGCCGCAGCTGATGACCGTCGACTTCGCCAACAACATCGCCTGGAACAACGGCAACCCCGCGTGGCAGTCGACGCCCGCGCTGACGCTGGAGTCCCGCAAGGACGCGAACTACGTCCCCATCGGCCTGCACCCCGACGAGTGGGTCGCCGTCGGCGCCGGGTTCAACATCCTCGGCACCGACGCGGGCGACGACAAGTGGGTCGTCGGCATCGGCAGCGCCGACGCGGAGCTGGCCGCGGTGGTCGGGGGGACGGCGCTGACGGTCGCCGAGGTCAACGCGGACGCCTTCATGCCGGGCGCGGGCAACCACGCCCTCGACCCGATGTTCGTGCCCGGCGACTACGACCTCGCCGACGGGTCGCCGGCGATGGAGACCGGCCACCCGTTCGGCCAGTGGTACTGCGGTGACGCCCCCGAGCGGGGCGCCATCGAGGTCTGCGAGTAGGCACTGCAGTGAACAACCGATCCAACCGATGGAGGAACCTGGACATGCGTCTTCTCACCCACAGCCTGATCCTGTGCCTGCTCCTGCCCACCCTGGCCGGCTGCCCGAAGCTGCGGGGGGAGCTCCAGCTCCCGCCGGTCGAGGAGGGGGAGCCTGCCGAGGCGGACGCCGGCCCCGACGCCGAGGCCGACGCCGACGATCCGGAGGCCGACGAGCCCGAGCCCGAGGCCGAGCCGGAGCCGCCGTGCGGCCACTTCGCGGAGTGGAAGTTCGCCCCCGCCCACGACGGCAGCAGCCAGCACGTCGAGGGCTGGTGGTGGTCGTCCGAACTCGGCGAGGGGACCCTCGTCGCCCTCGCCGTCGCCGTCCCCGACGAGCCCGGCGTGCGCGAGGTCCACGGCGCGTGGCACGACGCCGCGGGCGACCTCGCGGGTGAGCTGTACGCCGTCACGATCGAGGGCGAGGAGGCGATCTGGGGCGAGTTCGTGGGCCTCGACGGCGAGCTCGAGGGCCGCTTCGACGGCTGGTTCGGCGGCGACGCCGCGGCCACCTCGTGGGCCCACCGGATCGGCGGGTTCGAGGCCGGCTTCTTCGTCGACCCCTACGGCGGCGGCGAGGTCCACGGCGTGTGGCAGATCGGCGACGAGGGCGGCGAGCTCCACGGCGGCCTCGGCGTCGAGGGGCCCGGGTACGGCTGGGCCGTCGCCGACCTGCTGAACCCCGAGGGCGCGCAGGTCGCGTTCCAGGAGGGCGGCTGGGAGGTCGTGGACGACGGGTGGGGTTGGTACGGTGGCCGCTGGGTGGCCCCTGCCGAGCCGGGGTGGATGCTGGAGGGCCTCGTGGAAGCGGAGTGGGTGATGCACGCGCCCGACTTCGGGGAGACGTTCGGCTCCTACTTCGCGCCGCAGTGCGTCCCCGACCCCGAGGAGCGTCTGTGAACCCCGCGTTGACCGACGAGGTGCTGGTCCGTCGCCACTGCGAGGGCGACGGGCTGGCCCTCCCGGCGCTCATGGAGCGCCACCGCGGGTCGCTGATGACGTTCCTCCGCCGGACCGTCCCCGACGAGCAGCTCGCCGAGGAGGTCTTCGTCGACACCTGGCTCGCGATCCACCGGGCGGCGCCGCAGTGGAGGCCGGAGGCGAAGTTCCGGACGTTCCTGTTCCGCGTCGCCCGCAACCGCGCCGTCAGCGCGCTCCGCACCCGGGGCGAGGCGGGCCGGCGCAAGGCGGTGCTGTACACCAGCGGCCGCCACCTCCGACTCGTCCCCGGGGGGGCCGATCCCGAGCGGAGCGCGTCGGCGCGGCAGGCCCTGACGCGGCTCGAGATCGCCATCGCGGCCCTCCCCGAGCCGCGCCGCTGCGCGCTGCTGCTGCACCACGTCGAGGGGCTCTCGTACCCCGAGATCGCCGACGTCATGGAGTGCCCCCTGGGGACCGTCAAGACCCACCTCCACCAGGCCCGCAAGACGCTCAAGGAGCTCCTGAGCGCCGCGGCCGAAGGAGCCGCCTCGTGATGAACGACGCACAACTCGACGCCCTGCTCGAGCAGCTCCCGCGGTACGACGCGTCGGACGACGTGGTCGCGACCGCCCTGGACCGCGTCGCCGCCGACGTCGCCGCCCCGCCGGCGCCCGCGCCCGGCCCGGCCCGCGACGGGGTCGTCCCCCTGCGACGCCGGCCGTGGCCCGCCCTCGCGGTGGCCGTCGCAGCCGCCGCCGCCCTGCTGCTGTGGGTCCGGCCCCCGGCTCCGGAGGTCGCGACCGGGCCGTCGGACCTGCCGGGGGGGCTCACGATCAAGGGCGACGCCGACGTCCCCGCGAGCGTCGAGCTGGGGCTGTCGGTCCTCCGCGACGGCGTCCCCGTGGCCATGCCCGCCGGCGCCCGCGTGCAGCGCTCGGACACGCTCCTCTTCCGCTACTCCGTGGACCGCGACGGGTTCGTCTACCTGTTCCGGGACGACGGCCGCGCGGTCGAGGTCTTCTCCGGCGCGGCCGCGACCGCGGGGACCCACCACCTCGAGGTGGGCGGCGAGGTCCAGGGCTACGCGCTGGGGGACCTCGCCGGCGAGCAGCGGTTCGGCGTCGCGTGGAGCGCCGAGCCCTGGCCGGCGGGGGACGCGGGGCCGGTGCCGCCGATCGATCTGCGGGCTCCGGGCGCGGCGGCGGTCGACGTCCGCGCGGTGGTCGTGCTCCCATGAGGCCGATGGCCACGCGTCGCGAGCCGATCGCCGCCATCGTGGCGGCGGCCGCCGCCCTGCTCCTCGCCGTCCCGCCGGCGCAGGCGGGGCTGGTGGGGACGGGCCTGGACGAGGGCGAGGTCGCGTCCGCGTACACGCCCCGGAAGCTGGCCGTGGTCATCGGCATCGACGCCTACGACGATCCGTCGTTCGCGCCCCTCGCCTACGCCGCCGCCGACGCCGGCGCGATGGCGGACGTCCTCGGGGATCCCGCCGCCGGCGGGTTCGACGTCGTCGAGCGGCTGACCACCCCGGAGCAGACCTCGCGCGAGGCGATCCTGACGCACGTCGGCGAGATCCTCGCCGCCGCCGAGCCCCAGGACACGGTCGTCGTCTACCTGTCCGCGCACGGGACCCTCGACCTGGACTGGGCCCGCCAGGCGGACCTCTACGTCGTCGCCCGGGACACCCGCCGCAACGACCTCGCCGGCACCGGCCTGCTCGTCTCCGATCTGCAGGACGCGGTGGGCGACAGCCGCGCCCGGCGCAAGGTCCTCGTCATCGACGCGTGCCACCACGGCCAGGGGAACTCGTCCGTCTCCGACGAGACGCTCGCCCTCCTGAGCGCCGCCAAGGGCGACGCGGCGCCGGTGCTGCGGGAGCCCGAGCGCGACTTCGAGGCGCACCTCTTCGCCTCGACCTTCGGCCTCCCCGCGCTGGAAGACGAGAACCTGGGCCACGGCGTCTACACGCACTTCCTCGTGGAGGCGCTCCGGGACGCGCGCGCCGAGTCCGACCGCGACGGCGACGGCCTCATCTCCGTCAGCGAGGCGCACGACTACGCCCGGGACGCGACGATCGCCCACACCGGCGCCGTGCAGGTCCCCCGCGCGCTGTACGAGATCGTGGGACGGGAGGACATCTTCCTGTCCGGCGACGAGGCCGCCCGGGCCGACGCGGAGGCGGCGCTGCTCTTCACCTACGACCCCTTCTACGCCGAGTGCACGGTCGAGGTGGACGGCCGCTACGCGGGGATGCTCCCGCGCGGCGTGGCGCTGGCGCCGGGATCGCGGCGGGTGACGGTGCTGGCGCCGGGCGGGGAGGTCCTCGTCGACCGGCGCGTCGACGCGACCGCGGGCCGCGCGATCGACGTCGGGGGCCTGCACCAGGCCAACCGGCCGGAGCGGAGCCGGCTCGGCGTCGCGGCGGGGCCGCTGCTCTCCCTCGGCGCGCAGTCCGACAGCCCGTTCGGCGGCCCCCTGATCGGCTTCCAACTCCAGGCGGGCCGGTCGTTCCCCGGACAGCGGGTCGTCCGGGCCCACCTCCGCGGCGACCTGGGGTGGCACGGGGGGCGCCACCTCGTGCCCCTGGGCGGCGCGTCGTTCGCCGCGGACGTCCACGCGATCTCGGCGGGGGCGACGTTCGGGCTCCACGTGCGTGTGCGGCGGTTCGGGCTCGTGGCGGGGCCGCGCCTCGGCGCGCTGCTGATCCTCCGGAGCCCCCGGGAGCCGGGCGGCCCGACCGCGCCCCACATCTTCGCGGTCGAGCCGGGGCTGGTCGTCGAGCCGAGCCTCTCGATCGTCCGCGGGTTCGTCCTCAGCCTGCCGATCACGGCCTCCCTGACCCGCGACCTCGGGCTCCGGGCGGACGCGCCGGTGCAGGGCCACCTCCGGATCGGAGGAGGGGTCACCTGGGCGTTCTGACCCCCCTCCGCGCCGGCCTCCTCGCGGCTGCCCTCGCGGCGGCGGCGGCCGGACCCGTGGGGGCGCACCACGATGGCGAGGTCGACCAGGACGGGGACGGCTGGTTCGCCGAGCCGCTGCCGCCGACCGGCACCGAGGAGGCCTGGGACCCCCACCTGGGGAGGGAGTGGGACTGCGACGACCTGGTGTGGGAGGTCCACCCCGGCGCCGAGGAGGTCTGCGACGGGATCGACAACGACTGCGACGGCGAGCTCGACTCGCTGGACTGCCACGCGTTCTGGGACGCAGACCTCGACGGGGTCCCGATCATCGACGGGGACTGCGACGACACCGACCCCGACGTCCACCCCGGCGCGGGCGAGGTCTGCGACGGCCTGGACGACGACTGCGACGGCGTGGTGGACGAGGACTGCGGCGACGGCGGCTGCACGGATCTCGGCGGCGGCGGCGTCGCCTTCGGGTGGCTCGCGCTGGCGCTCCTGGCGTTCCCCCGCCGGCGACTCCGGAAGCGGTCGTCGCGGGACGGGCGGACGGGCGCCTCGCTGGGCCTCGCCGTGTTGGTCGTGGGCTGCGCCCCCCCGTCGCTCGGCGACGGCCCCCGGACCTTCTACGTCGCGCCCCCCGAGCTCGGCGGCGACGACGCCAACGACGGCCTCGCCCCGGACCCCGACGGCGGCAGCGGCCCCTTCGCCACGATCGCCCACGCGGCCCGCGTCCTCGAGGCGGGAGACACCGCCTACGTGCGCGCCGGGACCTACCGGGAGGCGAACATCGAGTTCGCGAACAGCGGCGACGAGGACGCCCGCATCGTGCTCGCCAACTACGCCCCCGACGAGCCGGCGGTGCCGATCCTCAGCGGAGAGGACGCCACGCTCCCCTCGTACGGCTTCCACATCGCCCCGACCCGCACGAGCGGGTGGCTGCAGCCGCACTTCATCACCATCGAGGGGTTCGAGATCCACAGCTTCGGGCTGCAGGGCCTCGCCACGGACTGGTGGACCGACGCGCCGTACCTCGGGATCGAGGTCCGCCGCGTGTGGGCCTGGGGCAACGGGAACGGCGGGATCCGGCTCGCGGCGGTCCACGACTTCGCCGTCACCGACTGCGAGGCCGGGGGCAACGGCGCCGACGGCATCGCGGTCTTCGGCAACCACGGCGCCGCCGGCGGGGGGCTCGCGGCGGAGGACGGCCGGCTCGCCCGGAACTGGTCCCACGACAACTTCGGCCGCGGCTTCGCCGTCTCCCAGGGCCGCGGGGTCGAGGTGGCGGAGAACTTCTCCACCCACAACCTGCGGCACGGCTTCGAGGTGACGGACTGGCCGCACAGCGACGGCACGGACGTCGTCAGCGGCGACGTCCTGTTCTTCGGCAACGTCGCCGTCGGGAACGACGAGGCCGGCTTCTCCGCGGACGCCTGGTCCCACGACGTGGCCTTCGTCCGCAACTACGCGACCGGCAACGACGCCGGCTTCCGCGGCGCCGGGGGCGTGTTCGACGTCCTCTACGAGAACAACACGGCCGAGGAGAACCTCTCGTACGGCTTCCTCCTCCGCGAGCCGGACGACTCGATCGCCCCCCCCGGGGGCGTGCCCGCGACGGCCGGCGTCCACTACCTGAACAACCTGACCTTCAACAACGGCAACGCCGAGTGGCCCTACCTGCCCGCGCTGGTGGTGGAGGGAGTCACCGACAACCACGGCGCCCCGGCGGGCGCGCCGCTGGCGGCGTGGCTGGACCTCGAGGCGCACGCCAACGACTGGACCGGCGACGACAGCGAGGCGCTGGACCCGTGGGGGGCGCCCTACGCGCAGAAGGTGGTGATCGGCTTCGGCAGCCTCGACCCCGAAGTCGCGGAGGCGTTCGGGGGCTTCGCGCTGACGCAGGAGGAGGTCAACGCGGGCGCGTTCGACGACGGCAGCAGCCGCACCGGCAACCTCGCGCGGGACCCCTGGATGGCGCCGTGGTACCCCGACGACCCGGATCAGACGATCCTCGCGCCCTCGAACCCCGAGTTCGTCGACAGCGGCGTCCCCACGCTGTCGGGGAGCGACTGGTGCGGGGAGCGGCCGGACCGCGGCGCCGTGGAGATCTGCGAGGAGTGACTCAGGCCTCGCCCGCGTCCTCGCCGTCGCCCGTGCTCCGGGCGATCAGGAAGATCGCCACCGCCAGCGCCAGCGCGCCCACCGGGGCGACGAACACGCCCGGGCCGGGGTCGCCGCCGTAGATCACCAGGCCGCCCGCGAAGAACCCGCCGGGGAGCAGCACCGTCCCCGCGATGAGCAGCTTCGACGCCAGCTTCGAGCCCGCCTCGGGGAGCGCGCGGAGCGTCAGCGCGAAGGCGATGTTCACGATCGACAGCATCGTCCCGTGGGCGTGCCCCAGCCGCCACACGAGGCGGCGCGTCTCCGTGGCGACGTCCACGTACCAGGCGACCTTGAAGCCGTGCATCGTCTCCAGCGCCGAGCCGACGAGGAGGAAGAAGAAGAGCGCCCACCAGCCGAAGGTGAGGTGGCGGCGGACGAGATCGTCGGGGGTCGGCTCGGTCACGGGGACGGCTACTCCAGCAGGTTGATCCGGCGATCGTCGCGCAGCGCCGCCATCGCGGCGACCTCGCCGACGCGCATCGCGCCGTCCGCGTCGACCAGCAGCTCCGGCTCGCGGCGCGCCGACGGCTCCGAGGTCCAGCGCGCGAACACCGCCGACGACGCGCCCGCGAGCTCGGCGGGGGGCGCGAGGAAGTCGTAGGGGAGGTCCTCGTAGCCGTCGATCCGGCGCAGCGACCGCTCGGCCACGAACCGGACGGCGTCGTAGGGATCCGCCAGGAGGTGCCCCAGCCACGGGGCCATCCAGTCGTTCCCCGACGCCGCGATCGCGTCCTCCCAGCCCATCGCCCAGGCCATCAGCGCGCGCTGCCCGGCCTCCCCCTCCAGCGTCCACAGGATGCCCGCGGCGACGGTCTGCTCCTTGGCGGTGAGCTCCGGCTGCACGTCCCCCGTCCACGCCTCCAGGTGCTCCGCCGTCCACGCCAGGGTCTCGTCGAGGTGGCACAGGTTGCAGGCGTTGGGGCGGCCCGTCTCGAGGCTCGCGGCGACCGTGGGGGAGTCGATCTCGTGCTGCCGGATCCCCTTGAGGAGCCCCCACGTGGTCGGCGGCATGTGGCAGTCGTAGCAGCGCGCCCCGACCGTCCCCGGTTCGTGGTGGGTGTGGTCGGTCCCCTGCCGCTCCTGCAGCTTGTGGCAGCCGACGCAGGCGCCGTCGCCGACCGCGTCGTCGTCGAGCTGGTCGGCGAGCCACTCCTTCAGCGGCCGCTCGTCCGCCGGATCGAGGTGCAGCTCGTGGCAGCTGACGCAGCTGAGCGTCCCCTTGGTGTGGCACGGGCTCCGCGCCAGCCCCGCGTACTCGCGGCCGCCGACGCGGATCATCCCGTCGCTCCAGAACCGGTCCTGGAGCGCGAACGGCTGCTCCTCCAGGACCCGCTTCACGACCGCGTCGTCGTAGTCGACCGTCAGGTTGTGCCGGACCTCGGTGAGGTCGTCGCCGGGGCGGAACCGGTAGCCCTCCGTCAGCCACCGGTCCATGTCCTTCGGCTCCTGGAAGATCGCGAGCCCGTGGCAGTTCCCGCAGACCTGCGTGCTCCGGACGTGGTCGAGGCGCTGCGGGTTGATCACGGTCGCGTCGCCGTCGTTGGGGCCGAGGTGCTCCAGGTAGCGCCGCGCGGGGTCGGCGTTGGCGGCGAGGTGCTCGTCCCCGGGGCCGTGGCAGGCCTCGCACGCGATGCCCAGCTCGCCGGCGGTGGAGACCGTCGTCCCGTCCTCCATCCCGGGGACGCCGTGGGTCGCGTGGCAGCGGATGCAGTCCTTGTTCCAGCGGCCCGTCTCCCGGTCCTTGCTGTCCATCGGCGGCTTCAGGAACGAGCTGTTGGCGGGGATCCAGCGCTGCTCGTGGAGCAGCCACACCCACGGCATCGGCTCGACCGTGTTGTCGGGGCCGGCCGCCGGGAGCCAGTACACCTGCATGTTGTGGCTGCCCGTGGTGAGGACGACGGGGCGCGGCTCGGCGCCGTCCTCGGAGACGAGGAACCGGTCGCCGTCCCGGGTCAGCGTCAGCTCCTGCCCGAACAGCGTCAGGGTCCGTCCGTCGAAGGGGCCGAGGACGGACTTCGGCGACGCCTTCTGCGTCATCGTCTTGTGGTAGCTCGCCGCCCACGTCGCGTACTGCTCGGGGTGGCAGCCGCGGCAGCTGTCGGAGTGGACGTAGCCGTCCTGCTCGACCTCGACGGGCCGATCGACGGTGACCTCCTCGACGGGGGGCGGCTGCAGCGCCCACGACCACGACGCCACCCCGATCAGGGCGGCGAGGCAGATGCCGACGAGGACGGCCGTGTCGCGATCCACCGGCGGATCCTACCGAACGTGCCCGGCGTGCCATGATCGCCGCCGTCCCTTGGGGCGTTTCTCCGCACGGGTCGCGCGCGGCGCGGAGATCCAAGATCGCGCCGAGAGAGCTGGAGGAGGACCCGATGACCACCTCGATTCGACTGGCGCTGCTCCTCGGCGCGCTGACCCTCGCCGGCTGCCCCGATCCCGGGGACGACGACGACGCGACGGCGGACGACGACGACGCGACCGGCGACGACGACGACG
>CAYFOA010000127.1:0-21792 GCA_964344575.1 uncultured Rickettsiales bacterium | reverse complement strand
TCCTCGAGGAGCAGGACGACGGCGGCCTGGTGCTGATGACGGGTGAGGACTCGGTCATCGCGACGGCCGAGGAGGTCCGCGAGGCGATCGACGACGAGGACCTCGCCGAGCCCGCCACCCAGTCCGACCTGCCGGACATCGACGAGCTCGAGCAGCTCTTCGACTCGGCGGTGTCGGTGTCGCCGTCGATCCTCGCCACCGCCGGCGAGATGGACGCGTACGCGGCGGGGCGCGGGGGGGAGCCCGACGGGATGACGCAGGAGCAGGCCGTCGAGATCGACCCGGCGGCGCCCGACCACGCCGCCATCGACGCCAAGACGGACGCCGGCCGGCCCGTCCCGAAGCCGCCCGAGGCCGACGCCGAGCCGACCCCCGAGGCGCTCGCCGAGATGAGCGAGACGGACGCGGCCGCGGCCGCGGCGGGGCCGAGCAACGGCGAAGGCAAGAAGAAGAAGGCGTCGGGCCGCAAGAAGCGGAAGACCAAGTCCAAGTCCACCGGCCGGTCCCGGCGCAAGCGGACCTGATCCCGCCGCCCCGGCCGCCGCCCCCGTCGGAGTCCGTCGTCGTGTCGAGCGTCCTGCCGTTCGCAGCCCTGCGCCCCCCCGCCGACCGCGCCGCCGAGGTCGCGTCCGTCCCCTACGACGTGATCGACACCGCCGAGGCGCGGGCCCTCGCCGACGGGCGCCCGGCGTCCTTCCTGCACGTCATCCGGCCGGAGATCGACCTCCCCCCGGGGGCGGACCTCTACAGCGACGCGGTCTACGAGGCGGGGCGGGCCAACCTGGAGCGGTGGATCGCGGAGATCCCGTTCACCGACGACGGATCGCGCCTCCTCGTGTACCGCCTCGTCCAGGACGGGCGGGCCCAGATCGGGGTCGTCGGCGGCTGCTCGGTGGACGAGTACGACGCCGGGGGGATCGCGATCCACGAGCGGACGCGGCAGGCCAAGGAGGACGACCGGACGCGGCACGTCGTCACGATGCGGTGCCAGGCCGAGCCGATCTTCCTCGCCTACCGGGCCCACGCCGGGATCGACGCGATCGTCGAGCGGGTCGTCGCGACCGCGCCGGACGTGGACTTCGAGGCCGACGACGGCGTCCGGCACACGATCTGGACGGCGTCGCCCGACGCGGCGGCGGCGCTGACGGCGGCCTTCGCGGAGGTCCCCCGGCTGTACGTCGCCGACGGCCACCACCGGACGAAGTCGGCGTCCCGCGCCCGCGAGGAGCTCGCCGCGGCGAACCCCGCGCACGACGGGACCGAGGCCTACAACCGGGTCATGGCCGTCGTGTTCCCCGACACGCAGCTGGCGATCCTCCCCTACAACCGCGTCGTCCACGATCTGTCCGCGAGGACGCCGGCGGACGTCCTCGCCGCGCTCGACGCCCGCTTCGGCCTGACCCCCACCGACGCCCCCGCCCCCGACCGCGCCCAGTGCTTCTGCGTCTTCGCCCCGGGCCGCGGATGGCACCGGTTCCAGCTCACGCCCACGTCCGACAGCGTGATCGGCCGGCTCGACTGCACGCTGCTGCAGGAGCAGGTCCTGGCGCCGCTGCTCGGCATCGAGGACCCGCGCACGGACCCGAAGATCGGCTTCGTCGGGGGCTCCCGGGGGACGGACGCGCTGGAGCGGCGGGCGACGGCCTCGGGGGGCGTCGCGTTCTCGCTCCACGCGACCTCGCTGGAGCAGCTCTTCGCCGTCGCCGACGCGGGCGAGATCATGCCGCCGAAGTCGACCTGGTTCGAGCCGAAGCTCCGCTCGGGCCTCTTCCTCCACCGCATCTGAGGCGCGACGCATGCACGTCCTGATCGCCGACAAGCTGCCCGCCAGCGCCGTCTCCGACCTCGAGGCGACGGGCCTGACCGTCACGTTCGAGCCGGCGCTGAAGGACGACGCGCTCCTGAAGCACCTCGCCGTCAGCGACGCCGAGGTCCTGATCGTCCGCTCCACGAAGGTGACCGCCGAGATGCTCCGCGTGGGCCGCCTCGGGCTCGTCGTGCGGGCCGGCGCGGGCGTGAACACGATCGACGTGGAGGCCGCCTCGGCGGCGGGGATCTACGTCGCCAACTGCCCCGGCAAGAACTCCCTCGCCGTCGCCGAGCTGGCCATCGGGATGCTCGTCGCGCTCGACCGCCGGATCCCCGACGCGGTCGCGGAGCTGCGCGCGGGGCGGTGGAACAAGAAGGAGTTCAGCCAGGCGCGCGGGCTGGCCGGGCGGACGCTCGGGATCGTGGGCGCGGGCCGCATCGGGCTGGCCGTGGCGGAGCGCGCGATGGGCCTCGGGATGAAGGTCCTGGTGTGGAACCGGAGCGCGGACGCGCGGGCCCGCGTCGAGGCGATCGGGGCGCGCTTCGAGACGAACCTGAGGGGCATGCTCGGCCTCTGCGACGCGGTCTCCCTCCACGTCGCCGCCACCGCCGAGACGAAGGGGCTCGTCGGCGCCGGCTTCCTGTCGGCGATGAAGGAGGGGGCGTACCTCGTCAACACCTCGCGCGCCGAGCTGATCGACGAGGGGGCGCTCCTGAACGCGATGGCGGACCGCGGGATCCGGGCCGGCGTCGACGTCTTCTACGGGGAGGTCAGCGGCGGGACCGGCGAGGTCGAGAGCGACCTCCTGCAGGACCCCCGCGTCATCGCCACGCCCCACATCGGCGCGTCGACCGCGCAGGCGCAGGAGGCGGTGGCGGCGGAGGCCGTCCGCGTCGTCCTCCACTACCGCGCGACGGGGGAGGTCCCGAACGTCGTCAACGTCAGCCTCCGCAGCCCCGCCAAGCACCTCCTCGTCGTCCGCCACCTCAACCGCGTGGGCGTCTTGTCCCACGTCTTCGCCGCGCTCAAGGACGCCGACATCAACGTCGAGGAGACGGAGAACATCGTGTTCAAGGGAGCGAACGCGTGCATCGCCCGGATCGCGATCGACGCCGCCCCGCCCGGGGACGTCCTCGCTTCCCTGACGACCGACAACCCCGACATCCTCGGCACCAGCCTCGTCCCCCTGGAGTCCTGACCGCATGACCCGCGCCCACAACTTCAGCGCCGGCCCCGCCGCCCTCCCCCTCCCCGTGCTGGAGCGGGCGCGCGACGAGCTCCTCGACTTCGGCGGCAGCGGCATGTCGATCATGGAGCAGTCACACCGCGGCCCGGTCTATGACGCAGTCCATCAGGAGACGGTCGCCAACCTCCGAAAACTCATGGGGATTCCGGACGGCTACAACGTGCTCTTCATGCAGGGCGGAGCGCGCGGCCAGTTCGCGATCGTCCCGATGAACCTGCTCCTGCCGGGGACGACGGCGCAGTACGTGGACACCGGGCGGTGGTCGGCGTTCGCGCTGGCGGAGGCGCGGCGGCGGGGGTCGGCGGAGGCCTGCTGGAGCAGCGCCGGCGACGACTACCGCCACGTCCCCACGGCGGTGGACTGCCCCGACGACGCCGCCTACCTGCACTACACGTCCAACAACACGGTGGTCGGCTCGCAGCTCCGGACCCCGCCGTACGGAGGCGACGTCCCGGTGGTGTGCGACGCGTCGTCGGACATCCTCAGCGAGCCGATCGACGTCAGCCGGTTCGGGCTGATCTACGCGGGGGCGCAGAAGAACGTCGGCCCCGCGGGCGTGACCCTGGTGCTCGTCCGGGACGACCTCCTCGCCCGCTCGGCGGACGACGTCCCCGAGACGATGCACTACGGCAAGGTGGCGGCGAAGGACTCGATGCTCAACACCCCGCCGACGTTCGGGATCTACCTCGTCGGCCTCGTCGTGAAGCACCTCCTGGACCTCGGCGGCCTGGACGCGGTGGCGCGGACGAACGCCCACAAGGCGGAGCTGCTGTACCGCGAGATCGACCACAGCGCGGGCTTCTGGACGGGCTGCGTGGAGCCCGCGGCGCGGTCGCGGATGAACGTGACGTTCCGGTCGCCGTCGGCGGAGCTGGACACGCGCTTCGTGCGCGAGGCGACGGACGCGGGCCTGATCGGGCTGAAGGGGCACCGCAGCGTGGGCGGCCTGCGGGCGTCGATCTACAACGCGGTCCCGCTGGCGTCGGTGCGGGCGCTGGTCGCGTTCATGGAGGACTTCAAGAAGCGCTGCGGCTGAGCGGGGGGGGGCGGCTACCAGTCGATGTCGAGGTCGTCCGGGTCCTCCTCCTCCTCCTCCTTCTCCTCCTCCTTCTCCTCCTTCTTCTCCTCTTCCTTCTTCTTGTCGACGGCCTGCTCCTCGTCGTTGGTGTCGGCGTAGGGGTCGAAGCCGATCGCCTGCTTCTTTTCGATCGCCTCGAGGTCGGCCTTCTCCTGGTCCGTCAGCCCGGTCTCCTTGACGCCGCCCTCGCCGCAGGCGTCGGGGTCGATCTCGAAGGTGACGTAGACCTGCTCGGACTGGAGCCGGAGCATCACCTTCTGCGCGGGGCCGGGGGACCAGTGGACCTTGGTCCCGGACTCGCCGCCCGCCCCCATCATCCCCTCGAGCTTGCCCCGGACCTTCGCCAGGGTGTCCCCCTCGTCGAAGATGCGGACCCGCATGTTGACGAGCTGCCGCTCCTCGAAGGTCGCCGTCACGAACCCCTCGTAGCCCCAGAGCGCGGCCGTCGACTCGAGCACCTCCCCGGCCATCTCCTGCGGCTGCTCCATGGAGAACTCGACGTTCTCCCAGGAGTCGCACCACTTCGCGCCGAGCGGCAGCTCCAGCTCACCGGCGACCGCGGGGGTCGTCAGGAGCGCTGCCAGGATCGTGATGATCGCGAATCTCATTGGGTTTTTCCCTCGCCGAGCCAGCCCCACCAATAATCCCGACCGGAGACGCGGTCAAGCCGGGTCGGTGCCCGTACAATGTCCCGATGATCGTCCGCGGCGTCGTCCTCCTCACCGCCCTGACCCTCCTGACGGCGTGCGGCGTCCGGAAGGATCTGCACCAGGCCGCCCTGGACGCGATCGCTGAGGACCAGGACCGGATCGCCGCCCTGGTCGCCGAGCTGGACGCCTGCAACGGCGCGGTCGCGGGGCTCGACGAGGCGCTGGAGGAGTGCAAGGGCGAGGTGGCGGCGCTCCGCGCGGCGCGGGACGAGGTTCTGGCGGACAACACCGCCCTGCGCGCCCAGCTCCGCGAGATGGGCGGCGACCTCGACGCGCTGTCGGAGGAGAAGTCGACGCTGTCGAGCATGCTGGAGGACGCCGAGCGGGCGCTGGAGGAGGCCCGCGAGCGGCAGGCCGCGGCGGACGCGCGGGACGCGATCTACCGCCAGCTCAAGGAGCGCCTCAAGGCGATGATCGACGCCGGCAAGCTCGACGTCCGCATCGCGCGGGGGCGGATGGTGATCGACCTGAAGCAGGACATCCTGTTCCCGTCGGGGAAGGCGGAGCTGTCGGATCTGGGGATCGAGACGCTCCGCGAGGTCGCGCAGGCGCTGGCCGAGTTCAGCGACCGGCAGTTCCAGGTGGAGGGGCACACGGACAACGTCCCCATCGCGACGTCCCGCTTCCCCAGCAACTGGGAGCTCTCGACGGCGCGGGCGGTGGCCGTGGTGAAGCTGTTCGTCGACTCCGGGATGAACCCGGACAACCTTTCCGCGGCGGGCTTCGGGGAGTTCCAGCCGCGCGCCGACAACGGGTCCGAGGAGGGGCGCACGTTGAACCGGCGGATCGAGGTCGTCATGGTGGCGGACCTCCAGCTGCTCCCCGACCTGGTCGAGTCCCTGTAGGGCCTCGGCGCGCGGACGTAGAGGAGGCGCCGTGCTCGAGTTCGATTCCCTGCTCCAGCTGCTCCACCGCCGGGAGGCGAACGAGCTCCGGCTCGTGGCGGGCAAGTCCCCGCAGCTGATCGTCGGCAACCGCGCGTCCCGCGTGGCGCTCCCCGAGGTCGAGGAGGCGTGGCTCCGGAACCAGGTCACGGAGCTGCTCGGCCCCGACCGCGTGGCGGCGCTCCAGTCCAACCAGCTCGTCGGCTTCGCGTACGCGTTCGAGGACCTCAGCTTCGACGTCCAGGTGAGCGGCTCGGCCGACGCGCCGGAGGTGTCGGTCCGGCCGCAGATCGACCGGACGATGCTGACGATCGACCCCACCGTGGCGGCGGGGCCGGAGAGCAGCCTGCCGGTGCCCCCGGCGCTGCGGGAGTGCCTCGCCCAGGCGGTGGCGCGGGGCGCGTCGGACATCCACCTCGGCGACGGCGAGCCCCCGCTGGCGCGCGTCGCCGGCCTGCTCACGCCGCTGGTGGACGTCGCCGTGGCGAACACGCCGGTCCGGCCGCTGGCGGAGTCGATGCTGACGTCGGTGGGGCGGCGCCGGCTGGCGGACGGCGCGGCGGTCGACTTCAGCTTCTCCGTCGACGGCGTGGGCCGCTTCCGGGCCAACGCGTTCCGGGCCACGAAGGGCTACTGCCTCGCCTTCCGCATCCTCCCCGCGGAGATCCCGTCGCTGTCGCAGCTGCGGCTGCCGCGGTCCCTCGGCGGGCTCACCGAGTACCCCAACGGCCTCGTCCTCGTCACCGGCCCCACGGGCAGCGGCAAGTCGGCGACGATGGCGGCGCTGATCCGGATCCTCAACGAGACCCGCCCCTGCCACATCATCACGCTGGAGGACCCGATCGAGTTCGTCCACCAGCGGCAGCAGGCGCTGATCCGGCAGCGCGAGGTGGGGCTCCACGTCGAGTCGTTCGCCGAGGGGCTGCGGGACGCGCTCCGCGAGGACCCCGACGTCATCCTCGTCGGCGAGATGCGGGACCAGGAGACGATCGCGCTGGCGTTGTCGGCGGCGGAGACGGGCCACCTCGTCATCTCCACCCTCCACAGCAACCGCGCCTTCACGGCGTGCGAGCGGATCGTGGACGTCTTCCCCGAGCACCAGCAGAGCCAGGTCCGGGTCCAGCTGAGCGAGTCGCTCCGGGCGGTCGTCGCCCAGCGGCTGCTCCCCCAGAAGGACGGCAAGGGGAGGATCGCAGCACTCGAGGTGTTGCGGGTCAACCACGCGATCTCGAACAACATTCGCGAGCAGCGCGTCAACCAGATCCCGAGCGTCATGCAGACGCACCGGGACGAGGGGATGTGGGTGCTCGAGCGCCACCTCGCGGCGCTGTGCAAGAAGGATCTCATCGGCCTGGACACGGCCCGCGCCCACGCGGCCGACGTCCAGCTGTTCGAGACGTACATGACGGCCTAGGAGGCGCCTTGGCAGCCCAGCTCCCCTCGGCGGTGTTCCTGCCGCTGTCGGCCCAGACGGCCGACCCGGAGACGGTGACGTGGTGCCGGGGCGTGCCCCTGCTCGTCGCCGAGGAGCTCCAGCGCCTCGGGATCGCGCGGGCCAGCTTCGCCGCGTGGACGACGGGCCGGGGACCGTCGCTGCGGCTCGCCCACCTCCAGACCGCGCCGCCGCCGGGGCACGTGGCGGCGTACGCGCGGGCGGCCCGGGCGGGGCTCGGGATCTCCGGCTGGGGCTCGTGGCAGGGGGACCCGTTCCTGCGCTGGGAGATCGTCCCCCACGACGGCGGCGACCCCCGGAAGGTGATGGTCGACACGCACGCCGGGGCGAGCCGGGTCGAGGTCGTCCAGAGCGCGTACGAGACGGCCAAGCTGATGCTCGGGCTGTGGGACGACCGGACGCCGCCGGTGCTCGGGGGGACGGAGAGCGGCCAGGCGCTGCTGGCGTGGCTCCAGGACCGGCAGCAGGTCTGGTCGCGGCACCGCAAGGGGCTGTCGGCGAGCCACGAGGGGGAGTACCGCTACCTGCTGTCGGCGCTGACGGTGGACCCGGGGTTCGCGCCCGCGGCGCGGCAGGTGATCCGGCGGGCGGGGGCGGCGTTGGCGGCGAGCAAGGGGGCCGGCGACGCGGCCTGCCAGCGGGCGGTCGACGCGCTGTACGACCTGCTCCGGGTGCGGAGCGCGGACCACTTGTCGTGGACGCTGCTGGGGATGCTGCAGCGTTCCCTGAAGCACCACGAGGAGGCCGTCCTGGCGCTCCGCCGAGCGGCCGCGGCGGACGGTGAGTACGCGCCTGCACACCGCGAACTGGGCTCCCTCTTCCTCGAGCAGGGGGACCTCCGGGCGGCCGGCGCGCACCTTCGCAAGGCGGGCAAGCTGACCCCGCAGGACCCGGAGATCCAGATGGGGCTGGGGCGGCTCTACCTGGCGCTGAAGGACCGGGTCCGGGCCGGCGCCCACTTCCAGGCCGTGCTCCGGCTGGCATCGGGGAGCGCGATGGCGAAGGAGGCGTCCCGCATCCTGCTCGACATCGACGACGACGCGCCGTCGCGGCGGCCCACGTCGGCGCTGGGCGAGGCCGTCCCCCAGCCGCCGGACCGGAGCCAGGACCGGGACCTCATCTCGCGGATGTTCGGGATGCCGATGGACCCCGACACCGACGACATCACCTCCCCGGGGATCGACTTCCTCGACCGGCTCGACGACGAGGCGACGCACTGGGATCCGGACGACACGGTCTGGGATCCCGAGTGATCCTGGGCTGATACAATCGGGCATGAACGTGCCCGATTTGGCGGGCACCTGGCTTGCACTGCGTTGGGGACGGTGACCCGAACGCCAAGGAGAGCCTGATGGCCCAGCTTGCCCCGCTCAACGATCGTCCCGCCGCGCTTCGCCCCGGCCCCCACACCCTCCAGGGAGAGGCGCGCGTCGTCTTCACCCTGCTCGGACTCGTCTCCGAGATCGTGCTCGACCTCGACATGCCGGTGAGCCGGGCGCGCGACCTCTTCACCCTGTCCCTCTACAAGCGCGCCGAGGACCGCTACCGCACGTCGACGCGCGTCTCGCTCGCGTTCGACACCGCGCTGCGGACGGTCAAGAAGATCAAGAAGCGCTACAAGGAGGGCGCGGTCGAGGACGGCGACGGCCCCCACTTCAACCTCCGCCGCAAGGTCTACTTCATGCTCCTGGACAAGGAGATGGACCTCGACGAGATCGCCCGCGAGCTGCCGATCAACTACGAGGTCAACTACGCCCGCCTGTCGGTGGAGACGCTGATCGACCAGGGTCTGGTCGAGGAGATCGACCGCGGCCGCGGCCGGATCACGTACCGCGGGATCGTCCCCGAGGGGTACGTCAACTTCTTCCGCGAGGACCACGAGGCGGTGCTCGAGGGCTTCGACCGGTTCCTGTCGGCGATGCGGAAGGTGGTCCGCGAGCGGCTGCTCCGGGGCAACGGCGACACGGCGATGGCGCGCGGCTTCGTGGCCCGCGTCCGCCCCGAGGACACCGAGGACTTCAACGACGACATCCGCGCCGCGATCGTGCGGACGCTGATGGAGTACGAGATGCGGGCCGACGGGCTCGACGACGACGCCGTCTCGGAGATGGAGATCCTGGTCGGCGTGGCGCCCGCCCGGTAGGCGACCCTCCTCGCGCGCCGCGGGTCCCGGTTCGCCCGGGATCCGCGCGCCCGCGGCCCCTATCCTCAGGTCGGAGGAAGACGCACGTGACCCGGATCGTTGCCCTGCTGCCGCTGTTCGTCCTGACCGCCTGCGCGGTCCCCGCGGGGACGGTCTCGATGGGCGCCGGCCCGGACGCGGACCTGGCCTCCGCGTACGACGGCGACGACGCCCCCCTCCCCTACGCCACCGAGGTCCTCCTCGACGTCCCCCTCCTGGAGGACGCCGGCGAGACCGACGCCGAGGGGCTGGTGGAGGCCCCGGAGGAGGTCGCGGTCTTCGTCGGCGAGGAGCTGCTCCTCGACCTCGCGCTGCGCGACCCCGCGGTCGGCCGCATCCTGGCCGCGGACATCCCCCTGGCGGCGGTCTTCGAGGAGCTGGACCTCGCGGCGCGCGTCCGCTGGGAGCCGACCCTCCAGGACGTCGGCCAGCACGAGTTCGTGTTCCTGGTCGTCGACCACGACGACGACAGCCTCGTCCTCGGCACGACCGTCATCACGGTCTCGGTCCTCCCGAGAAACCGCTTCATCGAGTACGGCTTCTAGGAAAGCCCTCTAAACTCCCGCTCCGTGGGGACCACGAAGCGACTCGGAGAGATCCTGCTGGCGGCGGGATCGGTGACCGCGGACGACCTGGCGTCGGCGTTGGCCGAGCAGGCGGGGGCCGAGTTCCTCGATCCGCGGGCCGCCCGGGTCGACGCCGCGGCGCTCGCGCTGACCGATCCCGAGACCGCCAAGCGGCTCCGCTTCCTCCCCCTGGCCGTCGAGGACGACAAGCTCGTCGTCGTCGTCGACGACCCCACCCGACCGGACCTGGACGCGATCGCCGAGGCGGTGGGGCGGGAGCTGACGCTCGCGGTGGGGGCGCCCGAGGCGCTGACGGCGGCGCTGCAGCGGGACTGGCCGCTGCCGGTGGAGGGGGACGCGGCGGTCGAGAACGAGAACAAGACCGAGAACCGAAGCGCTGGACGCGCGAGAGGTCGCGTGACGGCGAAGCCGGCGCGTCCGAAGGATGGCCGCCAGGACGGCGGCCACAACGAACACGAGAACGAACACGAGAACGAACACGAGAACGAGAACGAGAACGAACACGAGAACGAGACCACGGCCGACGAGTCCCTCTGGAAGGTCGACCCGCCCGCGGCCGCCGAGCCCGCCTCGGATCCGCTCGAGACCGCCGCCGACGGCCGCCCCGCGCCCGAGCTGGACCTCAGCGCGGCCGGGGACACGCCGCTCCCCGAGCTCGCCTCCGGGCTGTCGCCGGACAGCGGTCCGGACGCCGCGCGGCCGCTGCTCGAGGGCCTCCTCGCGGGCGCCTTCTCGTGGGGCGCCGACGCGATCCGGTTCCACTCCGCCCCGCAGGGCGTCGTCGTCCAGTACGCGCTGGACGGTACGTGGCGGAGCATCCTCCGCCTCCCCGACTGGGCCCCCGCGCCCGTGATGGGCGGCCTCCGCGCCCTCCTCGGGGAGGACCCCGGCGTCCTCGTCTCGGCCCTCGAGGGGCTCCGGCCCGTGGCCACGCTCGCGGACGACCGCCGGGTCGGGTTCAGCCTCCACACGCTGGACGCCGCCGGCGTCGAGCGCATCACCCTGAGCGTCCGCGACCCCTCGCGGAGGATCGGCCTCGACGGCGTCGGGCTCGGCGCCGACAGCGCCCGGCGCCTCAAGCAGTGGACCGCCGCCCGGCAGGGGCTCGTCCTCGTCGTCGGACCCCACGACTCGGGGCGGACGACCCTCCTCCGGGCCATCGCGGACAGCTTCGCCAGCTACCGGTCGGTGCAGCAGGTCCTCCGCGATCCCGTCGGGATGGCGCCGGGGGCGTACGTCGAGCGAGGCGAGTCCGACGCCGACGGCGCCGCCGCCATCGCCGAGGCCCGCGTCACCAACCCGGACGTCCTCATCGTCGACGACTGCGACGGCCCCGCGGTCGCCTCGGCGGCGTTCTCCGCGGCCCTCGCCGGTCGCCTCGTCATCGCCGCCATCCGCGGCCGGGACGCCGCCTTCGCCTTGCAGCGGCTCCGCGACCAGGGGACCAGCGACCTCCTCCTCGGCGACCAGCTCCTCGGCGTCTTCGAGACGCGCCTGGTGCGGCTGCTCTGCTCCTCGTGCTGGGTCCGCGGCCCCCTCGACCGGGAGCTCGCGGGATCCCTCAACCTGGTCACCGACACCATCCCCGGGGAGGTCCCCGCGGCCGGCCCCGGGTGCGCGGCCTGCCACCACACCGGCTACCGCGGCCGCCGCGCCGTCGTCTCCCGGGTCGAGCTCGACGGCGGCGTGCAGGACGGCTCGTCCGCCGAGGAGCTCCGGCAGGCGGTGACCATGTGCCGCCCGCGGACCGCCGCCGAGGTCGCCCTGACCCTCGTCATCCAGGGGCTCACCTCGCTGGAGGAGGTCGCCCGCGTCGTCGCCCCGAAGGCCCGCCCCACGACGTCCCGCCACCCCAAGCCGGCGGCGCCCCCCGAGCCCCCGACCTCCGAGCCTGCGGCCGCCGCGTCCCCGCCCGAGCCGGACGAGCCCGCCGCCGCCGCGGCGGAGGACGACATCGCCACGCAGTCGGCGCCGGCGCTCGCGCCGCTGGCCGACAACCGCCCGCAGACCGTGACGATCGGGGACGCCTCGGTGGACGCCGGCGGCGAGACGATCGCGGACACCCCCGCCCCGACGGCCGACGACGAGGACGGCCCCCTGATCAGCGTCCAGTCACGCGACTGGGAGGGGGACACGGCGGCGGACACGATGGCCGACGAGCCGGCGCCGGTGCAGGACGACGAGGACACCGTCGACCTCGCCCACCTCATCGAGATCGTCGACAACCTGGAGGACGACGGCCGCCACGTGCTGATCGCGTTGGACCCCCGCGAGGAGCTCGCCGAGCAGCTGATCGACGCCCTCCCGGAGGAGCAGTTCAAGGTCGTCGCCCTGCACACCCTCGACGACGCGGCGGCCTACATCCGGAAGGACCTCCCCACCGCGATCACGCTCACCGCGGGGTGGCACTTCGACGCCTGCGGAGCCATCCGCGCCTTCCGCGACGACCTCGCGTCGGCGTTCATCCCGGTCCTCGCGGTCGCGGACGACGACGAGCACACCCCCGAGCTGATCGCCGCGGGCGCGGACCAGGTCGTCTACGCAGGCCTCGCCGGGGACGAGCTCGAGACGAGCGTCCGGGAGGTCATCCGCCGGGTCACCTGACGGCCGGCCGCGGACGATCCACAGCCGCGAGGAGATCGATCGGCTCCCGTGGACGGATCTCCGCGAGATCGGCAGCGCTCTGCTCGCGACCTTCATGGGCTCGTCCGTCCGGGACTCGCTACGCGAAGGGAGCAAAGGGCCGCGTCCAGCGGCCTCGCAAAGGACGCAAAGGAAGTCCGGAACCCGATCGCGCAAGGACGGCGGGCCTCCTGGACCCAAGCCCCGATCAGCGATCCGGAATCCGGCGATCCTCCCGCCCAGACCGACCTCTTTGCGCCTTTGCGCCTTTGCGTGAGAACAAGAACAAGAACGCCCCGGCATCTGACGATCTCCCCGCCCAGATCGCCCCCGCCGCGTGTCGCTGCTCGTTGCGATCGCCGCGAGAGATCCTCCCCTACTCCCCCCCGGAGTCATCATCATCCCCTCCCCCTGTCGCCATCGGCGCCGCCACCGGGTCGGGCGGCCCGCGGAGCTCGTACAGGATCCAGTCGTCCGTCCGCGCCACCGCCCGCTCGCCGTCCCGGAGCTGCACGAGGAGGCCGCCGGAGCGACGCGCCGCGCCCTCCCCCACGACGACGAAGTCCGCGCCCAGCGCCTTCAACGTCAGCACCTCCCGCATCGACGCCGACGTCCGGTGGTACCCGCGCCGGTCCACCGCATACAGGATCGACTGCGGGTGGTCGTCCACCACCAGCAGCGCCTCGCCGGGCGGGACGAACGCCGCGAGCCCCGCCCCCGCCGCCGTGATCCGGTAGTCGATCGCCGTCGCCTCCTGCACGAACGCCTTCCCCGCGAGCGCCGACCAGAGCCCCACGACCGCCGCCGCCGCGAGCGCCACGTTCCGCTTCGGGTGCCCCGCGAGCTCCAGGAACCCGGCCCCCGCGACCACCGACAGGAACGGGATCCAGGGGAGCTGGTAGTAGCTGTGGATCCGGTACCCGTCGGTCACCGCGAGCGCCGACAGCGCCGCCGCCCCGAGGGCCCACGCGAACGGCCGCAGCTCCCGCTCGCGCGACGCCGCGCCCAGCCCCACCGCCGCCGCCGCCACCCCCAGCGGCGTCGCCGTGTGGACGACGTACGTCCCCGCGATCGAGCGCCAGGTCAGGGGGTCCAGCCAGACCCCGAACGACCCCCACTTCCCCGCCTCGCCGCCCCACACCCCGAACGAGGCCCCCTCCGCCCCGAGGTGGACGTGCGCGTGCCAGTACCACGCCGCCGCCGGCGCCAGCGCCACCGCCGCCGTCACCGACGCCCCCGCCGTCGCCGCCCCGCCCGCGCGCGACAGCATCAGCACCGGGGCCAGGAGCACGAAGAACGCCGTCGTCCCCTTCACCGCGATCGCCGCCGCCCCGAAGACCCCCGCCGCCACCGCCGCCGCCGAGATCCCCGGCTGCTCCGACGCCGCGTCGGCCCGCTCCAGCGCCACCAGGAGCAGCGCGACCGCGAGCGCGTCGGGCTGGATGTTCCGGCTGAACGCGATCCCCAGCGGCGACAGCCCGTACAGCACGAGGTACGGCACCAGCGGCCCGGGCAGCCGTCGCCGCACCCAGAGCGCCAGCGCCACCCCCCCGAGCAGCCACGCCGCCACCGAGATCAGCCGCGCCCAGACGTACCCTCCCCGCGGCACCGCCCCCTGCGCCGGCCACCCCAGGGCGACGAGCGCGTTGTACAGCGGCAGCTCGCTCTCCACCGTCCCCGCGTCGGGCCCCGCCCAGTCGATGCGCGGATGCAGCAGGTCGATCCCGTGGCGCGCCATGTTCCGCGCGATGGACGACGTGTCGGACTGGCGGACGTGGTGGATGTCCTGCGGACCGTTCCCGATCCCCGGGAGCCGGACCGCGATCGCGAGCAGCAATCCGAGGACCGCCAGGACGGACACCGCGCGGGCGGACATGCGCCGGATGCTACACCAACAGCGTCGTACCCGATTTCGGGTAAACTCGTTGCCGGGTCGTCAGAACGTGCCCACCCTGTGAGGGCGGGCGAGGAGGTCCGCCGGTGAGCGTCGCCCTCGAACCCGGCTTCCGGGAGCACCTGCTTCGCATCGCCGACGTCTCCGAGCGAGACCTGGACAAGCTGGTGGAGGAGCTCGTGGATCACTGGTCGCAGACGGTCGAGGAGTGGGTGCGGCAACGTCACCGCGAGCTGCAGCGCGCGGGCGTACCCAACCGGATCGTCTACGGCCGGATCGTGAGCGAGCTCCCCTCGCGGCGGTTCGCCGGCCGCACCCTCAGCGAGCGCCAGGTCCGCCGCATCCTCTACGGCTAGGGCCCCACGAAACGGAAGAAGCGAACTCATGTGTGGAATCGTCGGCTACGTCGGCCCCCGGACCCCCGTCCCCATCCTCCTCGAAGGCCTCAAGCGGCTCGAGTACCGCGGCTACGACAGCAGCGGCGTCGCCACCATGAACGGCGCCGGCAGCATCTGGGTCCACAAGCGCGAGGGGCGCATCCGCAACCTCGAGAAGGACCTCCCCGGCGACCTCCCCACGGCCGGCCTGGGCATCGCCCACACCCGGTGGGCGACCCACGGCGCACCGAACGACACCAACGCCCACCCCCACGTGTCGCACGACGGCCGCATCGCGGTGGTCCACAACGGCATCATCGAGAACCACAGCTCGCTGCGGCGGATGCTCACCGGCGAGGGGGTCCAGTTCCGGAGCGAGACGGACACCGAGGTCATCCCCAACCTCGTCGCCCGCTTCCACGAAAACGGGAGCCCCCTGGAGGACTCCGTCAAGCGCGCCCTCGGCCTGATCCAGGGGACCTACGGCATCGTCGTCATCGCGATCGACGAGCCCGACAAGATGGTCGTCGCCCGCAACGGCTCCCCGATCGTGCTCGGCGTCGGCGACAACGAGATGTTCGTCGCGTCGGACGCCCCCGCGCTGATCTCGCACACCAAGCAGGTCGTGTTCCTCGACGACGGCGAGGTCGCCGTGCTCGAGCCCGGCGGGTTCCGCACCACCGACCTCCACGACCAGCCCGTCGACAAGGCCGTCGACGAGCTCGACTGGGATCTCCAGGAGATCGAGAAGGGCGACTTCGAGCACTTCATGCTCAAGGAGATCCACGAGCAGCCGCGGGCCATCCTCCGGGGCCTCCGGGGGCGCGCCCACACCGAGTACGGCGACGCCCACCTCGGCGGCCTGAACCTCGACCGGCGCGAGTTCTTCGACGTTCGCCGGATCGGCCTCATCGCCTGCGGGACGTCGATGCACGCCGCGCTCGCCGCGAGCTACCTCCTCGAGGAGCTGGCGCGGGTCCCCTGCACCGTCGACATCGCCAGCGAGCTCCGCTACCGCAACCCCATCGTCGACGCCAAGACGCTCTACTTCGCGGTCAGCCAGTCCGGCGAGACGGCCGACACGCTGGCGGCGATGCGCGAGATCCAGCGGAAGGGCGGCCGCGTCCTCGGCGTCGTCAACGTCGTCGGCTCCACGATCGCGCGCGAGAGCGACGGCGGCATCTACATCCGCTCGGGGCCGGAGATCGCCGTCGCGAGCACCAAGGCGTTCAGCTCGCAGCTCCTCGCGCTCACGCTCTTCGCGCTCAAGATCGGCCGAATGCGGGACCTCTCCGCGGCCGCGGGGCGGCACCTCCTGACGGCGCTCCACGACCTGCCCGGCCAGATGACCGAGTTCCTCGACAGCGACCACCGGATCGAGGCGATCGCGCGGTCGCTGGTTCACCAGCCGTACTGCCTCTTCCTCGGGCGCGGGCCGAACTACCCGACCGCGCTGGAGGGCGCGCTCAAGCTCAAGGAGGTCTCGTACATCCAGTGCGAGGGCTTCGCCGCGGCGGAGATGAAGCACGGCCCCATCGCGCTCATCGGGGACGGGACGCCGGTCATCTTCCTCGTCCCCAAGGACCGCCTCCACAGCAAGACGCTGTCGGCCATGGAGGAGGTCAAGGCGCGCGGGGCGCGGGTGATCGCCGTCGCGAACCCCGACGATCCCGAGGTCGAGGAGATCGCGGACGACGTCATCACGATCCCCGAGACGCACGACCTGATCACGCCGTTCCTCACGGTGCTGCCGCTGCAGCTCATCGCGTACCACGCCGCCTGCATCCTCGGCCTGGACGTCGACAAGCCGCGGAACCTGGCGAAGTCGGTCACCGTCGAGTAGCGAGCCCCCGCAGCGAGTCGACCAGCGCCGCGTCCGCGGGCGCCGAGCCGAACCGGGCCGCGTAGTAGCGGTCCAGGCGGGCGGTCGCGTCCTCCGGGGCGTGGCCCGCGTCCGCCGCCCACGCCGCCCACGCGCGGACCGTGGCGCCTTCGCCGGGCGACTCGGGGACCGCCTCCTCGCCGCGCGCCGCGATCCGTCCCCACCGGGTCCGCGCCCGGGCCACCAGCCGCCGCGCCGCCCGGAGCTCGGGAGGATCCTCCGCCGCCGTCCGTCGCCGCCGGGCCGCGGCCGACGCCCACGCCAGCGCCGCCGCCGCCGCCACCAACGCGAGCAGCGCCCCCAGCGTCCTCCAGGGGACCCCCGCGTCGCCGGCGCCGGCCGCCCGCTCCGATCGCCGGAACGGGAGGGGGAGGCTCCGCCGCCCGCTGAGCACCCCGATCGCCGCCCAGAACGCCGGGGCCTGGTCCTCGGCGCCGTAGTCGAGCATCACGTCCGCCCACTGCACGCGGCCGTAGTCCGCCCACGCGCGGAGCCGCGCCAGCCACCGGATGCGGGCCCGCCCGGCGATGCCGCCGTCGACGATGGGGGTGGGGTCGAAGATGATCCAGCCCTCCTCGGGGAAGTGGACCTCGACCCAGCTGTGGGCCTCCCGCTGGCGGACGAGCCAGTACTCGCCGATCGGATTCCACTCGCCGCCCTGGAAGCCGTTGACGATGCGCGCGGGGACGCCGAGCGTCCGGAGCATCACCACCATCGACGACGCGAAGTACTCGCAGTGCCCCTCCTGCACCTCCTCGAGGAACGCCAGCAGCGGGTCCGCAGCCGCCGACGCGGGCTGGGCGAGGCTGTAGGTGAAGTCGTTCCGGAGGCGGTCCCGGATCAGGAGCGCCGCGTCCACCGGGGTGGCCGCGCCGCGGGTCCACTCGGCCGCCAGCTCGTCGATCCGGGGGGCGAGGTCCTCGGGCAGCTGGGTGTAGGCCGTCAGCAGCGTGTCCGGGCTGAGGCGGGGGTCCAGCGACCGGAGGCGGTCGACGTCGGGCGCCGGGGGGAGGCTGTAGACGACGTAGGACCGCTTCCGCCGGACGCCGGGGACGTAGAAGCCGTCGGTCTGCGCCGCCTCCATGCCCCGGAAGTCGCCGTAGATCCCCGCCGCGTCGGCGACGTGGAACAGCACGCGGCTGTCCAGGGGCTCCAGCGCGACCTCCTGGCGGAGGCTCCACGGCGTGTCCTTGGGAGGGCCGATGCTGTTGGCCCCGCCGACCCAGCCGAGCTCGGTGACGGACGGGTCCGACAGCGACCACGTCCGGCCGTCGAACCGGTCCAGCGCGAGCCCCCGCCAGTAGGTCGTGCCGGCCGGGACCGGCGCGCCGGTCACGTCGAACGTCCGGACCCGCATCACGGGCTCGTCCGACAGCTGCACGATCCCGATCTCCCCCAGCCCCACGGACTCGGTGAACCCGCTGACGTGGACCGGGGGGAGGAGGCTCCCCGACAGGAACGAGGCGTTGAGGCGGGGGAGGACGAAGAAGAGCGCGACGGTGCCGAGCAGCAGGATCAGCGTGAGCGCCGAGACGGCCGCGAACGCCGGGGCCCGGATGAGCGGGGCGAGCGCGTCCCACGCGGACCGTCCCACGGGGGCGACCTCGCCGTGCTCGCGGCACCACTCCCGCTCCGTGGCGAGGGCCAGCCGGGTCAGGAGCATCGCCCACACGAGGGCGACGAGGAAGCCGACGAAGACGACCAGGAACGCCGCGTCGACCGTCAGGACCGAGGCGAGGAGGAGCTGCCCGAAGGCGATGAAGCAGGTGTAGAGGTCGTCCCGCGCGCCCGTCCGGCTGACGAGGCGGTGGACCTGGACGAAGATCAGGAGCGCCGCGAAGGACGTGAGGAGGGGCCGGCCGCCGACGAGGCCGCCCCACGCGAGCCACGCCAGGAACGCGATCTGGATGGCCACCCAGGTGCCCGGGGCGAGGCGGGGGCGGCGCTCCCACGCGGAGAAGGCGAGCGCCGCCGCAGCGAGGAGGAGGGCGGCGCCGTCCAGCTCCCCGCCGATCCGGAGGGCCGCGAACCCGAGGGCGGCGACGGCGAGCACCGAGCCGCGGTGGACCACCCGGAACCGGGGGGGGGCGAGGCCGGAGGCGGCAGCGGCGGCGGCCACGTCAGGCGTCCTCCATCCGGAGCACGGCGAGGCGGCCGAGGAGGCGGTCGCGGCCGTCGCGCCCCGACGCCGCGGGGAGGGCCCGGGCGCCGACGCGGAGGACGACCTCGTCGCCCCGCTCCGTCGCCGCCACGATCGCCCCCGTCGCGCGGGACACGGACCGCTCGAAGCCGGCCTCCCGCTCGCGCTCCGAGCCGCCCCCGGGGGGGGGGCGCTCTACGCGGACCTCGTAGCGGCCCCCCTCCTCGGCGTCCCGCTCGACGGCGACCCGCCTCCGGAGCCGCGCCGACGTCCGCCAGTGGACCGTCCGGAGGTCCTCTCCGACGCGGTGGTCGCGCAGCCCCCGGACGTCCCCCGTGGCGCCCCGGCGGGCCCGCGGGATCGTCCCCCCGTCGCGCCCCGCCTGCCGGATCAGGGCGCCGGCGTGGTCCGCCGCGGGGGCGGGGAAGACGAGGACGTCGGCGGGCAGCTCGACCTCGAACCACTTCCGGAGGATCCCGAACGGCCACGTCGTCGACACCCTCACGCGGCCGAGGCGGTGGATGCCGCGGACGTCGAACGTCCACTCCCCGGTCCGCCGCGCCTCCCCTCCCCCGGGCAGGTACGGGACGGTCACGAAGCCGTGCTCGCGGAGCCGCGCGTGGCGGCCCGGGATCTCCTCCAGGTCGAGGGCCAGCGCGGGGAGGCGACGCCGCGCGCGGGAGACCACCCAGGTCCCCCGCGCGGGCCGCCCGGCGTAGACGCGCTCGTCGATCCGGCGCTGCACCCGGACGCCCCGGAGCGACGACTCCGACAGGATCCCGGACAGCACGAGGAGGCTGAGCATCGCGGCGAAGACGAGGTAGAGGAGGTTGTTGCCGGTGTTGAGCGCGGCGGCGGCGACGGCCAGCGCGGTCGTGACGAAGATCCACCCCTCGCGGGTCGGCCGGATGCGGCGCCAGGCGCGGACGTAGGCCCGGAGCGGCGTGGCCAGGAGGTGCAGCGTCCGCCCCAGCGGCGTCGCCGGCCCGGCCGCGGGGGCGTCCGGCGGGATCAGCGGCGCGCGGACCGGGCGGGGGCCGAAGGTGAGCGAGAAACGGAGCGCCACGACCCGGCAGGATAGCGCCGCGGGGGCGCTACGAGGGCGGGGGGACCGACGCGAGAATCGCGGTCAGCGCGGCGGCGGCGCGGCGGGGGTCCGCGGCGGCCCCGACCTCGGCGCTGTAGGCGGGGACGAGCCGGTGGGCGAGGACGGGCTCGGCCACCGCCTGGACGTCGTCGGGGGTGACGTGGTCCCGCCCCAGCAGGAGCGCCCGCGACCGCGCCGCCCGCACCAGGGACTGGCTGGCCCGCGGCGACGCCCCCAGCTCCAGGTCCGGATGCGCCCGCGTGGCCCGGACGATGGCGAGGAGGTAGTCCTCGATGTCCGGGTGGACGGTCACCGCGTCGGCCGCGGCCTGGAGCTTCAGGACCTCCTCCGGCGACAGCACCGCGTCGGCGTGCCGCTCGTCCCCGTTCGCCTCCCGCAGCAGCAGCCGCTCGGTCTCCGCGTCGGGGTAGCCCACGTCCAGCCGCATGAGGAACCGGTCGAGCTGCGACTCGGGGAGCGGGAACGTCCCGTGGTGCTCCAGGGGGTTCTGGGTGGCGAGGACGAGGAACGGGCGGGGGAGCGGGTGGAGGGTCCCGTCGACGCTGACCTGCCCCTCGTTCATCGCCTCCAGGAGGCTCGACTGGGTCCGCGGCGGCGTCCGGTTGATCTCGTCGGCGAGCACCACCTGCGCGAACACCGGCCCCGGGTGGAACCGGAACTCGGACGTCGCGTCGTCGTAGATGCTGACGCCGAGGATGTCCGAGGGGAGCAGGTCGGCGGTGAACTGGATGCGCCCGAAGCTGCACCCCAGCGCCTCGGCGACGGCGTGGGCGAGGGTCGTCTTGCCCACCCCGGGCACGTCCTCGAGGAGCACGTGACCGCGCGCCAGCAGCGCCGTGAGGACGTGCAGGACGAGGTCGGGCTTGCCGTGGAAGATCGCCTCGATCGACGCCCGCAGGCGCGCGACCGCGTCCGCTTCTTCGAACACCCCGGGGTTCAGGCGGCGAGGGGGCCGCGGCGCCGGCGGAGGCCGAGGAGGCCGCCGAGGGCGAGGGCCAGGGCCAGGGCGCCGCCCGCGGGGAGGTCCCCGGCGGTGGCGCAGGCGATGCGGCTGAGGAACGTCGGCCGGAAGAACGTCGCGGTGACGTGGGAGTCCTCCGGGTCGTCCTCGCTGTCCGCGCGGCCGTCGTTGACGACGAGCGTGCAGTCGAACACCCAGGTCACCTCGGGGCTGTCGGCGGTCGCCTCGAACCTCAGGAAGCCGTAGGGGCTCGCGGGGTCGTGGACGAGCGCCCACGTGACGCCCGCGTAGTCGGCGGCAGGCTCGACGATCCAGGTGTAGGTGAGGACGTCGTCGGGGTTGTCGTCGACCGTGCCCGAGCCGTCCAGGGCGATGATCGCGACGCCGCCGAGGTACCGGTCCTGCTGGTCGACGCCGGCCTGGGCCTCGGGGGGCGCGAAGCAGTCCTCGTCCTCGCCGTCGACGCCCTCGTCGCCGCGGCCGCACTCGACGCCGTCGCCGTTGCTGTCGCCGGTGCAGTCGCAGTCGTTGTCGATCTGGTCGATGCAGGTCTGCCCGGACTCGCCCGCCTCGGGGTTGATGGTGACGTTCTCGTCGTCGCAGTCGTCGCCGCCGCAGTCGGGGCTGACCGCGCCGTCGAGGTCGAAGTCGAGGTCGTCGGCGACGCCGCTGCAGTCGTTGTCGAGCCCGTCGCCGCAGATCTCCTCGTTGCCGTACTCGACGTCGGGGTCGTTGTCGTCGCAGTCGGGGAAGAGGGCGTCGCAGGTGGTGGACCCGTCCTCGTCCTCGTCGAGGCCGTTGAGGATCGGGTCGGCGTCGTCGCAGTCGGTCCCGCCGCAGAGCTCGGGGGGGTCGCCG
>CAYFOA010000126.1:0-22037 GCA_964344575.1 uncultured Rickettsiales bacterium | reverse complement strand
GGCCCCCGGCGACGCGGCGGGCGCCCCGGGCGGGGCCGGCCTGGCGGGGGCCCTCCTCCTCCTCGGCGCCGGTCGCCGGCGGCGTCGGCTCGCGACGGAGGCCTGACCGCGCCGGCTCAGCGCGCGGCGAGGAGCGCCATCTCGTCGGGGTGTGACGCGGCCCACGCAGGGTCGTAGGCCCGGACGATCATGTCCATGCCGCGGACGAGCGTCGCCTCGGTCCCGTCGACGTGCCGCCGGAGCCAGAAGCCGAGGACCATCGGGGCGGTCAGCGAGGTGCCGTCCCACGCCAGCGGGTACGCGTCCGCCAGCGCCCCCGCGTACCGGTTCTCCAGCCACTCGACCCCGTAGAAGTCGGGCTCGTCCGTCATCGCGGCGACGTACGCGGCGGCCTCGGCGTCGAGGTCGTACTCGGTGCGGAGGGCGGCGTAGGCGAGGAGGTGGAGCCGGACGACGCGGAAGAAGGACTCGTCGTAGACGTCCTGGAAGGTGCGGTCTCCGAGCTTGCGGGAGGGGTGGGGGACGAGCGTCTTGAGCGCCCACTCGATGACGGCGGGGTCGTAGCGGCCGAAGCTGCGGTCCCAGCCCTGGCCCACGGTGCCGGTCCGGAAGGCGGCGCCGGCCATGCGGGACAGCGACGCGTACTCGTCGTGCCCGTACTCCTGGGGCTCGCCCATCCAGGCGCGGAGGCAGTCGTCGAGGCCGCCGTAGAAGTAGAAGCCGCTGATGCCGCCGCCGAACACGCGCCCCTTCGACGCGGCCGCGGGGGCGTCCTCCCAGCCGCGTCCGCCGACGCCGACGAACATGTACTCGTAGGGGCCGGCGAACCAGGGCGCCCAGAACTCGCCCAGCTGGTCGGGGCGGGGGGCCGCGCGCGGGCCGTCGGCGGGGGCGGCTGCGGCAGCCTCGTGTTCGGGGGCGGCCGCGGGGAAGGGGGCGGCCGCCGGGGGCGGTTGCTGCTTGCGGGCGGAACCGCACGACGCGAGGGCGACCGCGCAGGCGACGAGGGCGAGGACGGAGAACGGGCGGGTCGGCATGAGGCTCCTCGGGCGGGCGCCACCGTCCGGACCCGCGACCGGCCTCGGAGGTTCCCGAGGCGAGCCAGCGGCCGATCTGTCACGCGAACCGTGACGGATCGGCCGCTGGCCGGTGCCAGAGCCGAATCTGTCACGGTTTGCGTGACGAAACTGCGACTGGCTCCGCGCTACGGGTAGTAGATCGAGACGGTGATGGCGTCCTCGGGGAACTCGACGCAGTCCCACGGCGCGCCGGCGAGGACGCAGGCGCAGGAGGGATCGGGGAGGCAGGCGAGTCGGGCGTTCTCAGCAGCGGTTTCGGTTTGCCAGACGAACCGAAACCGCTGCTGAGACCTCTCAGGAGACGTTTCTGTTTGCCTGAGAAACCGAAACCGCCGCTGAGGCCGGGAGAGGGTCGGTCAGCGGCGGCGGAGCAGCGATCGGCCGCGGCGGCGGCCCATGCCTTCGAGCAGCGCCGAGCGATCCGACTCGCCGACGATGTGCTCGAGCGCCGCCGCGATCACGCCCACGTCCTCGATCATCTCCAGCGGCTCCCCCGCCAGCGAGGGGTGGAACCGGAGCTGGTCGCGGTCCTCCATCGGCCGGAACGTGATCCGCAGCGCCGGCCACGGGTACGTCGCGGCCTCGGCCATCGGCCCTTCGCGGAGCTCGCTCGCCACGTGCCACTCGACGTCCAGCCGGATGATGGGCGCGACCAACGCCGCCGCCGCCACCAGCCGGTCCCCCGGAGATGCCTCCCCGACCGCCTCGATCGCGTCCGCGTCCACGTCCTCTGGCTCCAGGTCCAGCGCCGCGACCGCCGCCGGCCAGGAGCTCGGCGTGACGTCCGCCAACCCGCCGCCGAACCCGACCCGCGCCGCCGCCGCGAGCTCGTCGCGGGCCGTCGCTCCGTACGCCGCCCACGCCGCCGCCGCGGCCACCGCGTCCCCCGGCGCGACCTCCGCCGGGGCCAGCGCCAGCGCCCCGTCGAGCACCCACCGGAGCCCCGTCGTCCGCCAGTACAGCAGCCGCGCCGGCACCGTCGCGACGTCGTCCTCGAGCTCCCCGACGAGCCGCTCGGCCAGCGTCCGCAACGACCGATCCGCACGCTGCACCCACCCCCGGCACGCCGCGTCCAGCCAGTCCGCCGCGCCGCCCGTCGCCGCCCGCCACGGCTCCGTCGCCGCCGCGGCCTCCAGCCCGGCCAACGCCGCGTCCAGCCACCGTCGCTGACCCCGCACCGCGTGGACCGTCAGCAGCGCCCGCACCTCCGCCGCCGTCCTCGCCCGCGCCCCCGTCGCCGGATCGAGCGCCGCCGCCGCGTCCCGGAACATCGCCTCCAACGCCGCGCGCCCCCCGCTCACGCCGCCGCCTCCCGGCTCAGCCCGCGGACGAGCACGTCGATCATCGCCGCCAGCTCCGCCTCGTCGTCCCAGTCGCGGTCCGGCTCGACGAAGTACCGCTGCAGCGCGTACCCCGCGAAGACCGACGCCAGCATCCGCGCCACCGCCTCCGGGGGCAGGTCGATGACCAGCCCCCGCTCCTGCAGCGCCTCGATCTGCTCCAGCACCATCGGCCGGAGCTGGTCCATCACCGACTCCTGCCACAGCGCCCGCAGCTCGGGGTGCAGCGGCGTCTCCTGGAGCGCGACCCGGATCACGCGCCGGTGCCGCTTCACGAAGTCCAGCCGGTCCTCCACGATCGCGCGGACGAACGACTCCAGGTCGTCGTGCTCCGCCTGCAGCACCTTCCCGAACTCGCGCACCAGCGACGGCGCCACGAACCGCTTGAAGAGCGGCGCCACGGCGCCGACCAGCAGGTCCTTCTTCGTCTTGTAGAAGCGGAACACCGTCCCCGCCGCGACCCCCGCGCGGCTCGCGATCTCCGACGTCGACGTCCCCGCGAAGCCCCGCTCCGCGAAGACCTCCATCGCCGCGTCGAGCACGCGCCGCTGCTTCTCCGTCAGCGGCCCCGTCCCCTTCTTGCGCTCCTTCTTCGCCACCGCTCAGTCCCGCTCCATCCGCAGCGCCGACCACGCCGGCCCGTCGCGCCGCTCCGCGAGCCGCAGCCCCGCCCCCGCCAGCGCCGCGACCACCTCGTCCGCCTGCGCGCACAGGATGCCCGAGGCGATCACGGATCCGCCCGCCGCGGTCGCCGCGAAGAGCCCGTCCGCCAGCTCGATCAGCAGCGGCGCGAGCAGGTTCGCGAGGACGACGTCGAACGGACCGTCGTCCGCCGCCGCCTCGATCCCGCCGACCCGCGGGTCGATCGCGACCCCGTTCAGCGCCGCGTTCTCGACGGCCGCCTCGATCGCCTTCGCGTCCGTGTCCACGCCGACGACCGCGCCCGTCACCCCGAGCAGCCGCGCCGCCACCGCCAACACGCCCGTCCCCGTGCCCACGTCCAGCACCGAGACGTCCGTCCCGCGCGTCGCCAGGAGCTCGTCCAGCAGCGCCGCGCACGTCCGCGTCGTCGGGTGCGTCCCCGTCCCGAAGGCCACCCCCGGGTCCATCCGCATCACCACCTGGCCGTCGTCCAGCGGCGGGACGGCGCGCCACGACGGCACCACCAGCACCCGCCGGCACAGCGGCCCCGGCTCCCACGACGCCTTCCACGTCTCGTTCCAGTCCTCGTCCGCGATCCGCTCCACCGCCGGCGTCAGCCCCGTCCGCGCCACCAGCCACGCCGTCAGCTCCGCCGGGTCCTCCGAGCCGGGGAACCACGCGATCAGATCGAGGGACGTCGTCGGGTTCGCGGCTTCCCCGAGGTCCCACCCCTCCGGCACCACGGGCCCGTCTCCGTCCTCGAAGTGCAGCCCCGGGTGGTCCTCCTGGAGCCCCGTCGCCCCCATCGCGAGGAGCGCGTCGGCCACCGCCCCGCGCCTCACCGCGGGCACGCGGACGCGCATCTGGAGCCAGCTGCCCAAGGCGCGCCGCCCTACTGCGGGTACAGGTTCTCGGGGTCCGGCGGCAGCGTCGTCGGGTCGACGCCCGCCTCGACCAGCTCGTACCGGATCGCCGCCTCCACCGCCATCGGGTGGATGCTCAGCAGCTCGCGCCCGTTGACGAAGAACGCCGGCGTCCCCCGCACCCCGAGGTCCCGCCCCTGGGTCAGCTGGGTGACCACCTCGGCGCGGATGTCGTTCCGGCTGACGCACTCCTGGTACGCCGCCTTGTCCATCCCCACCGCCTCGGCGATCTTCGTCAGCCGCCGCGTCGACAGCGACCCCTGCGCGTCGAACGTCTGGTTGTGGAAGTCGAAGAAGAGGCCGGCCCGCCGCGCGCACTGGACGCTCCACGCCGCCTCGCACGACATCGGGTGCAGGTTCCGGCTCATCGCCTCGTTGCACGGCTTCCCCAGCGGGTAGTTCCGGAACGCGAAGGACACGTGGTCGTAGTACCGCTGGACGATGTCCTGCATGAAGAAGGCGGCCTGCTTGCAGTGCGGGCACTCGAAGTCGGCCCACTCGACGATCGTCACCTTCGCGTCGGGGTTTCCCTTGGTGCCGTCGAACGGGTTGAGCGGGATCTCCTTCCGCTCCTGCTTGGCGTGGGCGCCGAGGAACTCGGTGATCGCGGTCCGCGACTCCGCGAGGACGGCCTCCCGCTCCTCGGGGGACATCTCGTCCAGCGACTTCGGGGCCTCCCCGTGGTCGTGGCCGTCGTGCTCGCTGTGGCTCGTCGCCGCCTCGGTGGGGCTGCTGCTCCCGCCCTCGGTCAGCGTCTTCTTCTCCACCGCGCCCACGCGGCTGTTGTAGTTGCCGTAGGCCCCGCCGCTGATGGCGAGGAGCAGCACCAGCCCCAGCGCCGCCTGCCCCTTGTCGGGGGGGAGCACGTCCGCCTTGATCCCGGCGATGCCGCCGCCGTGGGCGAAGAACGCGAGCCCCAGCGTGGCGAACGTGCAGCCGTCCAGGGCGAGGCAGAACGGGCACCACGTCCCCTCCAGGGGGACCGCCTGGACCCACACCAGGTACAGGCCGAAGACGACGCCGATCGTCGCCAGCGCGGCCAGCCCGGCCAGCGCCTTCCGGATCTTCTCCTCCTCGGACGCCCCCCCGAACAGCGCCCACAGCGCGATCACCCCGGTCAGCGCGAAGAAGCCGACGGCGGGAGTCGAGATGGGGAGCTCGGCGCGGCCTTCGCCGAGCGAGATGGAGGAGTACTTGCTCGCGTTGACGGTGGTGCAGTTGAACGTCTGGCTGAAGTCGCACTTGGCGTCGTAGTCGACGTCCGGCTGGTGGACGGCCATGAAGTGCGTGTCGGTCAGGTCCAGCGCGAGCCAGATGCCCACGACGGCGACGATCAACAGGCCTACGGCGAGCTGCTTCCGCATGTCTATTCCTCGAGGAGCTGGTCGACGATGGTGAGCGTGTCCTTGAGCTGCTGGGGCGTGTAGCCGATGTGCCGCAGGCGCACGACGCCGGCCTTGTCGAGCACGATCGTGGTGGGCAGCGACATGACCTTCCACGGGTTCGCGACGCGGTCGCCCGCGGCGTCGAAGAGCATCGGGTAGGTCACCGGGAAGCCGGCCAGGAAGCGGGACGCCTCGGACGAGGTGTCGTCGATGGAGATCCCCACGATGACGACGTCCTTCTCCTTGGACCGCTGCCAGGCCTCCTCCAGCGCCGGGATCTCGACCCGGCAGGGGCCGCACCAGGACGCCCAGAAGCTCAGCACGACGACCTTCCCCTTCAGCTCGGCCAGCGTCATCTCCCCCTCGGCGCCGAGGCGGGGGATGGCGAAGTCGGGGGCCTGGAAGCCGATCTTCGTGCCTGTCGGGCGCTCGCCGTCCGCCGCGCTGCCGCCGTCGGACTTCGGTCCGCACGCGGCGAGCGTGAGGGCGACCGTCAGGACCAGGAGCAGGGGGCGGGGCATGAAGGGGGCGGAATGAAACATGCGGGGGGAGGCACGTCAACACGTGCGCGCGGGGGTTTCGTCCGTATCCTGCGCGCGCGATGCGCCGAGCCCTCCCCCCCGAGATCCTCGCCCCCGCCGGGGGGCGGCCGCAGCTGCGCGCCGCGATCGAGGCGGGCGCCGACGCCGTCTACTTCGGGCTGTCCCGCTTCAACGCCCGCGCCCGCGCCGCCAACTTCGCTCCGGAGGAGCTCCCCGAGGTGATGCAGACGCTCCACGAGCGGGGCGTCCGGGGGTTCGTCACGCTGAACACGCTGGTGTTCGACTCGGAGCTCGCCGACGTCGAGGAGTACGTCGGCCGGATCGTGGACGCGAACGTCGACGCCGTCATCGTCCAGGACCTCGGCCTGTGTGCCCGGATCCGGGAGCTCCACCCGTCGCTGCGGCTCCACGGCTCGACCCAGATGACGGTGACGTCGGCCGAGTCCGCGGAGCTGGTGGGGCGCCTCGGCTGCGAGCGCGTCGTCCTCGGGCGGGAGCTGTCGGTCAAGGACGTCGAGGCGGTGGCGGCGAAGAGCGACCTCGAGCTGGAGGTGTTCGTCCACGGCGCGCTGTGCGTGTCGTACTCGGGGCAGTGCTTCAGCAGCGAGGCGTGGGGCGGCCGGTCGGCGAACCGGGGGCAGTGCGCGCAGGCCTGCCGGCTGCCGTACGAGATGCTCGTGGATGGGCGGCCCGCGGGGCTGGAGGTGAGCTACCTGCTGTCGCCGCAGGACCTGATGGGACTGCACCACGTCGGGGCGCTGATCGACGCGGGGGTGGCCTGCTTCAAGATCGAGGGGCGGCTCAAGGGGCCGGACTACGTCGCGGCGACGACCCGGGCGTACCGGCGGGCTGTCGACATGGCGTGGGCGGACCGGTACGAGGGGCCGACCGAGCGGGAGGAGATCGACCTCCAGCAGGTGTTCAGCCGCGGCCTGACCCCCGGGTTCCTCGACGGCCCCCGCCACCAGCGGCTCGTCCGCGGCGGCTGGCCGAACAAGCGGGGGCCGCGGGTGGGCGAGGTGCTCGACGTGCGCGGCCGCGCGATCGACGTCCGGCTGTCGGGTCCCCTCAAGGCGGGCGACGGCGTCCTCGTCGGGGGCACGGACGGTCCCGGCGGCGCGGTTCGGACGTTGCTCCTCGACGGGGCGCCGAGCTCGGAGGAGGTCACCGACGGGGTCGTCACGATCAAGCTCGACGCGCGCGTGAGCACGGACGAGATCCGGCCCGGCGACGCGGTCTGGCGGACGCGGGACGCGACGCTGGAGGGGAGGCTCCGGCCGCTGTGGGAGGGGCCCATCCGGCGGCGCGCCGCGGTCACCGCCACGGTCGCGGGCCGGGCGGGCGAACCGCTGACGGTGACGCTGACGGACGAAGGCGGACGGACGGGCACGGCGACGTCCGCGCAGGCGCTTCAGCCGGCGTCGAAGCGCGCCCTCGACGAGGACTCCCTCCGCGATCGGCTGGGGCGGCTCGGAGGGACGTCGCTGGACCTGCTAGCAGTTGACGCTAGCAGCTTGCAGGACGGGCTGTTCCTGCCCTTTAGCGACCTCAACCGGACGCGTCGGGGGGCCTGCGAAGCGCTGCTCGAAGCGCGGCGCTCCTCGCCCGTCGATCCTCGCCTCGACCGCCCGTCGGTCGTCCCCTCGCTGGGCGGCGCGGGCCCGCTCCCCGCGCTCCCCCCCGGGCCTCCGAAGCTGTCGCTGCTCTGCCGCTCGCTCGCCCAGGTGGAGGCGGCCTGCGCGATCGAGGGCGTCGACGAGATCGCGGTGGACTTCCTGGAGGTGAAGGGCCTGGGCGACGCCGTCGCGCTCGTCCGCGCCTCGGGCCGTCGCGCGATCGCGGTCTCCCCTCGCGTCCTCAAGCCGAACGAGGAGAACATCCGGCGCTTCCTCCTGAAGCTCGGCGCGGACGCCATCCTCGTCCGCAGCCTCGGCCTGCTCCGCTCCCTGCTGGACGTCGACGACCGCCCCGCCCTGCACGGCGACTTCTCCCTGAACGCCGCCAACCGCCGCACGACGCGCCTGCTCCTGGACGCCGGCCTCGCCCGCCTGGCCCCCACCCACGACCTCGACGCTGCCCAGCTGTGCGCCCTCGCGTCGGCCGAGACCGACGGCTGGGGCGGCCGCCTGGAGCTGATCGCGCACCACCATCTCCCGATCTTCCACACCGAGCACTGCGTCTTCGCCCGGTTCCTGAGCGACGGGGACAGCAAGAAGGACTGCGGCGCGCCGTGCGAGCGGCACGAGGTCCACCTCCGCGGCCCCGACGGCCACGACCACCTCGTCCGCGCCGACATGGGCTGCCGGAACACGGTCTTCAACTCGTCCGCGCAGTCGGCCCTCCGCCGCCTCGACCGCTACGTGGCGGCCGGGTTCCGCCGCTTCCGGATCGAGCTCGCCGACCACCGCCCCGACGAGGTCGCCCCCCTGGTCGCCGCCTACGGCGCGGCGCTGGCCGGGGACGTCCGCGGCGCCGACGCGTGGCGCGAGCTGTCCGCCGCCTCCCGCTTCGGACTGACCCCGGGGTCGCTGCAGGTGCTGTCCGAGGAGCGCGCGTTGAAGCGTCCGGGGTGGATGGCCCTCTGATACCGTTCGTCGCCCCATGGCCCGGAAGCCCCCCAAGACCCCTGCCGACGGCCGCAAGGTCGTCGCGACCAACAAGCGCGCCCGCCGGGAGTTCTTCATCGAGGACACCTGGGAGGCCGGGCTCGTGCTCAAGGGGTCGGAGGTCAAGTCCCTCCGGAACGGCCGCCTGAACCTCGGCGAGGGCTACATCAAGCTCAAGGACGGCGAGGCGTGGCTCGTCGACGTCCACATCCCGCCCTACATCCAGGCGTCCATCAACAACCACGAGCCCACCCGGCCGCGGAAGCTGCTCCTGCACAAGCGGGAGCTCCGCCGGCTCGCCGGGAAGGTCGCCCAGCAGGGGTACACGCTCGTCCCGCTGCAGCTCTACTTCCTCCGGGGGAAGGCCAAGCTCGAGCTCGGCCTGGGCAAGGGGAAGAAGTTCCACGACAAGCGTGAGGACACCAAGAAGCGCGACGCGGGGCGCGACATCGAGCGCGCGCTGAAGCGCCGTCGCTAGTCGAGCTGATATCCGCGGATAGCACGCGAACAGCACCCGAAGATAGCCACCTGATAGCCGCTTGTGGGGCCGGATCCGACCCGGTACAGTGGTGAATGGTGGGAATCCGTGGGGTAGATGTTCCGAGTCCGAGGCCAGTTCGACGTACGCATGGACGCCAAGGGCCGCATGGCGCTGCCCGCACGCCTACGCGACGCGCTGGCGGCGTCGTCGGACGACCGGCTCGTCCTCACGTACTACGACGGCGCGCTCATGGGCTTCGTGGAGTCCCGCTGGGCGAAGATGGAGCGGAAGTTCGCGGGCGTCTCGCTGTTCGACCGGCGCAAGCGGAACTTCCTCCTGTCGTTCGTCGCGGGCGCGTGCGAGGTCGAGCCCGACGCGCAGGGCCGGCTCCTCGTCCCCAAGGCGCTCCGGACGCGGGCCGGGCTGGACAAGGACTGCGTCCTCGTCAGCTACCTCGGGATGCTGGAGATCTGGGACGCCGGCCGCTGGGCCCGCTGCCACGCCGCCGCCACCGAGGCGGTCGTCGCCGAGGGCGGGATGGAGGACTTCGGGATCTTCGATGCCGACGACGAGGGGGAGGACCTTTGAGTGGAAGAAACGGGCTTCGTGCACGTCCCGGTCCTGGTGGAGGAAGTGCTGGACGCGCTGGCGCTGAAGGCCGGGGGGACCTACGTGGACTGCACGGCGGGCGGTGGCGGTCACAGCGCCGCCATCGCCCGCCAGCTCGGCCCCGACGGCCGACTGATCGCCCTGGACCAGGACCCCTCCGCGGTGGCCGCGGCGAGCGATCGGATAGCCGCGGCTATCAAGGAGCTCCCGGCGGACGCTCGGCCCGCCTGGGAGGTCGTCCACACGCCGTTCTCGGGCTTCGGGCACGCGCTCGCGGCCCGCGGGGTGGAGCCCGGCGAGGTCGACGGGGTGCTGGCGGACCTGGGCGTCAGCTCGCCGCAGCTCGACCGGCCCGAGCGCGGCTTCTCCTTCGCGGACGACGGCCCCCTGGACATGCGGATGGACCCCACCGCGGCGACCCCCACCGCTGCCGACCTGGTCGCGACCCTGGACGAGCGGGCGCTCGCCGACGCGCTGTACCGGCTCGCCGACGAGCGGGACTCCCGGCGCATCGCGCGGGCGATCGCGGCGGCGCGCGCCGAGGGCCCCATCACGACCACCGCGCGGCTCGCCGAGGTCGTCTCGGACGCCGTGGGGGGGCGCCGTGGCCGACGCATCCACCCCGCCACGCGGACGTTCCAGGCGCTCCGGCTGCTGGTGAACCGCGAGCCGGACGAGCTGGACGCGCTCCTGGACGTCGTCCCCCGCTGGCTCCGCCGCCCCGGCGGCCGGTTCGCGGTGATCACGTTCCACAGCGGCGAGGACCGCCCCGTGAAGCGGGCGTTCGCGGCGCTGAGCAGCGGCTGCGTCTGCCCCCCCAGCGCGCCGGTCTGCGTCTGCGGGAAGACCCCGGCGGCGCGGCGGGTCGGCGGCAAGGGGTGGACGGCCACGGCCGCCGAGACGGACGCCAACCCCCGGGCCCGCACCGCGCGGCTCCGGGTCGTCGAGATGCTGGAGGACGCTGGTGAGCAGCAGGAAGCCTGATCGCGCGCCGAAGAAGGCGAAGGCGGCGAACCCGGCCCCCGCCCGGACGGTCCGCTGGGGCGCGGCCGTGGTGTGCGCCGGGGCGGTGACCGCGTCCCTCATCTTCGTCGCCTGGGCGAAGATGGAGACGGTCCAGATCACCTACGAGATCGACGCGCTGATGGACCGCGAGCAGGAGCTCGCCGAGCAGCAGCGCCGCCTGAGGAGCGAGCTCGCCGAGCTGCGGTCCCCCCAGCGGCTGCACGAGCTGGCCCCCGAGCTGGGCCTCGCCCCCCCCGAGCCGGGCCACGTGGTCGTGATCACGGGCGACCCGGAGGGGCTCGTCGCCGTCCTCGACCGCACCGACGAGACCACCACCACACCCGATCAGGAGACTCACCCCGCCCCCGAGGAAGGACCGACCCCGTGACCACGGGCAATCGCTCCGGCAGCTACCGCCGCATCAACCACAACCGCCAGATCCGCGCCCAGACGTCGCGTCTCCGCGCCGAGCGGGACTCCCGCCCGCGCCGCGTCGACGGGACCGTCGCCCCGGACGGCCTCGCCATGCGCGCCCGCGCGTCCGCCGTGTTGCTCCTCTGCTTCATCGGCTTCGTCGCCATCGTCGGCCGCGCCGCGTGGCTGTCGGTGGGGCCCGACCCGCGCCTCTCCGACCGCTTGAGCGGCCAGCACGAGCGCGTCGTCACCGTCGCCCCGCAGCGCGGCAGCCTCGTCGACCGCCTCGGCCGGCCCCTCGCCGTCAGCGTCGAGCTGGACTCGGTGTTCACCGACCCGAAGCTCGTCGAAGACCCCGCCGCCGCCGCCGAGCTCCTCGCGCCACTGCTCGATCGCCCCGCCGACGAGCTCGTCGCCCGCCTCGGCAAGGAGGGGACGCGGTTCCAGTGGCTCGCCCGCCAGGTCCCGCCCCACGTCGCCGAGCAGGTCGCCGCGCTCGACATCCCCGGCGTCCGACTCACCCGCGAGGCCCACCGCGAGTACCCGTCCGGACCGCTCGCCGCCGCCGTCCTCGGCTTCGTCGGCGTCGACGGGCAGGGGCTGGAGGGGCTCGAGTCCCGGTTCGACGGATCGATGATGGGGGAGACGGTCGAGTACCGCGTCCTCCGCGACGGCCGCCGCCGCCCCGTCAACGCCGAGGCGGTGCTCTCCCGGCGCTCCACCGAGGGGCACACGCTGGTCTCCACGCTGGACCACTCGATCCAGCACCGGGCCGAGGTCGCGCTCCAGCACGCGGTCGACCTGTACGACGCCAAGGGGGGCCAGGTCGTGGCTCTGGACGTCACCACCGGCGCCGTTCTCGCGATGGCGTCCGCGCCCGGGTTCGACCCCAACCACTTCCGCGGCGTCGACCCCGCGAGCTTCCGGCCGCGGCCGCTGTCCATCGTCTACGAGCCCGGCTCGACGATGAAGCCGTTCGTCATCGCCGAGGTCCTCGAGGAGGGGCTGGCGACGCCCCGCGAGGAGGTCTACTGCGAGAAGGGCGCCTACCGCATCGGCCGCCGCACCGTCCACGACGCGCACCCCCACGCGACGCTGACCGTCGAGGAGGTCATCCAGGTCAGCAGCAACATCGGCACGACCAAGCTCGGCGAGCGGCTCGGCCCCGCCGCCCTGGAGGCGATGTACCGGCGCTACGGGTTCGGGGCGAAGACCGGCATCGAGCTGCGCGAGGAGAAGGGGATCCTCCACCCGTCGGGGTCGTGGTCCCGCATCGGGTTCGCGACGCACACCTTCGGCCAGGGGATGGCGGTGACGGGGATGCAGCTGACGGCGGCGTTCGCGGCCCTCGTCAACGGCGGCGTCCGCGTCCAGCCCCACCTCGTCACCGAGGTCCGGGACACCGACGGGACCGTCATCGAGGACAAGCGGCCGCCCCTCGGCGCGCCGATGATCTCGGCGGAGACGTCGGCCACGATGCGGTCGATGCTCGGGCTGGTGGTCGAGGACGGCGGCACCGGCGTCCGCGCGCGCCTCGCCGAGTACACCTCCGGCGGCAAGACGGGCACCGCGCAGAAGGTCAAGGACGGCCGCTACGCGCCGGGCCTCTACGTCAGCTCCTACATCGGGTTCGCCCCCCGCGACGAGCCCCGCGTGGTCGTCCTCGCGGTCCTCGACGAGCCCCAGGGGAAGCACTACGGCGGCACGGTGGCGGGGCCGATCGTCAAGGACGTGCTCACCCACGCGCTCCGCGAGCTGGGCGTCCCCCGCGACAAGATCGCCGGCGACGTCCCCGACATCCTGCTGGAGGCCAACGCCGCCCGGCAGGCGCTGGAGGAGGAGCAGGCGAGCGAGGCGGGCGGCGACGCCCCCGCCGGCCGCGACGCGACGCTCCCCGCGCTGGAGCCGGGCGGCGGACCGTGGGCCATGCCCGACCTGACGGGGCGGCCGCTCCGGGAGGCCGTCGCCGTGCTCGGTCCGCTGCCGGTCGAGCTGCAGTTGGAGGGGGCCGGGCTGGTCGTCGAACAGACGCCGCCCGCGGGGGAGCCGCTGGAGCCGGAGTCCACCGTCCACCTCGCCCTCGCCCTGCGCGGGGAGAAGACGAGCCGGCATTGATGCTGTCCGCCCTCGAACCCCGGCTGGACGTGCTGGAGCGGCGCGGGCCGCGCGACGCCGAGGTGCGCGCGGTCACCGGCGACTCCCGGCAGGTCCGGCCGGGGACGATGTTCGCCGCGGTGCGGGGGACGCGGGTGGACGGGCACCGGTTCGCGGGGGCCGCGGCGGGGGCCGGGGCGAGCGTCGTGGTCCTGCAGGAGTGGGACGACGTCGAGCTCCCGGACGACGTCGTCGGCCTCCGCGTGCGCGACTCCCGGCGGGCGTTGGGGGTGGCCGCGTCGGCGCTGGCGGGCGACCCCGGCGAGGCGATGACGACCATCGGCGTCACCGGGACCAACGGCAAGACGACGACGACGTGCATCCTCGCCTCCATCTTGCGGGCGGACGGCCGGCGGACCGGGACCCTCGGGACGACCGGCATCGAGTGGGACGGCCACGAAGGCCGGGTTCGGCAGGACGCCACCCACACCACCCCCGGCGGGCCGGCGCTGTTCGGCTGGCTGGGGCGCATGCGGGACGAGGGCGTCGAGGCGGTGGCGATGGAGCTGTCCAGCCACGCCCTCGACCAGGGGCGGGCGGCCGGGCTCGGGCTCGACGTCGCCGCCTGGTCGAACCTCAGCCAGGACCACCTCGACTACCACCGGACGATGTCCGAGTACGAGGCGGCGAAGGCGCTGATCTTCGGGGAGATGCTCGCGCGGTGGGGCAAGGAGGGGTGTCGGGCGGTCGTCAACGTCGACGACGAGGCGGTCGCCCGGCACGCGCGGGACTGGCCCCGGACGCTGACGGTGTCCACGCGGGTCGGCTCCGGCGCGGACCTCCACCCCACGTCGGAGCCGGTCTTCTCGATCGACGGCTGCCGCGTCGAGCTCGCCACCCCGGGTGCGCCGATCCGGGTCCGGACGTCGCTCCTCGGTCCCCACAACCTCGAGAACGCCGCGCTCGCGGCGGGCTGCGCGCTGGCCGCACAGGTCGGGATCGACGCGATCGAGGCGGGGCTGAAGGAGGCGACGGGGGCGCCGGGGCGGCTGGAGCGGATCGAGCGACGCGACGGCCGCGGACCGCTGGTGCTGGTCGACTACGCGCACACCCCCGACGCGCTCACGCAGGTCCTCGCGGGGCTCCGTCCCCTGGTCACGGGGCGGCTGGTCACGGTGTTCGGCTGCGGCGGCGACCGCGACGCGGGCAAGCGCGCGCCGATGGGGCGGGCCGCGGGCGAGGGGTCGGACCTCGTCGTGATCACGTCCGACAACCCCCGGTCGGAGGACCCCGAGGCGATCCTCGACGCGATCGAGCCACGGCTGGCGGCGACGGGGACGGACTTCCTCCGCGTGACCGACCGCGGCGAGGCGATCCGGGAGGCCGTCCGGCGGGCCGACCAGCCCGGGGACGTGGTCCTCCTCGCGGGCAAGGGGCACGAGACGACGCAGGACTTCGGCACCCACGCCGTCGCCTTCGACGACCGCGAGCAGGCGCGCATGGCGCTGGGGATCGTCCGGTGAGCGGCGGCGGCCCCGGACGCTTCCACCCGCCCGCGCGGCTGACCGTGCCGGAGCTGCTCGCGGCCACCGGCGGGAAGCTCGTCGCGGGGCCCGCGGACGGCGCGTGGTCCATCTGCACCGACACCCGGGAGCTGACCGACGACGCCGTCTTCGTCGCCATCCGGGGCGAGGTCCACGACGGCCACGACTGGGTGCCGCGCGCCCTGGCCAACCACCGGACGGGCGCGATCGTCGAGCGCGCGCCGGAGCGCGCGACCCTGGCCGCCGCGGCCGGTCCGGTCATCGTCGTCCCCGACAGCCTCGTCGCGCTGGGGGACGTCGCCCGCGCCCACCTCCTCAAGACGGGACCGACGGTGGCGGCGGTGACGGGGAGCGTGGGCAAGACGACGACGCGGGCGATGCTCGCCGCGATGATGGAGCAGGTCGCCCCCGGGCTCGTCACGGAGGGGAACTTCAACAACCGGATCGGGCTGCCGCTGACGCTGCTGGCGCTGACCCCGGAGCACCGCTGGGCGGTCCTCGAGATGGGGATGAGCGAGCCGGGCGAGATCCGGGCGCTGGCGGCCATCGCGCGGCCCCACGTGCGGGTGATCACGACGGTCAGCGAGGGGCACCTCGAGTTCTTCGACGACGTCGAGGGGATCGCCCGGGCCAAGGGGGAGCTGTTCGAGGACGCGCGCCCGGGGGACGTCCTCGTGTCGGAGCGGGGGGCCTGGTTCGGGGACCTGCTGCCGCGGCCGCCGGGGGCCCACTTCGTGACGTTCGGCGGCGAGGGGGCGGCGGTCCAGGCGACCGACCTCCAGCACCTCGGCCTCCGGGGGACGCGGGCGACGCTCCACTTCTACGGCGATCCCCAGGACGTCTTCATCCCCGTCCCCGGCCGCCACCAGCTCCACAACGCGATGGCGGCGGCGGCGGCGGCGCTCCACCTGGGGGCGAAGGGGCCCCAGATCGCGGCGGGGCTGGCGAAGCTGGAGCTGCCGGGGCGGCGGATGCGGGTGGACGACGTCCGCGGCCTCACCGTCGTCGACGACGCCTACAACGCGAACCCGGCGTCGGTCCGGAGCGCGCTCGCGACCGTGGGGGCGCTGGACCGGCAGCCGGGGACGAAGCTGGTGGCGGCGCTCGGCGACATGCTCGAGCTGGGCCCCGAGGCGGCGCGGCTCCACGCGGAGGTCGGCGAGCAGGCGGCGCGCGCGGGGGTGACGCTGCTCATCGGCGCGGGGCCCCTCATGGCGCACGCGGTGGAGGCGGCGAAGAAGGTCGGCGTGCAGGCGGTCGCGGTGGCCGACAGCGACGCTGCGGGGGGGCTGCTGCGGGGCCGTCTGAAGGCGGGCGACGTCCTGCTCGTCAAGGGATCGCGGGGCATGCGTATGGAGCGCGTGCTCGAGCTGCTGGCCGAGGAGCGCTGACCGATGCTGTACGAACTCCTCTACCCGCTGCGCGACTCCTGGGGTCCGCTCAACGTCTTCGGCTACATCAGCTTCCGGGCGGCGGCGGCGATGACGACGGCGCTGGTGCTGACCCTGTTCCTGTACCCGCCGTTCATCGGGTGGCTGCGGCGGAAGAAGTTCGGCCAGGAGGTCCAGGAGGACGGGCCCCAGAGCCACCTCGTCAAGCAGGGGACGCCGACGATGGGGGGGCTGCTGATCCTGTCGGCGGTGCTGCTGTCGATCCTGCTGTGGGCGAACCTGAGCAACCCGCAGGTGTGGATGGCGCTGATCATCGGGGTGGGGTTCCTCGCGGTCGGGTTCGTCGACGACTGGAACAAGATCACGCGCAAGAGCAACGCGGGGCTCAGCGGCAAGGCGCGGCTGGCGATCGAGACGGTGATCGCGGGCAGCGTGCTCTGGTTCGGCATCTACCACCTCGGGATCCACGACACGGTGCTGCCGGTGCCGTTCTTCAAGGACGAGGACTTGCTCCCCGACCTCGGGCACTTCTACCTCCCGTTCGCGACGTTCGTGATCGTGGGGACGGCGAACGCCGTGAACCTGACGGACGGGCTGGACGGGCTGGCCATCGGGCCGGTGATGACGGCGGCGCTGACGTTCGGGTTGCTCGCCTACCTGATCGGTTCGCCGGCGTACGCGGCGCAGCTGAACCTCCACCACGTGGCGGGGTCGGCGGAGCTGGCGGTGGTGACGGTCACGCTGGCGGGGGCCGGCATGGGGTTCCTCTGGTACAACACCTACCCGGCGTCGATCTTCATGGGGGACACGGGGTCGCTGCCGCTGGGCGGCATCCTCGGCGCGCTCGCGGTCCTGACGCACAACGAGCTGCTGCTGATCATCATCGGCGGCGTGTTCGTCGCCGAGACGCTGTCGGTCATCATCCAGGTCGTCTCGTTCAAGACGACGGGCAAGCGGGTCTTCCGCATGGCGCCGATCCACCACCACTTCGAGGAGAAGGGGTGGGAGGAGCCGAAGGTGATCGTCCGGTTCTGGATCATCTCGATCATGCTCGCGCTGTTCGCGGTCATGACGCTGAAGCTGCGGTAGGGGAGGGAGGCTGACGATGCGGACGCTGCGAGACGTCGATCCCCTGGTCCTCGCGTCGATCCTGGCGCTGCTCGCCATCGGCGTGGCGATGGTCTACAGCGCCGGCGCCATCTACGCGGCGGACGTGCACGGGAGCGAGCTGCACTACATCAAGCGGCACGCGGTGTTCGCGGGGATCGGGCTGGCGGCGATGTGCGTCACGACGATGATCCCGTACCAGCGGTGGCGGCCGTGGACGTACCCGATGCTGATCGGGGTGGCGGGGCTGCTGCTGCTGGTGCTCGTGCCGGGGGTCGGGGTGACGATGGGGGGCGCGACGCGGTGGCTGCCCGCGGGGCCGATCTTCCTGCAGCCGTCGGAGCTGGCGAAGCTGGCGCTGGTCGTCTACCTGGCGTACTCGCTGGAGAAGAAGCAGTCGCACATCGGGACGTTCGCTATCGGGATCCTCCCGCACCTGGTGTTCGCGGGGCTGGTGCTGGCGCTGATCCTCGTCGAGCCGGACTACGGGACGACGATGACGCTGGCGGCGCTGCTGTTCGTCATGATGTTCGTGGCGGGGGTGCGGACCCTGCACCTGGCCGGGCTGCTGGCGGTGGGGCTGCCGGCGGCGTGGCTGGTGCTGATGGGGGCGGAGTACCGGCGGGCGCGGATGACGGCGTTCCTGGATCCGTGGGCGCACCAGGCGGACAGCGGGTTCCAGCTGATCCAGTCGTGGCTGGCGTTCCGGGCCGGCGGCGCGGTGGGGGTCGGCCTCGGGGAGTCCCAGCAGAAGCTGTTCTACCTCCCGGCGGCGCACACGGACTTCATCTTCAGCGTGATCGGGGAGGAGTTCGGCCTGGCGGGGGTTCTGTTGGTCGTGTCGCTGTTCGCGCTGTTCGTGTACCGGGCGGTGAAGGTGTCGATCGACGCGCCGGACCTGTTCGGGCGGCTGCTCGGGGTGGGGCTGGGGCTGCTGATCGCGATGCAGGCGGGGATCAACATGGGGGTGGTGGTCGGGCTGCTGCCGACGAAGGGGCTGACGCTGCCGCTGATCTCGTACGGGGGGAGCAGCCTCGTGCTGACGATGGCGATGCTGGGGGTGTTGTTGAACGTGACGGCCCAGGCGCGCCGTCGTACGGTGCTGGCTTCGGCGGCGCGCGGCTCGCTGCAGCGGGTAGGCAGCGGTCGCCGGCGGGCGCGGGCCGGTGGGCTCGCGGACTCGACCTGGACGACGGCGCACTGAGGTGGAGCGCGAGATGCGGGTGCTGATCGCGGGCGGGGGAACAGGCGGTCACTTCTTCAGCGGCGTCGCGGTGGGCGAGGCGTTCCTGTCCCGGGGCGGGGACAGCGAGATCGTCTACGTGGGGACGAAGCTCGGCATCGAGGCGCGGGTCGGTCCCGAGCAGGGGCTGCAGGTCGAGTACATCGACGTGGCGGGGGTGCGGGGCAAGGGGGGGCTGGCGAAGCTGAAGGTGCTGTTGGCGCTGCCGCTGTCGCTGCTGCAGTCGATGGGGCTGATCCTGAAGCTCAAGCCGAAGATCGTGATCGGGGTGGGCGGCTACGCGTCGGGGCCGGTGCTGCTGGCGGCGCGGCTGCTGGGGCGGAAGACGGGGATCGTGGAGCAGAACTCGGTGGCGGGGACGACGAACCGGATCCTGGGAAAGATCGTCCACCGGGTCTTCATCGCGTTCGACGAGTCGCGGAAGTACTTCCCGGCGCGGAAGACGGTGCTGACGGGGAACCCGATCCGGGAGGGGGTCGTGCAGCTGCTGACGTTGGAGTCGACGGGGACGGTGGGGATCGGGGACCGGCTGAAGGTGCTGGTGCTGGGGGGTTCGCAGGGGGCGCGGGCGATCAACGAGGCGTTCATGGGGATCGCGCCGCACCTGACGGAGCGGCTGAGGAAGAAGCTCCACCTGGTGCACCAGACGGGGGCGGCGGACGCGGACCGGGTGAAGGCGGCGTACGACGAGGCGGGGCTGGACGCGAAGGTGGAGCCGTTCATCCACGAGATGGCGGAGGCGTACCGGTCGGCGGACCTGGTGGTGTGCCGGGCGGGGGCGCTGACGGTGAGCGAGCTGATGATCAGCCGGCGGGGGAGCGTGCTGGTGCCCTACCCGCACGCGATCGACGACCACCAGAAGGTGAACGCGCAGGCGCTGGTGGACGTGGGCGCGGCGGAGATGCTGCTGCAGGAGGATCTGACGCCCCAGGCGCTGGCGGACACGCTGGACCGGTTGGGATCGGATCGGCGGGGGCTGCAGATGATGGCGTGGAAGGCGGGGGAGCTGGCGAAGCCGGCGGCGGCGGCCGAGGTGGTGGACGAGATGTGCAGGCTGGCGGGGGTGCCGTAGGTCGGCCGAGGTCGACGACCTCCCCCGAGTTGTGTCTTCGTCGGGAGCGGCTCGCGCCTACTCCAGCTCGAGGGTCGGCGGGGCGAAGGCGCCCACGACCTCGGCGATCTCGTGGGACAGCGCGGTGACGTCGCCGGCGCCCAGGGTGATGACTACGTCGCCCTTGCGGACCTGTCGCCGGACCACCTCGAGGACGTCGTCGTGCGTCCCCGCGTACACGGCCCCCTTGTGTCCGTGGTGCTTGAGGTCACGCACGAGCGCCTCGCCGTCGAGCCCCTCGATCGGCGTCTCGCCGGCGCGGTAGACGTCCATCACGATGACCAGCGCGCAGTCGTTGAAGGCGCGCGCGAACTCCTCGCGGAGGTCGCGGACCCGGCTGTACCGATGGGGCTGCCAGATGGCGACGATGCGGCGCCCGTAGCTCTCCCGCGCCGCACGGAGGGTGGCCTGGATCTCGGCCGGGTGGTGGGCGTAGTCGTCGACGACCGTCACCAGCGGGTAGTCGCCGCGGATCGTGAACCTGCGCTGCACCCCCTCGAACCGCCCGAGCGCCTGCTGCACCACCGGGAACGGGATGCCCGCCTCCATCGCCGACGCCGTCGCGGCGAGCGCGTTGAGGATGTTGTGACGCCCCGGCAGCTTGAGCGTCACCGGGCCGAGGAAGTCTTCGCCTCGCATGACGGAGAAGGTGTTCTGACCCTGGCCGATCTGGACGTCGACGGCGCGGAAGTCGGCCTGCGAGCTGAAGCCGTAGGTGACGTACCGCTTCGCCACCTGGGGGATGAGGCTCTGGATGGCCGGATGGTCGAGGCAGAGGACGGCGGCGCCGTAGAACGGGACCTTGTTGATGAACTTCAGGAACGCGTCGTGCAGCGTCTCGACGTCCCCGTAGTGGTCCATGTGCTCGGGGTCGATGTTGGTGACGATGTTGATCGTCGGCGAGAGGTGCAGGAACGAGCCGTCGGACTCGTCCGCCTCCGCGACGATCCACTCGCCCCGCCCGAGGACCGCGTTCGTCCCGACGGAGTTGAGCTTGCCGCCGACGACGATGGTGGGGTCGAGGCCGGCGTCGGCGAAGATGCCGGCCAACAGCGACGTGGTCGTGGTCTTGCCGTGGGACCCCGCGACGGCGACGCCGTGCTTCATCCGCATGAGCTCGGCGAGCATCTCGGCCCGCGGGATGACCGGGATCCCGGCGTCGCGGGCGGCGATGACCTCGGGGTTGTCGTCGGTGACGGCGGAGGACCGGACGACGACATGGGAGCCGGCGACGTTTTCGGGGTCGTGGCCACGGAACACCTTCACCCCGAGCTCGACGAGGCGCTTGGTGGTGGCGTTGGAGCGGAGGTCGGAGCCGCTGACGTCGTAGCCGAGGTTGTTCAGGACCTCGGCGATCCCGGACATGCCGATCCCGCCGACGCCGACGAAGTGGATGGTCTTGGTGTGGAGAAACACGAGGGCAGGATGCCTAAGTGTCGCGTGCGGCGCGAGCGGCGCGCTCATGCCGACTTTCTTCGACTTTTTTTGACACGAACCGGTCCGGGCTCCGTCCAGGGGCGTGAACCCGAACCCCGGAGGACGTCATGGGTCGAATCGGATCCCACATCAACACCCGCCTCGCGGACTCGCGCCCGATCGCGCTGAGCGTGGCCCAGCTCCGCCAGGTCGCGGCGGGGACCCTGAAGGTCGGCCGCCCGTTCGAGCTGCTGGGCTTCCGTCTGGCGGACAACCACTTCCACGCGACGCTCGCCGAGGACCACGTTCGAGCGACCGAGTTCGCGCGGCGGGTCGAGCTCTCCATCCAGGCCCGGCTGAAACCCGGCGTGAGGTTCCAGCACGTCTGGGTCACGCCCATCGAGACGCAGTCCCACCTCCGCCGTTCGTTCCTCTACGGCTTCCGACAGGAGGAGCACCACGGCACGGAGCACGACCCGCTGTTCGAGGCGAGCAACCTCCCCGACCTCCTCGGGGCGCGCACGCTCGGGACCTGGACGGCGACGAACGTCCGCCGGCGGCTCCCGCGGCTCACGCGGGGGGATCTGGAGGAGTGCCTCTCGTTCGTGCCCGCGTCGGGGACGCTTGACCTGACGCACCTCGAGGAGTCCGCCGCGGCCGCGATCGCAGCTCGGCGTCTGGACAGCCGCTTGCCCGAGGTGGTGGAGGCGCGCGCCGCGGCGGCCCAGATCGGCGTGCAGCAGGCGCGTCCGGCTGAGGTCGCCGCCCAGCTCGGGGTCCATCGTCGGACGGTGGGCAGGTTCCTCGCGCGGGAGATCGGTGAGGGTCTCCTCCGCGCCGTCGAGACCCAGCTGAGGTGGCGAACAGCCTGGCACACCCTCGACGCCGCACGACGCAAGACAGGCTGAGCTGAGCGAGGAACGCGGGCGGGGGCGCCGAACCCGGGGGAGGTCGACGACCTGGTCGGGGTTGTGCCCTCCGGGGGGGACAGAAGTCGGGGGAGGTCGACGACCTGGTCGGGGTTGTGCCCTCCGGGGGGGACAGAAGTCGAGGGAGGTCGACGACCTGGTCGGGGTTGTGCCCTCCGGGGGGGACAGAAGTCGGG
>CAYFOA010000125.1:0-22226 GCA_964344575.1 uncultured Rickettsiales bacterium | reverse complement strand
CGGCGATGTCGTCGTCGTCGCCGGGAGCATCGGCGCAGACGCACGCCTCCCAGCTCCGCCCGTCGTCCGCGCACGCCTGCGCTCCCGCGGGGCCCTCGGCGCAGACGCAGGTCTGCGTCTCGCCCGGCGCGCAGACGGTCGTTTCGCAGCCCGAGGCGAGCGCGAGAACAAGCAGGAGGAGGGAGAGGCGCAAGGGGTGAGGCTAACCGACGTTCCCCGAACCGAACAGGAGCGAAGTTGACCCGAGGGAGTGCTCATAATCGGGCAAATGGTAAAATGCCCTCGGCATGGGGACAGCAGAACTACGGAAAACACGCAACGGTCGAGCCATTCCCCGACCCTTCCTGAAGTGGGTCGGTGGTAAAACTCAGCTGCTCGCGTCGATCGCCCAGCTGGTCCCGGACCGGTTCGGCACCTACTACGAGCCGTTCGTCGGCGGGGGGGCGGTGTTCTTCCACCTTCGGCCCGAGCGGGCGGTCCTCGGCGATCTCAACCGCGAGCTGATCGACTGCTTCGGCGCGGTCCGGGACTGCCTCGACGAGGTCGTCGCGATCCTCGACGCGCACATCTACGACAAGGACTACTTCTACGACATCCGCGCCCTCGATCCGGCCACGCTGCCGCTGCCGGCGCGGGCCGCGCGGACCATCTACCTCAACCGGACGGGGTTCAACGGGCTGTACCGGGTCAACCGGAAGGGCCGGTTCAACGTCCCCTTCGGGCGGTACTCGAACCCGACGATCTGCGACGAGGAGAACCTCGAGGCGTGCCGCGAGGTGCTGGGCGCCGCGGAGCTGCGCTGCGGGGGGTTCGACGAGGTGCTCGCGACGGCCGCCGAGGGCGACTTCGTGTACCTCGATCCGCCGTACGTCCCCGTCAGCAAGACGGCCAACTTCACCAGCTACGTCGCCGGCGGCTTCGGCCCCGACGACCAGGACCGGCTCGCCCGGCAGCTGGTGGACCTCGACCGGCGCGGGGTCCGCTTCGTCCTCAGCAACGCCGACGCCGAGGGCGTCCGGGCCATGTACGAGGATCTCGGGATCGCCTCGCTCCGGATCATCGGCGTGCAGGCGCTCCGCGCGGTCAACAGCAAGACCACCGGCCGGGGCCGGGTCGGCGAGCTGTTGGTGACGAACGTCCCCCCTAGAGCCTGATCGCGGTCGCCCAGGACTCCAGCTTGCCGAGCAGGTCGTCGGCCGCGGCGCCGGCGACGCGCCGGATGCCCGCCTCGTCGCCGAGCTGACTCCGGAACAGCAGCGTCCGGATCGTCTTGCCCAGCGCGAGCGCGCTGTCGGGGGCGACCGGATCGGCCGTCAGGTGCCGGCAGCGGACGTCGTCGGCCACGTCGTCCCAGATCGCGAAGTGCTGCACGCGGTCCCCGTCGAGGAGCGCCACCACCGGCGCGATCCCCGCCGCCGTGCCCGTCGTGAAGACGGCCGTGGCGCGGGCCTCGTCGTGGGACATCTCCATCAGCCGGGCCAGCGAGATCTGGTCCACCTCGACGCGGATCCCGAGGCTGGCGGCGATCTCCAGCACCGTGTCCCGCGTCACGCCGGGGAGGATGGTGTCGGCGGCGTCGCTCTCCTGGACCGACGGCGGCGTCCGCAGCACCAGCTCGCCCCCCTCGTCGCCGAGGACGAAGAAGTTGGCCCCGCCCATCTCCTCGATCATCCCGCCGGGGCCGATGAAGAGAATGTCGTCGAACGTCTGCTCCCACGGCCGGGACGGCGTCGCGGCGGCGCGGTTGGCGGCGAGCGCCTGCATCATCGTCAGCGTGGGCGCGTAGTTGCACGCCGCCTTGACCGCGCCGGTGCCGCCCTTGACGGCGCGCGGGTGCTCCCGCTCGACCCGGAGCACCATGTCGCTGCGGTACTTCCCCACGGGCGTGACGTACATCGCCAGCGTGTAGTGCTCGGCGGGCTTGACCCCGAGGACCGGCCCCGTCGCGAACAGGATCGGCCGGACGTACATCGACGGCGGCGTGCTGTGGAAGTCGAAGTCGGGATCGTCGAGGTCGTGGGGCTGGAAGTCGCCCCCGAAGAGCGACGCCGCGTTGGCCGCGATCGCCTTCCGGACGAGCTCGTCGTACAGCGTCGTGAAGCCGGCCTCGTCGAGGCGGACCCCGTCGACGGTCGAGTTCGGCAGCGGGATGCCCATCCTCAGGGCGCTCCGCCACATCCTCAGGGCGTTCCGGCCGGCGCGGAAGGTGCGCGCGGCCACGCCGTCGCCGTCCTTCACGAAGAAGATCTTCTGCCCCTCGAACACCGTCTGCGCGTAGTGGAGCGAGCCGGCCATGACCGAGATGGGGAGGAGCTGGCCGGGGAGGACCGCCCGCTCGGACCAGGCGCCGCGCTCGGCGGCCCGGTCGTAGGTCAGCGTCGCGAGCGAGATGGCGGACGTGGCGAGCGGGTTGAAGGCCGCGCGGGAGTAGTTCGTCAGCGGCGGGAGGCTCACGCCGAGGAGCTGGCGGAGGGGCTCGGGGACGTCCCACGCGGCGAGGTCGAGCTCGAACCCGAGCCGCGTGCCGAGCGTGCCCTGCCACACGATCTCGTCGCCGTCCTTGATGGTGAGGGGCGCGCCCCCGTCGGGCGCCGCCAGGGTGAGCGACAGCGTCCGTCCGTCTACCTCGATAGCCATGCTTCTCCTCGGGCCGAGGGGGATCTACCTACAGTCCGCCCGAAGATCCAGAGAAGAGGAGGTCCTCGCCCCGGACGAACTCCGAGATCAGGGACCCGTCGGCCGCCCGCCACCGTCCGGACCATCGGTAGGCGGGGCGCTCCTCGTCGCTGAACGTGACGTGCACCGTCGCCTCCAGCCGGTCGCCCGCCTCCGCCGTGCGCGGGGGGACGGGGAAGATGACCTGGGACCAGTGCGTCGCCGGCGCCTCGGGGCCCGTCGACATCGGCACGCCGGGGGCCCAGTCGACCTCGAACCAGCCGCAGATCCCGGTCACGAACCGCCCCTCGGGGATCGTCCACGCGCCGCTCAGGTCGTAGCTGTCGGCGCGGGCGTAGGGGTCGAAGGCGGCGGCCGTCACCGGCTCGGCCCAGCAGAACGACTGCACGACGTCGACCACGTTGACCCGGTTCTCGACCGCGGGGACGAAGGCGGACAGGTCGAATCCGTCGTAGGGGGCCGTCCAGAACCGGTGGGGGTCCCAGAAGAGGCGGCCGTCGGCGGGCTGGAGCAGCATCCGGACCTCGGTGGGGCCGCGGCGGCCGCCCGGCTTGAGGTTGTGGGCGGCGAACGCCTCCAGCGCGCGGAACATGCCGTCCCCGAACGCGAAGTTGCCCAGGCACTCGCTGAACACGGCGTCCACGGGCTCGTCCAGCCGGAGGGTCGAGGCGTCGGCCTCGTGGCAGACGATCCGGTCCGCGACGCCGTTGTCCCGCGCGACCTCCGCGACGATCCGGACGATGGGGGAGGCGTCGACGGCGTGGACCCGGGCGGCGCCCGCGCGGGCGGCCATCAGGGCGAGGATGCCGGTCCCCGTGCCGACGTCCGCGACGACGTCCCCGGGACGGACGAGCGCGTCGATCATCCGCTGCATGGCGTCGGCGCGCGCTTCGTCCTGCAGCATCCACTTGTGGTAGCTGACGTGGACGCGGTGACCCTTGCTGCTCACGGGCGGGGGTGTAGCAGAACCGAGAGGCACGTGAGGCCGGCTTCGGCCTTGCTGAACTCGCCGATGGGGACGGGGACGGCGTCGAAGCCGGCGTCGCGGACGGCGGCGAGCGCGGCGGGCTCGACGAGCACGCGATCGGGGAGACGTCGGGCGTTGCAGGCGGGGTGGAGGACGACGCGGGGGGCCCCGAACGCGTCGAGGTCGACGGCGCCGGGGGCGGCCAGCAGCGTGTCGTCGTCGAGGGCCACGACGCCGGTCTTGAGGTGGAGGACGCCGTGCAGGCCGACCCCCACGACGGGCAGCCCCGTCACCTCCGCGAGCCACCGCCGGGCGGCCTCGTCCGTCCGCGTGGACCGGCCGACGTAGAGCACGTCGCGGAAGCGGAGGACGTCGCCCCCGTCCAGGGTCATGGAGTCCGGCATGCGGGCGAGGGGGACGCCGTCGCCGTCCCGCGCCGCGAGCGCCGCCTCGACCCCGGCCGCCTCGCCCCGCCGGGACGCCGCTCCGGGCCGGCAGAGCACCCGCGGACCGGTCCCCGCGTCGACGAGGAGGTCCTCGACGAAGGGGCAGTCGGGGAAGGCCTCGTCGGCGTCGATCGCGATGACCTCGAGGCCGGCTTCGCGCAGCGCCCGGCGGTACCCCTCGTGTTCGCGGCGGGCCTCGCCGACGTCGATCGCGGCGCGCTCCTGCCAGGTCAGCTCGCAGGCGCCGAGCGAGTCGGGCACGTGCCGGACGAGGGCCTTCAGTCGGCTGCCCGGCAGTAGAAGTTCGCGTGCGTGTAGGTGTCGCTGTAGACGGGCAGCTCGGCGGGGCCGGTGCACTCGGCGCCCGGCGGGGGCGTGACCTCGATGGTGGCCATCCCCGGCTCGACGTTCATGAACCAGATCTCGGCGGAGCTGGAGTCCGCGGGGACCACGTTCCCCTCCACGTGTTCGTCCGTCTCGTCCAACGCCCAGGCGCTGTGGTGGGCCAGGTCGATTTTCGCCTCGGCGCCGCCCGTCAGCTCCGACGCCGCGGTGTCCGCCTCCGTGTAGAGGTGGACGAGGAGGCCCCCGAAGTAGGGGTCGTAGGGGAGGCCGAAGTCCTCCTGCCGGAAGACGATCTCGTCGGCCTTGAGGTACAGCGGGATCGAGATGCCCGAGTCGGTGTCCTCGCCGCTGATGCCGACGACGACGTCGACGTAGCCGTAGTGCGAGAGCTCCACGACGGGCCGGTCGGCGCGCTTCAGGTGGATCTCGAAGACGCCGTTGGACGCGGTCCGCGCCGGCTCCTCGCCCCACTGCCACTCGTACACGTGGGCCCCGGAGATGAGGACCGGGTCGTGTCCGAGGTCGGCGACGTTGCCCGCGACCACCCCCGGCGTCCCGTCGTCGCAGGGGCGCTGCGGCTCGGGCGTGGCCTCGGGCGTGGGATCGTCCGGAGCGCGCGAGATCCCGCTCTCGCTGCACTCCGCACCGCAGAGCAAGACGGCCAACGCGGCGGCCGGGGCGGCCTCTCGAAGCCAGCGCTTCATGCCGGCATCATTGCTCCCGTCGGTCACTCCCACAAGGGGCGGGACCGCGCCCGAGTAGCCCACATGGCCGCTGCTACGATGCCTTCGATGCGGTCCCTCTCCCCGCTTCGGAGCGCCGCCGCGGCGTTGGTCGTGCTGGCCGGGTGTGCCCCCTACGGGCACGACGGCGCGCCGCTCGCGGTCGGTTCCGCGAGCCACGCGTCGCTCTCGGCCGCGCCGATGTGGAGGTCCACCGAGCTGGACGATCGCTCGGAGTCGGTCGCGGTCGCGGACTGGAACGACGACGGGATCCTCGACATCGCCTTCGCCGTGGCCTCGAACGACCCGCCCCCCGCCGGCGGCCCCAACCGGGTCTACGAGGGGCTCGGGGACGGGACCTTCGCGCTGGCCTGGAGCAGCGAGGAGGAGGAGCACAGCCTCGGCGTGGCGTGGGCCGACATCGACCGCGACGGCGATCCCGACCTCGTGGTGGTGAACGACGGCGCCCCCAACCGGCTGTACGACAACCGCGACGGCGACTTCGTCTCCGTGTGGCAGAGCGCCGAGGCGGATCGGAGCTTCGGCGTCACCGTGGCCGACTGGGACAGCGACGACGACCTCGACGTGGCCGTCGCCACCATCGGGGGTCCCAACTACATCTACAAGAACCTCAGCGGCGAGCTCGTCGAGGAGGCGGCGTGGGTCTCCCCCCACCCCGACGACAACACCTCGGCGATCGCGTGGGGGGACTACGACCTCGACGGCGACCCCGACCTCGCCTGCGCCAACGACCCGTACCAGGCCAACCGCCTTTACCGGAACGACGACGGCGAGATGGTCTCGGTGTGGACGTCGGTCACCCAGAACACCAGCAACGGCGTCGCGTGGGGCGACATGAACGGCGACGGCTACCCGGAGTTCGCGTTCAGCAACGAGTGGACGGGGTTCACGGTCTTCGAGAACTTCGGCGGGGAGATGAACGACGGGCCGATCTGGATCCAGCCCGAGACCGACGACAACGACATCGACAACGACCACATCGGGTGGGGCGACTTCGACCTCGACGGGCTCGACGACGTGGTCGTCATCGGGCACCAGCGCGACCGCGTCTGGAAGACGGTCGGCGAGGGGGTCTTCGAGACGTGGTGGCGGTCGCCGAACTCGCTGGACGGCGGGTCCGGCGTCGCGGTGGCGGACTTCGACGACGACGGCGACCCCGACATCGCCGTCGCGCTGACCAGCGGCGGCGGCGCGGTGTTCGAGAACGTCGGGCGAGACGAGCAGGTGCTCGTCGACGAGGACGGCGACGGCGTCTTCTTCCCCGAGGACTGCGACGACACGAACCCGGAGGTCGGGGACGCGGACGAGGTCTGCAACGGCCTCGACGACGACTGCGACGGCGTCCTCCTCCCCGAGGAGCGCGACCTCGACGGCGACGGCGCCGGAGAGTGCCAGGGCGACTGCGACGACACGGATCCCGAGATCGGCGTGGACAGCCCCGAGTGCGAGCCCGTGGGCGACGACGACGACGACGACACCACGGGGGGCGACGACTGCGAAGGATGCAGCCAGTCCGGGGGCGCGGCGCCGGGCGCGGGGCTCGCGTGCCTCGTCGCGCTGCTCGCCGTCGTCCGCCGGCGTCGTCACGTTCCGCCTCCCCGCCCCCTGCTAGTCTTGCCGCGGAGGAACTGATGCGGTCTTGGAGCCTGATTTGTCTGTCGATTGCGGTCACCGCGCTCATCCTGTTCGGGGGGTGTCCCGCCCAGGTCTGTCCCCCGGGGGCGACCCAGGAGTGCCTCTGCCCCAGCGGGACGCCGGGGGCCCAGGAGTGCCGCTCGGACGGCAGCAGCTGGAGTGACTGCGACTGCGGCGCGGACGACGACGACGCGGCCGACGACGACGACGGGGCCGACGACGACGACGGCGCGGACGACGACGACGATGTCGACCTCGACGAGTGGTGGCCCTTCGCCCCGAGCGCGGAGGGGACCCTCGCCGGCTTCATCCAGACCGCCGACCACGACGACGACGAGGTCTTCGTGGGGCTGCCCGGCGCCTCGGTCACCGAGACCCTGGGCACCGCGACCGACACGAGCGGCTCCGACGGCGGCTTCCTCGTGGACGTCGACGACTTCGACCCCGCCCAGGTGACCATCAACGCGGACGGCTACGCCACCGTGTCGATGGCGGTCTCCGAGGCGAGCTACGTGCTCCGCCCCGTCGCCCCGGCGATCCCGACCGGGGATCCCGAGCACGAGGACGAGGCGTACGAGCTGGCCTTCGGCACCTCCCCCGACCCCTCGCTGGGGACCCTGTACGTGGTCTTCGGGGCGCCCGAGGGGATCGACCCGGTCGGCGCCTCGGTGGACAGCTCGCCGGAGGGGGACCACGGGCCGGTCGGTCTGCTCGGCGGCGACAACGTGGTGCCCGGGAACACCGTCCCCGCGGGCTCCGAGGAGCCGGCCGTGGCGTGGGGCGCGGTCCCCGTCGGGAGCGTCAGCCTGTCCTACTCGGCGCCGTCCGGGCAGGAGTGCTGGGGTCCCGGGACGGTGACCATCGAGGCGGGCGTGACGGCCTACGCGATGGTCACCTGCGTCGCCGAGGGGACGCTCGCGGGCGGCCCGAACGCCGGCGACGACGACGACGACAGCGCCGGAGGCGACGACGACGACTTCGCGGACGACGACGACGACGACGACAGCGCGCGCTGAGCGGATCGCGGCGGCGGCCCTGGGGCTGGCGCTGGCCGCCTGCCCCGGTCCGGCGGATGTTGACGATCCGACCCCCGAGGACGACAGTCCCCCGCCCGCGGGGAGCGACGGCGACTTCGCCTGGGGCGACGCAGTCCCCTGCGCCGACCCGTTCGCCGGGTGGGAGGGGCGGTTCACGGAGGAGGCGGCGGCGCGCGGCCTGACCCGGCTGCTCGACGGCGCCTACGATGCGTCCGCGGACGTCTACGCCGGGGCGGCCTCGGTGGCCCCCGCGGACCTCGACGGCGACGGCGACCTGGACCTCGTGATCGGCCAGATCGGCGGGGTCCCGCACTCCTACTTCAACGACGGGTCCGGCGTCTTCGAGTTCGGTCCCGCCTTCGAGATGCCGGCGGGGACCCCCAACCCGAGTTCGCGCCCCTGGTGGCGGTGGCCGACTTCGACGGCGACCCCCTCCCCGAGGTGCTCGCGCTGGGGATGTCGATTCGGTACTGGGACGACGTCGGCGACGGCGCCTGGGGCCTGCCCGACACCGTGGGGCTGGCCTTCGACGGCCGCCGCAGCGCGCTGACGGTCGGCGACGCGGACGGCGACGGGGACCTCGACGCGGCGGTGGGGACGTTCTCGTTCAACCCGCACCAGTCCGGCTTCCCCGAGTTCCTGCTCCTGAACGACGGCGACGGCGGCTTCACCGTCGAGGCGGAGCTCGCGGCGGCGGCGGGGTACGTCAGCAGCCAGGCGATCACGTTCACCGACCGCGACCTCGACGGCGACGCGGACCTCTTCGTCTCGGACGGCTCGTACCTCGTCGACGCGCCGTCGGCGTTCTTCACCAACGACGGCAGCGGGGGCTTCGTCGACGAGGCGGCGGCGCTGGGGGCGAACGTGGTCATGGCGGGGATGGGGTTCATCACGTGGGACTGGAACGGGGACGGCGCGTTCGACTACTGCATCACCGACGTCGGCCCCTCGCGGTGCCTCGCGAGCACGGGCGACGGCGGCTTCTACGAGGTCGGTGGGGCGGTCGGGCTGGAGCCGGACGAGTGGGCGTTCGCCGAGCTGGACATCCCCACGATCGGGTGGTCGATCGACGCGGTCGACCTCGACAGCGACGGCAGGCTGGACGCGGTCCAGGCGTCGGCCCCCGACCACGGCAGCGAGCTGGCCCCCGAGCACCGCCGCTGGCCGGACCTGGTGTGGCGGGGGACCGCGGACGGCGACTTCGTGGAGGTGACGGAGGGGTCCGGCTTCGGCACGGCGGACGCCCACTACGGCCTCGCCCCGGGCGACTTCGACGGGGACGGGAGCCAGGACGTGGTCGTCGTCGGCCCGGGGCTGCCCCCGCTGCTCTACATGAACCGGTGCGGCGACGGCTCCTGGCTCGTCGTCGAGCTGGAGGGCCCGCCGGGCAACGCCGACGCGATCGGGGCGGTCCTGTGGGTGGACGACGCGTCCCCCCGGGAGCTCCAGGGACCGCGCGGGTGGGGGCAACGGGCGTCCCGGTACCACGTCGGGCTGGGGGAGGCGACGTCGGCGTCGCTCCGGGTCCGCTGGCCGGACGGGGTGATCTCCGAGGCGTCCGCCGTCCCGGGGCGGCGGTCGGTCCTCGTCACCTACCCGGAGTAGCGCCGGGCTAGAGCCGCAGCGACCCGTCCGCGATGGCTGCGACCGCGTCCCCGTCCACTCCCCGGACGTCCTCCCTGGTGACGACGTACAGCGGATCGGAGACCCGCGCGGGGTCGTAGCCCTCGTCCCGCAGGCCGGCCTTGCGGTGCTTGTGGGTCCCCGTCGTCTCGAGGGCGCCGACGAGGCGGACGAACACCGGAACGGCGTAGGGGGGGAGCTCGCGGCGGCAGTGCGCGACGAGGTCGGCCAGGTCGAGGCCGGCCGCCGGGTCGGCCACCACCGCCGCCATCCCCGCCCGGCCGGGGGCGCCGGGGACCTCGACCCCGTAGACGGCGACCTCCGCGACGCCGGGGTGGGCGCCGAGGATCGCCTCGACCTCGCCCGTGGAGACATTCTCCGACTTCCACCGGAAGGTGTCGCCGACGCGGTCCACGAACTCGGCGTGGCCCCAGCCGATCTTGCGGAGGAGGTCGCCGCTGTCGAACCACACGTCGCCGGGCGCGAAGAGGTCGCGGTGGAGCTTCTTCTCGGACGCCTCGGGGTCGGTGTAGCCGTCGAAGGCGAAGCGGTCGGTGACCTCGGCGAGGAGGAGCCCGGGCTCGCCGCGGGCCGCTCGGACCGGCTTGCCGTCGGGGCCCCGGACGATGGCGCCGGCGTCGACGTCGTAGCGGACGAGCTCGTGGGGCGTGACGCAGAAGCCGATGGAGCCGCGGATGGCGAGCGGGTTGACGAACATCGTGTTCCCCTCGGACGCGGCGTAGCTCTCGAAGACGTCGTCGATGCCGAAGCGGTCGCAGAACGGGCCCCACAGGTCGGGCCGCATGCCGACCCCGAAGACGGCGCGGACGGAGTGGTGGCGGTCGGCGTCCGAGGGCGGGCGGGCGAGCAGGTAGCGGGGGATCTCGCCGATGTAGGGGAAGGCGGTGGCGCCGAAGCGGCGGCAGTCGTCCCAGAAGGCGGAGGCGGAGAACCTCGGGGCGATCGCCAGCGCCGCGCCGGCCCGGCAGGCCGACGACCAGGTCGCCGTCAGGGCCATGTTGTGGAAGAAGGGGAGGGGGACGTAGAGGACGTCGTCGGGGCGGAGGCGGAGCAGGGCGGCGCCGTAGATCGCGCCCGCCTTGACCCACCGGTTGTGGGTCATCACCGACGCCTTGGGCAGCCCCGTCGTCCCCGACGTGAAGATGGTGAAGGCGGGGTCGTCGAGGGTGACGGCGCGGCTGCTCGGGGGGTCCCAGGCGCGGTCCGCAGGCAGGTCCGCGACGGGCCACGGTTCGTCGAACCGGCCGGCGAACTCGGGGGCCGCGACGACCGCCTTCGAGTCCGCGACGGCGACGCTGTGGGCGAGGACCTTCCCCCGCTGGGCGGTGTTCAGCGGCGCCGCGACGGCGCCGAGCTTGGCGGTCGCGGCGACCAGGGCGACGACCTCGGGGCCGTTGGGGAGCATCATCGCGACCACGTCGCCGCGGCCGATCCCCCGGTCCGCGAGCCCGTGGGCGAACCGGTTGGCGAGGCGGTTGAACTGCCGCCACGTCAGCGCCTCGCCGGCCGTGACGAGGGCCGGGCGCGACGCGTGGCGGCGGGCGTTCCGCTCGACGAACGAGGCGATGGAGAGCGGCCTCGTCCCCCGCGCCGACAGCACCCCCGGGAGGACCGCCGCCTGGCGCGGCAGCCGGGGCGCGTTCCGGGCGCTCGCCACGAGCACGTCTCGGAGCCTCACGCGCATGCGCGGGCAGCTTGACAGGTTGTGCAGCAGAGCGTTGCACCCTGGTTGACGAAGCTCAATATTCTCCATAGGTTTCAAATGATTTTGAAACTTGTGAAACGTCTGGAGGAACCATGCCGGACGTGATGGCTCGAGACGCCCTGCTCCGCCTCGCCGATCGGTACCAGCTCCCCCGCGTCCGCGCGGGGCTCGAGCCGGTGGCCGACGGCCTCGCCCGTGACCTCGCCGCCCTCGAAGGGGGGCTCGCCGACCTCTTCGATCCCGACGATCCGACCAGGGTCGCCGCGTCGGCGCGCCACCTGCTGGCGTCCGGGGGGAAGCGGGTCCGCCCGATGGTGTGCCTCCTCGCCTCGCGCGCGTTCCCGGCCTCCGAGCCCGCCCCTGCGGTCCTCCGGCTGGCGATCGTGGCGGAGGCGATCCACAACGCCACGCTGCTCCACGACGACGTCATCGACCTCGGCGACACGCGTCGGGGCAAGCCCGCGTCGCGGCTGCTGTTCGGCAACGGCGCGTCGGTCCTCGGCGGGGACCTGCTGCTGGTCCAGGCGCTGCACGTGGTCGACGCGGCGGGCATCCCGGCGCTGATGCCGGCGATCATCGACGTCCTCCGCCGCATGGTCGGCGCCGAGGCGCTCCAGCTCGAGAACCGGGGCCGGGCGGACGTCAGGATCGACGAGTACTTCGACGTGGTCGACGGCAAGACGGCGTCGCTGTTCGAGTGGGCGATGGAGGCGGGGGCCCGAGCAGCGGGCGCGGGCGAGGACGAGGTCGCGGCGCTGCGGCGCTACGGGCACCACGTCGGCTACGCGTTCCAGCTCCTCGACGACCTCCTCGACCTCACCCGGGAGCCGGAGGCGATCGGCAAGACGGCGCTGCAGGACGTGGCGTCGGGGACGGTGACGTTCCCGGTCGTCCTGGCGCTGCAGGGGCGGCCGGCGCTGGCGGAGCGGCTGGCGGCGATGGCGGCGGGCGAGCCGGACGAGCGGTTCGTGGGCGACCTCCTCGCGGCGGTGGAGGCGTCGGACGCGATCGCCCGCAGCCGGGCGCTGATCTTCGACCACACCGAGGCCGCGCTGGCCGAGCTCGAGCGGCTCCCCGTCAGCGCGGCGGGCGCGGCGCTGGCGTCGGTGGCGACGGCGCTGGCCGAGCGGGCGAGGTAGCGCGATGTCGATCGACACCCTCCCCGCCCCCCAGCGCGCCGAGGCGGTGCGGACGATGTTCGGCGCCATCGCGCGCCGCTACGACCGCGCGAACTCGGTGCTCAGCGGTGGCATGCACCACCTGTGGCGGCGCCGGGCGGTCCGGATGCTCGGGTCGCGGCCCGGCGACCGCGTGCTCGACGTCTGCTGCGGGACCGGCGACCTCGCCTTCGCCGTGGCCGACGCGCTCGGCGCCGACGGCGAGGTGGCAGCCACGGACTTCACCCCGGAAATGGTCGAGTTGGCGAACGCCAAGCTGGCCCGGCGCGGCGAACGAGCCGGCCGCGGTCGCGTGGCGTTCGCCCAGGCCGACGCGACGGACCTGCCGTACGACGACGACGCCTTCGACGCGGCGACGGTCAGCTTCGGCATCCGGAACGTGGTCCCCCCGGCGGCCGGGATCGCGGAGATGGCGCGGGTCGTCCGCCCCGGCGGGCGGGTCCTCGTGCTCGAGTTCGGCCAGCCGGACGGGTGGCTGTTCGGGCGGCTGTTCCGCTTCTATGCGCGCTTCGTGATGCCCCGGATCGGCGGGCTCCTGACCGGCGATCGGGCGGCCTACGAGTACCTGCCCCGGACCTCGGCGGCGTTCCCCGCGGGGGAGGCGTTCGTGACGGAGCTGCTGGAGCCGGCGGGGCTGCGGGTGGTCGCGAAGGCGGCGCTGACGTTCGGCATCGCCTGGATCTACGTGGCGGAGGTGACGGCATGACGATGGGGACTTCGAGGATCCCGGGCTTCCACAACCTCGGCCTGGACGAGCGGCGCGAGCGCGTCGAAGTCGACGTCGACCGCAACCCGGGGCGGCTCCCGCTGGAGCTCGCGGACCAGATGATCGAGAACGTCATCGGCACCTACGAGCTGCCGATGGGGGTCGTCACCAACGTCCGCGTCAACGGCGTCGACCGGCTCGTGCCGGTGGCCGTCGAGGAGCCGTCCATCGTGGCGGCGGCGAGCTACGCGTCGAAGATGGTGCGGGCGGGCGGCGGCTTCCGGGCGTGGGCCGACGCGCCGGTGATGATCGCGCAGGTCCAGCTCACGGACGTCCCCGACGCCGACGTCGCGCGGGAGCGGATCGAGGCGGCGGCGGACGACATCGGCCGCGGCGTCGACGGCGCCTGCGCGGGGCTGGTCGCGCGGGGCGGGGGCTGGCGCGGGCTCGAGGTCCGCGACCTCGGCGACGGCCTCGTCGTCGTCCACCTCCACGTCGACTGCCGCGACGCGATGGGGGCGAACATCGTCAACACCGTCGCCGAGGCGGTGGGCGACCGGATCGCGGCGCTGGCCGAGGGGCGGCTGGGGATGCGGATCCTCAGCAACCTGGCGGACCGGCGGCGGGTCGTGGTCGAGGCGACGGTCCCCTTCGACGCCATCGGCGGCGAGGCGATCGCGCGCCGGGTCGAGGCCGGTGATCGGTTCGCGTACGCCGATCCCTACCGCGCGGCGACGCACAACAAGGGGATCATGAACGGCATCGACGCCGTCCTCATCGCCTGCGGTCAGGACTGGCGCGGTGTCGAGGCGGGGGCTCACGCCTACGCCTGCAGGGACGGGCAGTACCGCTCGCTGACGACGTGGCGGGTCCGCGACGGCGCGCTCCACGGTCGCCTCGAGCTCCCGATGGCGGTGGGCACGGTCGGCGGCGCCACCCGCATCCACCCCGGCGCCCAGCGCTCGCTGGCGATGCTCGGCGTGACGAGCGCGACGGAGCTGGCCCAGGTAGCCGCGGCGGTCGGCCTCGCCAACAACCTCTCCGCCGTCCGCGCCCTGATGACGGTCGGCATCCAAGAAGGCCACATGCGCCTCCACGAGCGCTCAGTCCAAGCCGCCCGCGCCGCCCGCGACGCCGCCCTCGCCGAGGGGGTCGCATGACGGTGTCTGGATCGGCCGATTGCGTATTGGCGCCTTCCAACCAGCTGGAATCACGACGCTTCTTGCGGTGTCTGGAACGGAGGATTGCCCTTCGTGATGGATCGGGGGCCCTGTGACCGGCGTGCGGTACTGGCTCGCCATGCGTGGCCCCGACGTGAGCGCCGCGGCGCTGCTCCGGTGGGAGCGGGCGCGCGGCCGCGGCCGGTTCCTGTACGCGGCAGGTCGGGGCGACGTCCTCGCCGCGGTGGGCGAGGCGGAGGTCCTGGAGGCCGACGGGGAGGACCGGTTCGCCGAGGTCGCAGCCCAGGCGCGCGTGCTGAACAAGCGGCTGGCGGCGCTGTCGGCGGACGACGCCGCGGTGGCGCCCCGGCTGGTGGGCGGCTTCTCCTTCGCGGACGACTGGGACGCGGACGGCACGCCGTGGCGGTGCTTCGCGGCGGCGCGGTTCGTCCTCCCCACCGTCACGCTGCTCCAGTCGGGCGGGGACCGCTGGCTGATCGGCGTCGCCCCCGACGGGCTGGGGCCGGCCGCGTCGCGCGAGTTCCTGCGGCAACTCCTGGGGGAGTGCGGCGAGGCGCTGATGCGGCTGGATCGGGCGCGGCCGGGCGTCGTGCCGGGGCCGGCGGCGCCCCCGGTCGGCGATCCCGACAGCTTCGAGGACGGCGTTCGCGCGGCGCTGGACGCCATCGAGATCGGTGTCCTCACGAAGGTCGCGGTGGCGCGGGACGAGACGTGGACGTCGGCCGAGCCGCCGCACGCCGCGGACCTCCTCGCGAGCCTGGAGACCCGCTTCCCCGACTGCTTCCGGTTCTGCGTCGAGCCGGCGGACGGGGCGACGTTCCTGGGGGCCTCGCCGGAGCGCCTGCTGGCCGTCCGGACGGGGCAGGTCCGAGCGGACGCACTGGCGGGCACGCGGCGGCGTGGGGCCGACGCGGACGCGGACGCCGCGCTGGGGGCCGACCTGCTCGAGGACGACAAGGAGCGGCGAGAGCACGTCGCCGTCGTCGACTACCTCCGGGACGCGCTGGCGCCGGTGTCGAACCGCGTCGACGTGGCCGCCACGGAGCTGCTCCGCCTCCCCAACGTCCAGCACCTGCACACCCCGGTGCGGGGCGAGCTGGCCAACGGCGAGGGCGCGCTGGACCTGGTCGCCCTCGTCCACCCCACCCCCGCGGTCGGCGGGCTCCCCAAGGCCGCGGCGATGGACTGGCTGGCGGCGCACGAGGGGCTGGACCGGGGCTGGTACGCGGGCGGCGTCGGCGTGGTCCGGCTCGACGGCGACGGCGAGTTCTGCGTGGCCATCCGGTCGGCGCTGGTGGACGGCGCGACGACGCACCTCTTCGCGGGGGCGGGGATCGTGAAGGGCTCGCGTCCGCGGCAGGAGCGGACCGAGGTCGACCACAAGCTCGAGGGACTCAGGGAGGTGCTGCATGCGCACCCGTAGCGAGACGAGGACCGGCCGGCGCGCGCGGCGCGACGGCTTCGAGGCGACCGCCAACCGGAACGCGCTGGCGGCGGCTGCGATGATGGACGAGCTGGTGCGGGCGGGCGTCCGGGACGTCTGCGTCTCGCCGGGCTCCCGGAACGCGCCCCTGGTGCTCGCCGCCGAGGCGAACGCGGACCTCGGCGTCCACGTCCACGTCGACGAGCGCTGCGGCAGCTTCTACGCGCTCGGGCTTGCGCGGGCGGCGCGCCGTCCGGTGGCGCTCGTGTGCACCTCCGGCAGCGCCGCGGCGCACTGGCACCCGGCGGTGATCGAGGCGTTCGAGACCGGCGTCCCGCTGATCCTGCTCACGGCCGACCGTCCCCCCGAGCTGCGGGACGTGGGCGCGCCCCAGACCACGCAGCAGCACGGGCTGTACGGCGAGCACGTCCTCCGCTTCCAGGCGATCGGGCTGCCCCGGCCGACGGCGGACTGGATGCGCTGGCTCCGCGGCCGCGTGTGCCGCCTGGTCGAGATCGCGCAGGGGCCGCCGGCGGGTCCCGTGCACGTCGACGTCCACTTCGACGAGCCGCTGTCGGCGGCCCGGATCGACGGCGACGTCCCCGACGCGCTGGTCGCGGGCGACCCCGTGGCGGCGTTCGGTCGCCCCGACGGTCGCCCCTTCGCGCCCTGGGCGCCGGCCGAGCTGCGTCCCTCGGGGGCGGCGCTGGAGGAGCTGGCGGAGCTGGCGCGCTCGCGGCCGCGGGGCGCGATCGTGGTCGGTCCGCTGGACGCCAACGACGAGGAGCGGGCGGCGATCGCGTTCCTGGCGCGGGCGACGGGGCTGCCGCTGCTGGCGGACCCCCTCTCGGGCCTGCGGCGGCCGGCCCCCGAGGGCGTGGCGACGATCGGGAGCTACGACGCCTTCCTGCGGGACGGCGACGTGGCTGCGGCCCTCCGCCCCGAGTGGATCCTCCGCCTCGGGCGGATGCCCACGAGCAAGGCGCTGACGCAGTGGATGGGCCGCCACCGGGACGCGCGGCTGGTGGTCGTCGACCAGGACGGCCGGCGCGAGGATCCGAACCACGCCGGCGCCCTCTTCGTGCGCGCCCGGACCGCGGCGACGTGCGGTGTCCTCGGGACGGCCGTGCGCGACGCCGGGGCGACCGCCGACCCCGGCCCGGCGGATGCCCGCGCGGCGTGGACGGCGCGCTGGCGGGCGGCGGACGCGGCGGCGGCCGAAGCGCTGGCGGCGGGATGCGGGGACGAGTCCGCCCCGGACCACTTCGAGGGCGGGATCGTCGACCTGCTCGCCGAGCTCCTCCCCGCGGACGCGACGATCCTGGCCGCGTCGAGCATGCCGGTGCGGGAGCTCGACGCCTTCCTGCGCCCCGACGGACGCCCCCTGCGCGTCCTCAGCAACCGCGGCGTCAACGGGATCGACGGGCTCGTGTCGACGGCGTTCGGCGTGGACGCGGGCGCGGACGGGCCGATGGTGGCGCTGCTCGGGGACCTGGCGACGCTGCACGACGTGGGCGGCTTCGCGGCCGTCCCGCGGCTGGGGCGGGGCGGCACGATCCTCGTGATCAACAACGGCGGCGGCGGCATCTTCAGCTACCTGCCGCTGGCCCGGACGGGGGCGAACGTCGACGACCTGTTCGCGACACAGCACGACCTCGGGTTCAGGGGCGCGGCGCAGATGTTCGGCCTGGAGTACCTCGCCCCGGCGACGACGGCGGAGCTGCGGCGGCACCTCGAGGACACCCGCGCAGAGGACGCGCGGCTGATCGAGATCGTCGTCGACCGCGACGCGAGCGTGGCCCACCACCGGGTGCTGTGGGCGGCGGGGGCGGCGGCCGCGGTGGCTGCCCTGGGGCTCGACGGCGACGAAGGAGCGGACGCGTGACGACGGCGGCCGTCCGCGCCTGGGTGGTCGCCCTGCGTCCGAAGACGCTGGTGATCGCGGTGGTCGTGGTCGGTGTCGGTACGGCGCTCGCGGCGCACCTCGGGTCGGTCCGGGCGGACGCCGCGGCGGCGGCCCTGGCGGGGGCCCTGCTGCTCCAGATCGCGTCGAACTTCGCCAACGATCTCTTCGACTTCCGCAAGGGGGCGGACACGCCGCAGCGCCTCGGCCCGACCCGCGCGGTGGCGGCCGGCCTCCTGACGCAGCGGGCGATCACGGGGGGACTGGTGCTGGTGCTGCTCGCCGCCCTCGCCGTCGGTGTGTTCCTGTCGCTGCAGACGTCGTGGGTGATCCTCGCGATCGGCGTCGCGGGCATGGTCTCGGCGGTCGCCTACACGGGCGGCCCCTACCCCCTCGGCTACCACGGCCTCGGCGACGTCTTCGTGTTCCTGTTCTTCGGGCTGGCCGCCGTGGCGGGCACGGTGTTCGTCCAGACGGGGACGTGGGAGCCGGTGGCGCTGGCGCTGGGCGTCCCCATGGGGCTGCTCGCGGCCGCGGTGCTGACGGTGAACAACATCCGCGACATCGACACGGACGAGCGGGCCGGGAAGCGGACGATCCCGGTCCGGCTGGGTCGGTCCCGCGCCCGCCTCTACTACGGGTCGCTCCTCGCGATCCCGTACCTCGTCGTCGCGGCCCTCGTGGCTGCCGCGCAGCTGCCCGTCGCGTCCCTCGCCGTCCTCCTCAGCTTGCCCCTGGCGCTGAAGCTCAACGGGATCGTGCGGACGCGGACGGACGGCCCGACGCTCAACCGCGCGCTGGGGATGACGGCCGGGCTGCTGACGGTCTTCGGTCTCCTCCTCGGCCTGGGGACGGCGCTGGGGTAGCGTCGGCGCCTGCCCCGGAGGGTCCGTGACCGCTCCCGCCCGCCTCGTCGCGCTCGAAGTCGAGCCCCGCCGCCTCCGCCTCCGCCGTCCGCTGGTGACGGCGAAGGGCGCGGTGACGACGCGCGACGTCTGGCTGGTGCGGCTCCGCGACGCCGAGGGTCGGGTCGGAATCGGAGAGGCCGCGCCGATGCGGGCGGCGGGCACCGAGTCGCGGAGGGACTGCGCGGACGCGCTCGGCGCGATCGACGCGGCCTGGCTGGGGACCGTCCCCCTGGAAGGGGCGTCCCGCGCGTGCCTCGGGCTCCGGCCTGCGGGATCGGCGTCTCCGGGCGGCCCCTGGGAGGCGATGCTGGTGGCTCACCTCCGCTCCACCCCCGCCGCGCGGGCGGCGCTCGACGCGGCGCTGTGGGACCTCGCGGGCCAGCGGCGGGGCGCGCCGATCGCGGCGCTGCTCCGGGGAGCCACGGCGCCGCCGGCCGCGGTGCCGGTCAACGCGCTGGTGCGCGACGCGGCGTCGGCGGCGGCGGCGGCGGAGGCTGGGTTCGAGGTGCTGAAGACGAAGCTGACGTCCCCGACGGAGCGGCCGAAGCTGGACGCGATCCGGGCGGCGGCGCCGGGCTGTCGGCTGCGGGTCGACTTCAACGGCGCGTTCGCGGACTCGGACGCGGCGGCTCTGGGGCTGGCGGCGCTGGGGAGGGTCGACCTGGTGGAGCAGCCCGTGCCCGCCGGGGACCTCGCCGGCCTCGCGGCGCTGCGCGGCATCGGCCCCCGCATCGCCGCGGACGAATCGGTCGCGGACACCGCGGCGGGGCACGCGGTGATCGCCGAGGGGGCGGCGGACGTGCTCGTCCTCAAGCCGACCCGGCTCGGCGGCCTCGGCCCCTGCGCCCGGCTGGCCCTCGCCGCGCGCGCCGCCGGGCTCGACGCGTACGTGACGACGATGCTCGACGGCGCCGTCGGCAGGACGGCGGCGCTGCACCTCGCCGCCGCGATCCACCGCCCCGGCGGCCCCGCCCACGGCCTCGCCACGGGCGCGCTGCTGGCCGAAGACCTCGCCGCCGTCCCCGGTCCGCGCCGCGGCCTCCTGGCCGTCCCCACGGCCCCCGGCCTGGGGGTCCGGGCGTGACGAGGCGGGTGGTCCGGGCCGGTCCGGGGGCGGGCGACGAGCTGCTCGCGGCGCGCGCGTCGGGCGCCTCCGTCGTCGTGCTCGACCCCCGCCTCGGGGAGCCAGAGCGGCGGCGACGTGCTGCGTTTGCGTCGCGTTCGGACGACCGCCCGTCGGCGGTGGTGTTCACGTCGGGGACGACCTCCCGGGCGCGGGCGGTGGTGCTCCCCTGGGACGAGCTCGACGCGGCGGCCGACGCGGTGATCGAGGCGACGGGCCTCCGGGCCGGCGATCGGTGGGTCTGCCCGCTTCCGTCGTCGCACGTTGGGGGGCTCGGTGTCCTGCTCCGGTGCGACCGCGCGGGGGCGACCGCGGTGCTGGAGCCGTTCGATCCGCCGTCCCTCGCCGCCCGGCTCGCCGCCGGCGCGACGCACGTCTCGCTCGTGGGGCGCATGCTCGGGCGGCTCCTCGAGGAGGCGCCCGACCTCCGGGCCCCGGCGTTGCGCGTGGCCATGATCGGGGGCGGACCGACCGACCCGGCGCTCATCGCCCGCGCCCGCGCCGCGGGGATCCCGGCCGTCACGACCTACGGCCTGACCGAGGCGGGCAGCACCGTGACGCTCGGCCGCCTCGACGCGGCGCCCCGGACGGCGGGCGACGCGGGCTGGCCCGTCGGCGGGCGCGAGCTCCGCATCGGCGCGGGGGGCCGCATCGAGCTCCGCGGCCGGGGCCTCGCGACGCGGTACGAAGACGACGAGGGCGACGGGGTCGGCGACGGCGGTGCTCCGCTGTGGCGCGACGGCTGGCTCCGGGGCGGCGACTTCGGTCGCCTCGACCCCGACGGCCGCCTCGTCGTCGAGGACCGCCGCGTCGATCGGATCGTCACGGGCGGGGAGAACGTCGCCCCCGGCGCCGTCGAGCAGGTGCTCCGGACGGCCCCGGGGGTCCACGACGTGTGCGTGGTGGGCGTCCCCGACCCGGACTGGGGGCAACGCGTGGTCGCCGTCGTCCAGTGGGCCGAAGACGCCCGTCACGACGACCTGTTCGCATGCGCGCGGGCCGATCTGATGCCCTGGCAGAGACCGAAGCAGGTCGTCGATTGGGAGGGCGAGCTGCCCCGCAGCGAGCTCGGCAAGCTGCTGCGTCGGGCGGTTCGCGAGAAGGTGTTGGGAGCAGGCTGAGACTACGCCTGCTTGCGACCGGTCTCTCGTCGCCGTACCCCGGGAGTGGAGCCCGGGTTGGCGCCTTGTCCACCGCGTCTCCGCGGTATCCGGCCAGGACCGCCTTTGGTGCGGGGTGGCATGTCCCCGGTCGTCACGTCCCGCTCGGCGCGCTGCGTCCGTCCGACGGAGGCCTTCCGCCGGGTCTTCGACACCATCGCCAACCGCTTCGGCCTTGGGAGCGTCCGCGGCCTCCCTTCCGAAAGGGGGAGGATTGGGCCCCTCGTGGGAGCGTGACCGGCAGGGTCTTTCCAGAGTGAGGGAGGACGTCAGAGTCGAACTGACAACCCCCGGGTCTGAAGCCCGGTGCTCTAACCAATTGAGCTAGTCATCGGTGTCACGCAGAAGCGCCCTGCCTGCCGTTCCGCCGCCTTTTGAGCGACCGAATGCGACACTCCCGCTGGCGTTCGCTCCGGCGAGCTTTACCCGACCTTCGGGACGCCGGGGATTCCACCCGTCACCCCTCGATCTGCCGGCTGCCCTCGGTTTCCACCACTCGGACTGACCGACCACCGGTTGGGACTCACCGATCGTCCGGCTGGATCGGTCGGCCGCCGACGTCCCCGTCGACTTCTTCCCGCAACCTCCTTGTGGGCGAACCCCGGCTTGGCTGCGGTCCCCCTCCCGCCGGAGGGGCCGACCACCGGACTCCCGGCCAGGACCGCCGTCAGACGATCCACCCTGGCTCGGGCGTCCCTCGGCTTGCATGGACGGTCCGCTCTCGCGGCGGGGGCGTGTGACACCGCACCCCTTCCGCCGGGTCACCCCGACGTCTCCTGAGGACCCCATGCGGCCCTTGCTTCCACCCGCCAGGCGGGCGGAATCGATGTCAGAGACAACGGGCTGGAGCAGAGGTTCCCGAGAATCATTCAGTCCGTTCGCGAATCCGCGAACACCCGGTTGATCCGCAGCCCGGGAATGCGCTCGTAGTCCCGCACGTTCCCGGTCACCAGCTCGAGCTCGTAGACGAGTGCGGTGGCCGCGATCTGGAGATCGGCCCGGCCCAGGGGCGTGCCCGCGAGACGAACCGCGGCCTCGAGTTGCCCCCAGCGGGTCGCGACTTCGCGGTCGAAGGGAAGCAAGGGCAATCGGCTCATCCCGACCCGGTCGAGCCGATCCAGCAGCTGGTCCCGTCCGGCACGCCGGAGATTGGCGCCGCGAACCAACTCTCCCAGCGTGACGGCGCTGAGGTGCAGCGCGCCGCTGGGGACCCGCCAGATCCAGTCCTGGAAGCTGGGGGGTACGGTCCGCTTGGCGAGGTAGGAGAACGCATCGGTATCGAGCAGGTACGCCCCCTTCACGGCTTCCACCGGCGGCTCCTGATCTCCATCGCCTCCTCGACGATCTGATGGATCAGATCGTCGATCTCCGCCTCGCGCGCCTCGTCGTTCGTCGCCGGCTTGACCGGCCACAGCTCGCGGTAGTTGATCGCCTCGATCCGTTTGA
>CAYFOA010000124.1:0-22275 GCA_964344575.1 uncultured Rickettsiales bacterium | reverse complement strand
TCGTCGTCGGGGCCGGACGCGTCGTCGTCGTCGCCGCTGTCGTCGGTGGGGTCGAGGTAGTCGGGGATGCCGTCGCCGTCGCTGTCGCCGTTCCCCTCCTGGTTGTCGGTGACGCCGTCGTTGTCGCTGTCGGTGTCGAGGAAGTTGGGGGTCCCGTCGCCGTCGGCGTCGCCGGCCCCCTCCTCGCTGTCGGGGATGCCGTCGCCGTCGCTGTCGTCGTCCTGGAAGTTGGGGATCCCGTCGCCGTCGACGTCGCCGTCACCCTCGGTGGAGTCGCTGATCCCGTCGCCGTCGGTGTCCAGCCCGAAGCCGCCGTCGTCGTCGTCGCCGCTCGCTCCGTAGACCACCCGGGCCCCCGCCCACCAGCCGTCCTCGGGCACGCACCCCGCCGCGGCGAGGGCGACGGCCAGCAGGACCAGGCGGGAGCGCATGGTCCGCATAGTAGATCAACCCGCGCGCGAGGCACCCGGGACTTTGACAACTCCTTGACAATCTGGGGCAGGCGCCTACTCGAGCGCGCCGACGCGCTCCTTGCGGCTCACGATGTCCGTGATGCGGACGCCCAGCCGGTCGTCCACGACGACCACCTCGCCGCGCGCCAGGACCTTGTCGTTGACGACGATGTCCAGCGGATCGTCGGCGCCCTGGCTCAGCTCCAGGACGGAGTTCTTGTCGAGCCGCAGCAGGTCGCGGATGAGGATCCGCGTCTGCCCCAGGCGGACCGTCACCTCCAGGGGGAGGTCGAGGATCATGCCGAGGTTCGGCGAGCCGTCTTCGTGCATCGTCTCAACTTGCATGGTCGATCACCTCGGCGATGCAGATCGCCTTGTTGCCGTTGCTCTTCCCGGGGACGCCGACGAACTTCGGCACCCCCTGAACCATCCCCACGGCCGCCTGGCGACCGCCGTCCATGAACAGGACGTCCCCCTCGCCCAGGGCCAGCAGGTCGGCCACGGACATCCGCTTGCTGCCCACCGTCACCTGCACGTCGACCTCGAACCCGTCGACCTCGTCGGCCATCGGGCCGGCCTGGCCGTTCCCCCCGATGTGGTCCTCCTGGGCCGCCGGATCGGCGAGCGAGTCGACGGCGCCGCGGGGCAGCACCAGCCCGATCATCCCGAGCAGGCGCTTGCCGATGACCACCTCGAGCAGCCCGGCGACGACCGGGGTGCTGTCGGCGTAGACCTTCGCCACGACGCCCTTGGTGTCGGCGCCGGTGATGGCGGCGTCCAGCGGCTCGCCGGGGTTCCAGGCGTCGCCGAGGTCGTCGAGGAACGTCGTCATCACGCGCTGGCAGACGCGGAGGTCGAGCGCCGTGACCTCACGGAAGGCGCGCCGGCCGGACGTCTTGTTGCCGCTCTGGGACATCTCCGCGCCGCCCATCAGCCCCTCGACGACGCGCTCCACGACCTCCGGCTCCAGCGCCATCAGCCCCTGCCCGGGGATGCCCGCGATCTTGAAGCCGAGCATCGCGAGCTCGCGGACGTCGAGCTCGAACGTCTCGCGGAACTCGGAGAACCGGGTGACCTGGAGGAAGGTGACGGAGCTGCTGATCGCCGTCTCGAGGACGTCGGAGAGCCGCCGCTCCAGCGCCCGCGCCGCCTTGTCGAACACGAACGCCAGCCGCTCCTCGCGGCGCGCGCCGCCGATGCGGCCCTCGCCGAACTTGAAGCGGGGGAGCCCCTCGCCGTCGATCAGGACCGACGACCGTCCGCCGCCGCCGCCGCCGCCGCCCGCGCCGCCGCCGCCGTAGCCGCCCGGCTCGTCCGGGACGGGCACGTCCTGGTCGACCGCGGCCCTGAGGGCCTCGAGCTCGCCGGTGGTGAGGATGGAGTCGGACATCGCTACTGCACCACGAACTCGGTGAGGTACACGCGCGCCACCTGCCCTTCGGGGAGGAGGCGGTTGAAGCGGATGAGGAGCTCCTCGCGGAGCCGGCTCTTGCCCTCGACGCCGAGGACGTCCTCGTAGGACTGGTTGCCGATCAGGGAGATGACGGCGTCCTTGAACAGCGCCTCCCGCTCCTGGATGTCCTTGACCGTCTCCTGCTCCTCGACCTCGACCTCGATGCGGCAGTTGACGTACCGGAGGTTGCCGGGGTCGAGCAGGTTGACGATGAAGTTGCCCAGCGGGTGGATCACCCCGACCTCGCGGGACGGGTCGATGCCCTCGATCGCGTCCTCCTTGCCGGAGTCGATCTTCTCGGCGACCTCGCGCATCGCCGCGATCTCGGCGGCGGTGCTCTGGCTGCTCATGAACGCGAACCCGCCGCTGCCGATGGCCAGCGCGACGGCGACGACCAGCAGGAGCGTCAGCTTCTTGGACTTGCCCTGGAGGGCGGCGATCTTCTCCTCGAGGGGATCGACCTCTTCCATCAGCTCGTTTTCTTCGGCCATCAGGGGGCCTCCTCGACTTCACGCACGATCCGCTCCTCCCCGTAGAAGTACGAGTCGGTGGCGGTGGTGACGGTGAACACGATCTCGACGCGCCGGTTGCGGGCCCGGCCCGCGGCGCTGTTGTTGGTGTAGCGAGGCAGGTGCTCGCCGTGCGTCGACGCCTTGAGGCGCTTGCCGGGGACGGGCCCCGCGTTCTCGACGTAGATGAGCGTGGCCAGCGAGCGCGCCGCCGCGACCTCCCAGTTGCTGTCGTAGTAGCCGCTGGGGTTGGAGTCGTCGGCGTGGCCGATGAACTCGGCGTTGGCCTTGGTCTCGACCATCGCGCCCGCGAGATCGTCCAGGAAGGGGTACGCCGACGGGAGGATCTCGGTGCTCCCGGGCGCGAAGAGGAGCGAGTCGTCGATGGCGACGAAGACCTTCTCGTCCTTGTGGCCGATCTGGATCATGTCGTTGCTGGCCTTGTCGAGGTGCTGCTCGGTGACCCGCTCGATGGTGGTCATGAGCTTCATCTCGCCCTGCGCCAGGCGCGTCATCTTGGAGATCTCCTTGCGCCCCTCGCGCGGCTGGCCGCCGCCCTCCAACACGCCGAGGGCGCCGCGGAGCGACCCCAGCGCGAGCTTGACCTTCTGGTTGTCGAGGGTCGACATGGACAGCAGGAGCACGAAGAAGGTGAGCAGCAGGGTCATCAGGTCCGCGAACGTGACCATCCAGCCCGGCGCGCCCTCGTCGGGCTTCTTGGGCTTGGGCATGACCTACGCGGCCTCGGCCACCCGCGCGCTCGGCGGCACGAAGGCCGACAGCTTCTGCACGAGGATGCGCGGGTTGTCGCCCGCGTGGATGGAGAGCAGCCCCTCCATGATCAGCGCCTTCTGCTCCAGCTCCTGATCGGAGCGCTGCTCGAGCTTGGTGACCAGCGGGAGGAAGACGACGTTCGACAGCAGCGCGCCGTAGAACGTGGTGACGAGCGCGACGGCCATCGACGGGCCGATGGTGCTCGGGTCCGACATGGACTGGAGCATCTGGATGAGGCCGATGACCGTACCGATCATCCCGAAGGCCGGGGCGTAGGTCCCCATGCACTTGAAGAGCGCCTGGCCGACGCCGTGGCGGGCGCCGATGTAGTCCATCTCGGTGGTCAGGATGGCCTCGATGGTGTCGGCCTCCTGGCCGTCGACGACCAACTGGAGGCCGGCCTTGTAGAAGTCGTCGGCGATGTCGTCCTGGGCGGACTGGAGGCTGAGCAGCCCCTCCTTGCGGGCGCGCTTCGCGAGGTCCTCCAGCGTCGTGATGATCGACTGGTTCTCGAGCCCCTTGTGGAAGAGCGTCTTGCGGAGGACGCTGATGACGCCGAGCACGGTCTTCATCGGGAAGCAGACCAACGTCACGCCGACGGTGCCGCCGAACACGATGATGATCGAGGGGACGTTCATGAACGTCATGGCGCCGTCGCCGGACAGGATCGCGAGGACGATCAGTCCGAAGGACGCGATGACACCGATGAGAGTTGCGAGATCCATGCTTCGCCCTTCTCCTTCGCAAGGCCCGTGCCAGGACGGGTCGTTGCGACCTTCTTCGCCTGCTGAACGCACGACGCGATACGCGCGGGCGCCCGTCCTCCCCTCATCGGCGGGGTGGCGTCAGACTTGAGGCGTCAGGAATCTGACGGGGTCAGGCGGCCGTCACCGCCTCGGCGATGGCGGCGGCCTCGGCGCGGGCCTCGTCGAGGTCGATCCGGACGGCCGTCGCGAGGGCGGAGGCGTCACCCGGGGGCCCGGGGGCGACGTAGGTCAGGTCCGCCTCGAGGACGAGGAGGTGGGCGAGGGCGGCGAGCTGCTGGACGGGGGTGCGGCGGACGCCGAGGCCGCCGTGGTGGTCGCGGGCGAGCTTCGTCCACCGCTGGGGGTAGCCCCAGCCCTCCAGGATGACCGCGCCGACCCGGCCGTGCTCGGCGGGCATGACCTCCCGGACGGCGACGAGGAGGCCGTCCGCGGTCGCGGAGCCGCCGTCGTCCCACCGCTCCGCCGCGGCGAGGATGGCGATCTCGCCGACGTTGGCGAGGAGCCCGGCGAGGAAGCCGTCCTGGGGCGCGGCGCCGATCCCGGGGGCGAGCTTCCGCGCGACCTGGCTGACGGCCTCGGCGTGGGCCCACCAGGCGTCGCCGAGGGAGACCCAGGGCTCGTTGTTGAGGACGAGGATGGAGCGGATGGCGGCCTGCTGGGCGATGGCGAGGGCGACCCGGTTGCCGAGGCGGACGCAGGCGTCCTCGACGCTGAGGGCGGCGGTGGCGAAGGTGCCGGCGGCGACGTTGGACGCGCGGAGGACGCCGGTGACGATGGCGGGGTCGGACTCGATGACGCCGACGATCTCCTCGACGCCCGCCTCCGGGGAGGCGAGGAGGGACTGGAGCCGGGGGAGGACGTCACCGCGGCCGGGGAGCTCGAGCGCGGCGGAGCGGACGGCGGAGCGGAAGCCGTCGACGGCGGTCCGGGCGCGGTCGATGGCCTCGGTGGGGATGGGTCCGCTGCCGCGGCCGCTGAGCTCGAGGGCGGCCTCGGGGTCGAGGGTGACGCGGACGGCGCTGGAGGAGGCGCCCGCCGCGTCGCCGCTGTCGCCGTCGGGGTCGGGGTCGGCGAAGAGGCGGAGGAGGGCCTCGGGGCCGGCCCGCCGGGAGATGACGCCGGCGGCGCCGAGGGCGCGCATCTGGTCGTCGAGGAGGCGGCTCGGGGCCTCCACGACGAGGGCGACGCGGAGTCGTGCGGCGGAGGGTGCGGAGGAAGCCTTCGCCGTTGGCTCCGCGGGGGCGTCCGACGAGGACGAGGCTCCAGGCGTGCTTCCCAAGGACGTCGACCGCGCCGCCGGGATCCTGGACCCCGACGACGCGGTAACCGAGCCTTCGCAGAGCGTGGTCCATCCGTCGGATGAACACGTCCTCTGCGTCGATCACGAGGACGAAGTCCTCCTCACCACCCATGAGGGGACTCTATCGGTCGGTCAGACCATCTGCATGAGCTCCTGGAGGAGGTCGTCCACGGAGGAGACGACGCGGGCGGAGGCCTGGTAGCCCTTCTGGCCCTGAATCATGCGGACGAACTGCGACTCGAGGTCGACGTTGGACATCTCCAGGGCGAACCCGTGGACGACGCCCCGGCCGCCGGTGGCGGCGGCGCCGACGACGGCCTGGCCGGACTCGCGGGTCTCGGACCACATGTTGTGGCCGACGCGCTCGAGGTTGCCCTCCGCGCGGAAGTTCGCGAGGACGACCTGACCCAGCGTGCGGGTCTCGCCGTTGGAGTAGATGCCGGTGACGGTGCCGTCCTGGCCGACGTCCCAGTTGACGAGGGAGCCGGACGCGACGCCGTCGTGGGAGATGACCTGGGCGTTGCTGGCGGCGGCGAACTGGGTCAGCGCGCCGTCGTCGCCGGCGACCGCGCTGACGCCGAAGTCGAACGAGATCGTCTGCGCGCTCGCGCCCGTGAAGGTCACCGCGAAGTCGGTCTGCGACGAGGTCGAGTCGATGACGCCGTCGGTGAACGTCAGCGTGCCGTTGGACAGGACGACCGCCGGATCGGTGGACGCGCCGCCGGTCTCGGTGGGATCCACGACCGCCTGGTAGGACCAGGCGTTGGTGCCCGTCTTGAAGAAGGCGAGGGTGACGTCGTGGGTCGCGCCGAGGGAGTCGGTGACGGTGGTGGACGTGGTGAACGTCGCCGCGTCGGTGAGCTCCTGGACGGTCGCGGTGACCGGTGGGATGGTCGTCAGGGCGGCCTCGGAGCTGAGGTTGGCCTCGACGGTGACCTCGCTGGTCGCGGTGCCGGCGATCGGGTCGTTCGGGATCTGCAGGTCACCGATGGCGGACGTGAGCGCGCCGCTGCTGTCGATCCCGTGGCCCTGGAGCCGGTAGCCGTTGAACGTCGTCAGGAACCCGTCGGTGTCCTGCCGGAACTGGCCCGCGCGGGTGTAGAAGCGGCCCTCGTCGTTGGCGACGACGAAGAAGCCCTTGCCGTCGATGGCCATGTCGGAGACGAGCGAGCTGTTCTCGAGGCTGCCCTGGCCGAAGACCTGGCTGACCTTCTGGGTGAACGAGCCGTTGCCGAGCTGGCCGCGGCCGCCGCCGAGGCGCTGCAGGATGAGGTCCTGGAACTCGGCGGTCGAGCCCTTGAAGCCGACCGTGTTGAGGTTGGAGATGTTGTCGCCGATGACGGACATGGTGAGGCCGTTGGTGCCCAGGCCGGTGATCCCGGTGTTGAGCGCGTTGAAAAGCGACATGGCAGTCCTCCTGACTGTCTGGGTTACGAGCCGTAATGGCCCGGGGTGGAATCGAGGAACGGGAGCTCCGGCGTCTCGGGCTCGCTCGTCGAGCCGTCGAGGACGCGGAGGATCCCGTCCAGGGTGATCTCGTTGTCGCCGACCAGGAGCACCGGCATGCCGCTGTCGAAGCGGAGCTCGTCGACGGTGCCGACGACGAAGGTCTGACTGGGCACGTCGTTGGCGCCCTCGCCGATCGCGTCCTTGGCGATGACCTCGAAGGTGTAGTCGCCGCCGGGGACGTCGGCGGGCGGCGTCCACGTCCAGGAGTGCTCGCCGGCGGTCGTGGTCTGCTCGATGGTCTTGGTGTCGACGATGTCGCCGGCCTCGTTGCGGACGTTGACGGTGACGACCTCGGCGGGGGCGCCGAGCTCGTAGTGGAGCTCCTGGGGGGCGCCGGTGCCGTCGTAGGCGATGGCGTCGCCGCGCGCGACGACGGTCTTGCCGACGAGGTCGACGGCGGACTGGTTGTTCAGGGACGTCAGGCCGAGCATGAGCTGGTCGACGCCGTTGTTGAGGTCCATGAGCTGCTGGACGCTGTTCAGCTGCGCGATCTGCTCCATGAACTTGGCGGAGTCCATGGGGTTGAGCGGATCCTGGTTCGACAGCTGGGTCATCAGCAGGTGGAGGAACTCCTCCTGGCCGACGTCCTGCGACGGGGCGGCCGCTTCGGCGCGCGCCGCGTTCGGGTCGAGGGGAGAGATGTTGCCGTTGATGGGGGCAGGCATCAGAACCTCCGGGTCAGCAGGCCGCCGGGGACGAGGTCCTCGGTCGGTCCGTAGGGGGAAGCGGGGGGGCCGGCGTCCGGATCGATCGCGGCGACGGGGGTGGACTCCCGCGGAGCCGCGTCCGACGCCGGGCCGGCAGGGCGTCCGTCGGCGTCGGGCCCCTCCTCGGACGGGCCGGAGCCTGCGCCGGGGGGGTGGCGTTCGCCGTCGGACTGGAGATCGAAGTTGCGGAGCTCGAGCCCCTGGCGGGCGAGGGCTTCGCGGAGCTCGCCGACGCGCTGGTCGGCGGCGAGGCCGGTCTCGGAGGACGCGCGCAGGGAGACGTCGACGGCGTCGTCGGCGACGTCGACGCGGGCCCGGACGGCGGAGCCGTCGTCCATCGGGACGACCACGCGGGCGCCGCGCACCCCGGCGAGCCGGACGGAGCCGCGGAGGGGCTCGGCGTCGGCGACGAGGCCGGCGTCAGGGGCGGACGGAAGGGGCGGGGGGTCGGCCGGACGGGCGGCCGCGGCGTCGGCCGCGCCCGACGCGGAGGTACCGGCCCCGCCGAGGGCGGCCGAGGCGGTGGCGCCGGGCTGCCCCGAAGGGTCCAGACGGCCCGTCTGCGCACCAGATGGACGCCCGTCTGCCCATACGGGGTCCAGACGACCCGTCTGGGCACCAGATGGACCGCCGGCTGCACGCGCGGTGTCCAGATGACCCGTCTGAGCACCAGATGGACGGCCAGGTGCCCGCGCGGGGTCCAGATGACCCGTCTGAGCACCAGATCGACCGCCACCTGCCCGTGCGGGGTCCAGACGGCCCGTCTGCACACCAGGTGGGCGATCTGCTGCTCGTACGGGGTCCAGACGGCCCGTCTGCGCACCAGATGGACGCCCATCTGCCCATACGGGGTCCAGACGGCCCGTCTGTGCACCGGGGGAACCCTCCGCCGCTCCGGGGTTCAGACGGCCCGTCTGGGCACCAGGTGGGCGACCATCCGCTCGTTGGGGGTCCAGACGTCCTGTCTGCGCACCAGGTGGGCGATCTCCTGCTCGCACGGGGTCCAGACGGCCCGTCTGTGCACCAGGTGGGCGATCTCCTGCTCGCACGGGGTCCAGATGGTCCGTCTGAACACCAGATGGGACGTCGCCTGCTCGTTCGCGGTCCAGACGGCTCGTCTGTGCACCAGGTGAGCGATCCTCTGCTCGTTCGCGGTCGAGACGGCTCGTCTCCGCACCGTCCGCAGCCGCTCTCCGCTCGGACCGGCGGTCCCTCCCTCCGCGCTCGCCCACCCCCGCCAGCGCGTCGATGAACTGCGCCCCGCCCACCGCCTCGGCGGCCTCGTCACGCTTCGCCGGCGCCGGCGCCCAGGCCGGCACCGCAGCGCCTCGTCCGGCACGGCTCGCGGGCATCAGTCGTTCCCCCCCGCGTCCGCCGCCCCGTCGCGCGGGTCGTCGAGCACCGTCATCCGGTCCCCGATCTCCTGCGCGATCTCCGGCGGCATCGACCCCAGCACCTTCCCCGCCTGCTTCGGCTTCAGCTTCCGCAGCACCAGGATCGCGACGTCCCGCTCCATCCCCGCGAGCAGCGTCGCCGCCTCCCGGGGCTTCATCGTGTCCACCATCTTCGCCAGCGTCCGGACCCGGTCCGCCGTCGCCACCTGCTCACGACCCAGCAGCTCGAGGATCTCCCCCCGCACCGCGTCCAGCTCGTCCAGCCGCGCCGCCGCCTCCGCCTCCAACGCCGTCAGCGCCACCTCGCGCTCCGCCAGCGCCGCCTCCCGACGGTCCAGCTCCACGCTCCGCCCGCGCAGGTCACGCAGCATCGTGATCTCCTCCGCGAAGCACTTCTCCTCCCCCTGCTTCGGCCGGTCCCAGGGCAGCGGCGGCAGCGGACCGTCCCGCTCCTCCGCGCCCTCCTCCTCGGCCGCCTCCTCCTCCCCGGCCCCCACCAGCAGCGGGGACGTCACCAGCAGCATCGCCGCCAGCGCCGCCAGGAACCGGGCCCGGGTCCGAGTCCGAGTCCGAGTCCGCGTCATGTCCGTCCTGTCCGTCACGTCGCGTCCCATGTCAGTCCTTCGTTCCCTTCCCGCGCCGGCTGTAGACGCTCAGCGCGATCGCCTCGTACTCCTTGCGCTCCCCCGCCTCGGCCTCCGCCGCCTCGGCGTCCGCAGCCCGCTCGTGCATCCCCTCCAGCAGCCGCCGCTCCCGCCAGGCCGCCTGCACGTCGTCCCGCGTGCTGTCGACCTCGGCCGCCTGCTCGACCACCGCGTCCTCCTCCCGCTGCAGCTTGCGTGCCAGATGGCCTTGCCACCGGTTCGCCGCGACCAGCTCCGCAGGGGAGACGTCCGTCGATTCCTTCCGCTCCTGGAGCGCGTCGATCTCGGCCCGGGTCGCGTCCGCCGACGCCTTGGCGTCGTCCAACCGACGCTGCTCCGCCGCCAGATCGGCAGCCTTCTGACGCTCCGCCAGCTTCTTCAGCCGGACCAGCCGCGACAGCCGCTTGCTCGTCATGCCGCCCCCTCCTCGTCAGCCGCCCCGGCCTCCGCGCCCAGTCCGCCCCCCGCCACGTCCTCGCGCGCCGCGTCGGCCCGCCCCGCGATCGCCAGCTCCGCCAGCGCCGTCAGCGTCTCCTCGATCCCCGCCCCCTCGTGCGTCCCCTGCTTCAGGAACCCCCGGATCGGCCCGATCAGCTCCAGCGCCCGGTCGATCCGCGGGTTGCTCCCCGACCGGTACGCCCCGATGTTCACCAGCTCCTCTGCGTCCTTGTAGACCGCCAGCAGCTCCCGCAGCTCCCCCGCGTCCGCGATCTGCTGCGGGTGGCAGATCGACCCCATCACCCGCGACGTCGACGCCAGGATGTCGATCGCGGGGAAGTGGTTCCGCGCCGCCAGCTCCCGACTCAGCACCACGTGCCCGTCCAGGATCCCCCGCGTCGCGTCCGCGATCGGGTCGTTCATGTCGTCGCCCTCGACCAGCACCGTGAAGATGCCCGTCATCGAGCCGCCCGCCTCGTGCGTCCCCGACCGCTCCAGCACCCGCGGCAGCATCGAGAACACCGACGGCGTGTACCCCCGGGCCGTCGGCGGCTCGCCCGTCGCCAGCCCGATCTCCCGCTGCGCCATCGCCAGCCGCGTGACGCTGTCCATCATGAACAGCACGTCCGCGCCCTTGTCCCGGAAGTACTCGGCGATCGTCGTCGCGACGTAGGCCCCCTTGACCCGCAGCACCGGCGACGCGTCGCCCGTCACCGCGATCACCACCGACCGCGCCATCCCCTCCTCGCCGAGCGCCTCCTCGATGAACTCGCGCACCTCCCGACCGCGCTCGCCGATCAGGGCGATCACGCTGACGTCGGCCCGCACGTTGCGCGCGATCATCCCCAGCAGCGTCGACTTGCCGACGCCCGTCCCCGCCATGATCCCGACCCGCTGACCCTTCCCCAGCGTCAGCATCGAGTCGATCGCGCGCACGCCCAGGCTCAGCGGATCCTCGATCCGGGGCCGCGTCATCGCGTCCGGCGGGTCCCGGAAGATCGACACGTGCCGCCGCGCCACCACCGGCCCCTTGCCGTCGATCGGCTCGCCCAGCGGCCCCAGCACCCGCCCCAGCAGCTCCGGCCCGACCCCGATCGTGAAGTCGCTCTTGATCGGACGCACCCGGCTGCCGTGCGTGATGCCGACCACGTCGTCGAACGGCATCAGCAGGTTGCAGCTCCCCTTGAAGCCGACCACCTCCGCCAGCACCGGCTCCCGGCCGCGGCTCGGGGTCACCTCGCAGATCGTCCCCACCGCCGTCCCCGGGACCTTGGCCTCGACCAGCGTGCCGACCACCTGCGTCACCTGCCCCTCGTAGGACCAGGGGTCCACCTGGCAGACGCGCTGGAGCAGCCCCTGCGCGGGGCGCTGCGGATCGAGGACGACCGTCGCGTCAGTCATCGAACGTCTCGACTTCCTGCTCCGCCCACGCCTCCACGGCGTCCGCGAAGCTGGCGAGCTGCGCCTCGATCGACGCGTCGATCGTCCCGTGCGACGTCTCCACGATCGCCCCGCCGGGCTGCAGCGACGGGTCCACGAGGATGCGGACCTCGCCGTCCCGGCCGACCATCTCGAGCAGCGCCGGGTACGCCTCGCGCATCATCCAGCTGTCCTGCTCGGCCACCCGCACGACCACCTCGTCGTCCGCCCGGACGTCGTCGAAGATCGAGCGGACCAGCTTCTCCACCCCGTCGCTGTCCACCGCCAGCTCCCGGCCGACGATGCCCCCGGCGATGTGCACCACCGCCGTCGCGAGGTCCTGGACCGACCGGGCCATCAGCTCCTTGCGCGCGCCGTCGATCTGCTCGAGCAGATCCTCGACCCGCGCCAGCGCCGCCGCGATCTCCGCCTGGCCCGCCTCGAGCCCCTCGGCCCGGCCGATCTCGTAGGCCTCCTCGCGCGCCTTCATCAGGGCGACGTCGGACGGGATGTCGGCATCCTCGACCGGCTCGTGGGCGCCGCTCCCGGCCGCGCTCTCGGCGGCCTCGTCGTCCGCCGGCTCGGGCTCCGGGGCCGCCTCCGGCTCGGGCGCCGGGGGCGCGTCGAAGCCCACCATCGGGTCGAACCCCGCGGGGGCCCCGCCGCCGCCGAGATCCATCGGCTCGAACGACGTCGCCGACGGCTGCCACAGCGCCTCGAAGGAGTTGGCCACGGCGCGCTACTCCACCACCGCCTCGCCGCCGCCGATGAAGATGAGCTTCCCCTCTTCCTCGAGCCGCAGCGCGAGCGCGATGATCTGCTGCTGGGCGCCCTCCACCTCGGACAGTCGGACCGGCCCCATGGCCTCCATGTCGTCCTTGAGGTAGTCCGCCGCCCGCTCCGACATGTTCGTGTAGAACTGCTGCCGGGTCGCCTCGTCGGCCCCCTTGAGGCCCATCGCGAGCTCCTTCCGCTCGACCTCCTTGAGCAGGTTCTGGATGCCCTTGGCGTCCGCCGTGCAGAGGATGTCGAAGCTGAACATCTGCCGGCTGACCTCGCCCGCGATGTTCTCGTCCTTCGCCGACAGCGCCGCCAGGAGCTCGTCCTTGGCCTCGCCGTGCAGCGACGCCAGCGTCTCCGCGACCAGCCGCGAGCCGTCGGTGTCGATGTTGTGCAGCGCCTGGCCCTGCTCCTCCTCGGCGTCCCCGAGCAGCGCCTCGATGTCCTCCAGGAGCTCGACCGGGAACCGCTTCAGGCGGGCCATGCGGAGCATGACGTCGACTTGCAGGTCCAGCTCGAACGCCGTCAGCACCTGCGACGTCAGCTCGCTGCCGAGGACCGCGCAGGCGACCGCGATCGTCTGCGGGTGCTCCTTCTGCAGCCGCGCCGCGAGCGACCCCGGCTGGATCCGGCTGAACCGGCGCTGGAAGTCCTGCTTGCTGACCGGCTCGATCGACCGCAGGAGCCGGTGCGCCCGCTCCTCGCCGAGGACCACCGGGAACACCGACTTGAGGTACGCGTCGCCCTGGCTCTGCAGGTACAGCGACGCGCTCATGTCGCCGGCGAACTCGCTGATCACCGCCTGGACGAGCTCCGGCTGGACGTGGTCGAGCCGCGAGATCGCCTCGCCGACCGTCCGGATCTCCGTCTCGCGGAACCGCCCGAACAGCTCCCGGACCGTCTCCTCGTCCAGGTACATGATGAGGATGGCCGCCTTCTCGGCCCCCGTCAGGTGGCTCGTGTCCACCTGGCGGAAGGTCGAGAGGGCGCCGTGCGTGCTGGCGATCGTCGTCGTCATCGGGCTACCCCAGGTCCTCGGAGATCCACGTCTGCAGCGTCACCACGGAGTGGACGACGTCGGCCTTGACGAGCCGCGTCACCTCCCCGCGCGTGACGAATCCCTTGTCGCCGGACGCGATCCGGTCGAGCCAGTCCGCGAGCTGCTGGTTCTGCTGCGCCTCGAGGTCCTCCTCGGGCTCCGGCGCCCCCAGCTCGCCCGCGACGCCGCCCTCGAGCCCCATCGCCTCGTCCGCGAGGTCGCCCAGCGACGACTCGGTGAGGCTCTTCATCGCAGGACGGACCACGAACGCGAAGGTGAGCAGGAGCGCCAGCGCGACCGCCCCCCAGGGCGCGTACGCGGCCCACGTCGGGGCGGTCGAAACCGGCGTCGTCGCCTCCGGCGTCAGCTCCAGCGACGCGAACTTCTGGTTGATGACGGTGACGTTGGCCGCGGGCACGCCGATGGCCGCCGCGACCACCGCCTTGTACTGCGCCAGCTCCTCCTCGGAGCGGGGCGCGTACGCCGGCTCGGGGGTCGCCTCGGCGTCCGCCGCCGCTTCGCCCTCGGCGGGCGCCGCGGGGGTCGTCCAGGTGCCGTCGACGATGACCGACGCGGTGATCCCGAGGATCCCGCCGGGCAGCGACGACACGAACGTCTCCTTGTCGGGGACGTCGATGTTGGCGACCTCGTCGGCCTCGTTGCTGCTCTTGCTCGTCTTGGCCTGCGCCCCCTCGACCTCCTTGAGGTTGGCCGTCGTCCCGGGGACGCCGCCGGCGCCGCCGCCGTTGCTCGTCGACTCGCGCGACCGCTGGGCGATGACCACCGCGTTCTCACCGTCGAGCTCGCGCTGGCTCACCGTCTTCTCGGTGTGGTCGAGCTCTACGTGGACCTGGGCGACGACCTTGCCGGGGCCGACGATCCGCTCCAGCAGCCGCTCGATCTTCCCCGTGTAGTAGGCGTCGTACTGCCGCTGGAGGCTCGCCAGCTCGGTGCTCGTCCCCATCTGCGTGTCGCTCTCGCGCATCGCGTGGATGACGCGCAGCTCGCTGTCGAGGATCTCGACCCGGTCGGCGTTCAGCCGGGGCACGGCGGCCGACACCATCGCGGCGATGCGGGCCCCTTCGTCGACCGACAGGGTCGCGCCGGTCCGGAGCTCGACGTACACCGAGGCGCTGGGGTCGACCTTGTCCTCGGCGAACAGCGACTCCTCGGGCATCGACAGCAGGACCTTCGTCCCCACGACCTGCTCGAACCCGTTGATCTGGCTCTCGATCTCGTTCTGCAGCGCCATCGTCCAGCGGCGCCGCTCCATGAACTGGGTCGTCCCGATGGGGGCGTTGTCGATGATCTCCTGGCTCGCCAGCGCGCTCGCCAGCGTCGTCCCGCGGAGGTCCATCCGGGTCCGCTCGGCGCGGCTCCGGGGGACGTAGATCCGGCCCGTGCCCTGCTCCAGGCGGTGATCGATCTCCTTGGTCTCGAGGTAGTCGATGACCGCCGCGCTGTCCTTCGCGCTGAGCGGATCGGGGAACAGCAGCGTCATCGGGTCGTACGCGGCGTAGCCCCACAAGATCGCCGTCAGCGCCATCGAGAGCGCCACGCTGACGAGCAGCGAGGTCCGCTTGTGCGGCGGCAGGTCCCCGAACCAGGTCCGGAAGCGCGCTACGAAGTCGGAGAATCGGTCCACGTGTCAGCCCCTCAGACCTGGATCCGCATCAGCTCCTCGTACGCGGAGAGCGCACGGTTGCGGAGCTGGACGGCGTACTTGAGCGCGATGTCGGCCTTCTCGAGCTCGACCATCGTGTTGTGGATGTTGGTGTCCCGGCCGGTCGCCAGGTCGATGACCATCTTGTCGCTGCTGTGGTCGAACTCGGAGACTTGGCGGACCGCCTTGTCGACCGCGTTCGCGACGTTGTTCGTCTTGGCGGCGGGCTCGAACTTCGGCGCCTGCGCCTGCTTGGCCTTCGCCGCGCGGGCGGCCGCCTGCTGCTGGATCTGCTGGTAGATGGCGCCCGGACCGCCGGGACCGCCGATGCCGTTGACGCTCATCGCCCGATCTCCAGGGCCTTCAGCGCCATGTTCTTGGTGGCCGACATCGCGGTGACGTTCGCCTCGTAGGCGCGCGACGCCGTCATCATGTCGACCATCTCCTCGACGACGTTGACGTTCGGCATCGCGACCAGCCCGGTCTCCGGATCCGCGTCGGGGTGACCGGGGTCGTAGACCAGCTCGGGCTCACGCAGGTCCTCGACCACGTCGACGACCTGCGGCGCCTCGAGCTTCGCCGACATCAGGTCGCCGAAGTCGCCGCCGGGGACCTCCTTGGCCTGGAACACCGGCATCTTCCGCAGGTACGGCCCGCCCTCTTCGGTCCGGGTCGTGTGCGCGTTGGCGATGTTCTGCGTCGTCGTCTGCAGGCGGGTGCGCTCAGCGCTCAGCCCGTTGCTGCTGACCTGAAGGATGCGGAGAAGGTTCATCACTTGCCCCCGTCGCTGGCGGCGTACTCGAGCAGCGCGAGCTTCCGGCTCATCGCGTCGATCGTCGCGTTGTAGAGGATGTTGTTCTGGGCCAGCGCCGCCATCTCGTGGTCGGCGTTGACGGAGTTGCCGTCCTGGGACCACGCGGGCGCGTCCTGCTCGACCACCGGGACCGCGCCGCCGTCGTCGGTGATCCCCGACAGGTGGCGCGCGTTCGCCCGGCGCATCGAGACGCCGCCGTCGCCGCCGTCCGCGAAGATCCGCTCGAAGGCGGCCTTGAAGTCGACGTGCTTCGCCTTGAACTCGGGCGTGTCGGCGTTCGCCAGGTTGGCGCTGGTCAGCCCGTGCTGCTGCATCCGCAGGTCCAGCGTCCTGCGCAGCCCGGCGAGCGTGGGATTGAAGATGTTCCCGCTCATGACAACCTCCGGGGCCCTTCCCTTTCAAGGGCCGTGCCAGGGGTTGCGTACAGCGTTCAGGGGGTGGACCGTCGGGGTCCTGACGGGGTTTGACGGCCCCCGCGGGCCGGATCCGTCAGCCCTCTGACGCGGCGTCGAGGATGGCGTCGAAGGACTCGGCGAACCGGGCGGCGGCGACGTGCTCGCGGGCGAACAGCCCCCACGCGTCGCCCTGCGCGGCGAGCTCGGTCAGCAGCGGGGCGGCCTCGTCGGACCGGCCCACGCCCTCCAGCGCGACGGCCCGATACCAGCTCACGGCGCGCGCCCGGCGGCCCTCGGGATCGTTGGCGGCGGCCTCGTCGCAGGCCGTCAGCACCTCGGCGTAGACGTCCGGCGAGCCGCCCACGCGGGCCCCCACCGACGCCAGCCGGAGCCAGCCCGTGGCCGGGTCCTCGCTCCCGCCCTGGGGGACGGAGACGCGCAGGTCCTCCAGCGCCCCCGGCAGGTCGCCGGACCGCTCCCGGGCGGACCCGCGCCGGAACTGCAACGACGGGACGAGGGCGGCCGTCCGGACCGAGCGGGTGGCCTCGGCGAGGCCCGCGTCGTACGCCGCGATCGCCGCGCCCCAGTCCTCCTGGGCCATCGCCACGTCGCCCCAGGCGGCGTCCGCGACGGCGACGGGCCGCGGCAGGTCCGCCTGCTCCAGGTACGCGAGCGTCTGCTCCGCCGCCTGGACCTTCCCGTCGGCGAGGTAGACGTGCGCCAGCTCGACGAGGTTGCGCGCCTCCTCCGAGCCGCCCGTCCCCTCGGCGACCGCCTGCCCCAGCCAGCGCGCGGCGAGGTCGGGGAGGCCCGCCGTCACCGCGGTGGCGGCAGCGTCGGTCCGCGTCGCGATGTCGACGCAGCCGTGCATCTTCGGCTTGTCGAGGAACTCCCGGTACACGCCCAGCGCGCGGACCAGCTCGCCGCGGGCGCGCATCTGCGAGAAGGCCCGCGGGGCGAGCCGGCAGATCTGCTCCTCGTACGCGATCGCGCCCCCCTCGTTGGGCGTCCGGGACTCGACCCAGTGCGTCAGCTCCAGCGCCTCCTCGGTCAGCCCGAGGTACGCGAAGAGCTGCGCCGTCAGCGACAGCGCCTCGTCCTCGATCGGCGTGTAGGGCCACGTCAGCGCGTGCTCCCGCATCGCGACGGCGACCTCCTGCCAGTACAGCTCCCGCCGCTTCTCGTCCTCGTCCTCGGCGACGATCGCGTCGAGCACCTGGAGCCGCGCCTGGGCCATGGGGACGAGGACCGAGCCGGGGGTCACCAGGATCAGCTCCCGGAGCCACTGCCGCGCCTGCTTGCTGTCGCGGTGGGCGAGCGCCACCTCGTGGAGCCACCAGCGGGCCCGCTCGCGGTCGACCTTCGCGTCACCGTGGGCCTCGATCCGCTCCAGGAAGGGCAGCGCCTCGGCCGTCCGGCCGCCGTCGAGGTACATCCGCGCCCAGCGGCCGTCGTAGCGGGCGTCGCGGGCGATCTCGGGGGTCGTGTCGAGGAGGAGGTCGAGGACCGCCGCGGCCGCCGCCACCTCACCCTGCTCCCACAGCGCGTGCGCCACCGTCCGCCGCGCCGTGAAGCGGGCCTCGCGGGCCATCGTGGGGAGCCCCCCGACCGTGGCCAGGAGCCGCTCGACGCCCTCGTCGGGGCGCCGCGACTGGACCAGCGACAGCCCCACCCCGAGGTCCCACCACGGGCGGTCGGTGTGGTCGGGCGCCGCGGCGATGGCCATCTCGTACTGCAGGAGGGCCTCGTGGAAGCGGAGCTCCCGCTCGAACCCGTACCCCGCCTGGCCGCGCGCCCACGGCGCCCACGACGCGTCCGGCATCAGCCCGGCCGCGAGGAGGTAGGCGTCGGCCGAGCGACCGGCCCGCGTGGGCTCGCCCGACGGCCCCGGCCGGCTCCACACGTACCCCCGGGCCAGCGCGATCAGCGCCGTCGTCCGGTCGTCCCGGTTGGGGAGCCCGCGGAGTTGCTCCATCGCCTCGTCGACCTCCCCCTTGTCGGCCAGCGTCGTCGCGGTGAAGAGCGCGGTGTCCTCGCGCCATGCCTCCCGCACCTCCTTCGGGGGCGTCGAGAAGGGGTGCGGCTCGGGGTCGGCGCGCAGGGGCACGCGGACCGGGGAGTCGAAGCCCATCGGCCACGTGATGGGGTCCCAGCGGACGTGCGGCGGGACCGCCTTCTGGGGCCGCGCGAGGATGGCGGCGAGCTCCCGGTCGCGGCGCGTGTTCGCGGCGACGTCGGCGGCTTCGGCGGCGCGCCGGTCCGCCAGCACGACGGTCTGCCCCTCGAAGGGCCGGGAGGCGAAGCGGACCTCGAGCCGGGTCGAGCTGGTCCGATCGATCGTCACCCCCCGGACCTCCTCGGCGAGGCGCAGGTCGAGCCGGATGGAGTACTGCGAGACGGGGACGGTGCTGAACGTCAGGATCTCGGGCACGCCGGCCCCCGCGACCTGCGCGCCGATCGGGATCTCCTGGTGCCACAGCGAGATCCGGAGCAGCCCCTCGTCGATGGACTCCTCGGCGGCCACGCGGGCGCCCTCGCTCAGCTCCAGCACGAGCACCGAGTCGTCCTGCTGCGCCGCCCCCGGGACAGCCGCCAACAGGACGCTCAGCGCCAGCGCCGCGCACAGAGCCGAGGGGGCACGCGTCATGCGGTCCGCCCCCCCGCCGCGCGGGCGTCCGCGGGGCCCGTGAGCCCCTTCTTCTTCAGCTTCTCGACGAGCGTCGTCCGGTTCATGTTCAGCAGACGCGCCGCCTGGTTCTTGTTCCAGCCGGTCCGCTCCAGGGCCTGCAGGATGAGCGACGTCTCGTACTGGTCGACCGCCGAGCTGAGCTTCAGCCCGTCCTCGGGGAGCTCCGGGGTGGCGAACGCGTCGACGCTCGCGTCGGGGTCCGCCTCGTCGCCGCCGAGGCCCACGACCGCGCGGATCTTCGCGGGGAGGTCGTCGATCGCGAGGACCTCGGCCTCCGCCATCACGACCATCCGCTCCAGCGCCGCCCGCAGCTCCCGGATGTTGCCGGGCCAGTCGTACGCCATCAGCGCGTCCAGCGCGCCGCGGGTGATCCCCTTGACGGGGAACTCGGTCCGCTTGTTGATCGCGTCGACGAAGTGCCGCACCAGCAGGGGGATGTCGTCGGTCCGCTCGCGCAGGGCGGGCATCCGGACGGGGATGATCGCCAGCCGGTAGTAGAGGTCCTCGCGGAACTGGCCGTTCGCCATCTCCGCCTCGAGATCGCGGTTCGTCGCCGCGACCACGCGGACGTCGACCTTGCGCGTCTTGTTCGCGCCGACGGGCTGGATGTCGCCGGTCTGCAGGGCGCGGAGGAGCTTGACCTGCAGCGCGAGCTGCATCTCGCCGATCTCGTCGAGGAACAGCGTCCCCTGGTGGGCCATCTCGAAGCGGCCCTTGTGGTCGCTGACCGCGCCCGTGAACGCGCCCCGCTTGTGGCCGAAGAACTCGGACTCGAGGAGGTTCTCGGGGATGGCGCCGCAGTTGACGGGGACGAAGCTGCCGCCCTCGGCCCGCTGCGACAACCCGTGGATGACCTCCGCCGCCAGCTCCTTGCCGGTGCCGGACTCGCCCGTCACGAGCGCCGTGCTGTCGGTCCGGGCGACCTTCCCGAGGACCTTGTAGACGCGCTGCATCGCGCTGCTCTCGCCGACGAAGATGCCGTAGTGCAGCTCGGGGGCGTCGCCCTTGCCGAAGAAGACCGCGATGTCGCCGTCGTTGGCGTTGGCGACCTGGGAGAGGGCCTTGTGGAGGCTCGCCCGCTCGATCGGGTAGCGGAGCGGCCGGAACGACGGCTCGCCCAGCTCGGTGAGGCGCTCCTCCCCCGCCACGTCGCACAGGACCAGCACCGGGGGGAGGTCCCGGCCGCACTCCTGGCCGACGCTCAACAGGGGCGACGTGTCCAGCCCGTCGACGCCGGTGCGGATGACGAGGCGGGGGGCCGCGTCGCTGCGGAGGAGCTGGGCGGCGACGACGTCGCGGTCCACGACCACGAGGTCGCTGCCCACCGAGTCGTGTTCGCGAAGCCAGTCGGCGATGGGCTCTGCCTTCCTGGCGGTATCGATCAACAGCGTGTACATGCGTCGCGCGTCCGGTCCCCTGCACCAACCGGGCCAATCATCGTGATCGGCGCTCCGTGCCCCGACTTGAGTGTAGCCGCTCGGATGGCCAGTCCGCGCGCCGTCAGAAAACTGTCGCCGCGGCGGTCAGTCGAGGCCGAGGAGGCGCTGGTACCAGTGCACGTACCGCTCGGGCCGCGGCGGCTCGAAGACGTCGTCGGACTCGGGGATCGGCCACGCGTGAGCCTCCGGGCCGCCCGCCGCGAGGTAGCGGTCCCACAGCTCCTGGCGGTAGTGGACGGCGACGGTCCAGCCGGGCCGGAGGGGGTAGTGCTCGGTGTGCCACTGCCCCTCCTGCTCGCGCTCGATCATCCGCTTCAGGCGGGTCCGGTGGGCGCCCGTGATGGCGACGATGTCCACCTTCGCGAGGTCCGTCTCGGTCGGCGCCTCGGCGCTGTAGCGGACGCGCCGGTGGTCCCAACCCCGGGTGATGAGGTACCAGCGGATCGGGTTCTTGGCCTCGACGTTCAGCGTGGGGATCCCCCGCCCGTCGTGGTCGGGGGCGTTGGCGGCGACGCCGAGGTGGTCGCGGACCATGTCGAACTGGCCGCGCAGGGTCTGGACGTAGACGTAGGGGACGGCGTCGTCGTCGAACCGCTCGCGGTTGTCCAGGAGCGACGTCTCCACCATCGACGGCACGGGGACGAGGGGGAGGACGATCCCGAGGACGGCGGCGACGCGGACGCCCGGGTGGGCGCCGAGGTCCGCCATCGCCAGCGCCGCCTGCCCCGCGAGCCAGCCGCAGAGCACGAACACGGGCAGGTCGATGTTCAGCCCGCACCAGGGCGTCTTGTAGGGGATCGCGGAGTAGACGAGGAACGAGGACAGCGCCCAGCCCGTGAGGACGAGCCCGAACCGGTGGCGACGGACGACCGCCCAGGCCATCGCGAGGATCGCGGGCCACGTGGCGAACCCCTGGGTGTCGCGCATGACCTCCCAGAAGTACCCGAACGGCTTGCCCTGGTTCCGCCCGGTCGTCCCGTGCTCGAACCACGGCACGTAGGCGGCGAAGAAGCTGCCGATGCCGTAGCCGTTGGTGAAGAAGGAGGTGAAGAGGACGCAGACCAGCGCGAAGAAGACGACGACGCCGAGCAGCCACAGCCGCCACGGCGTCCGGAACCAGTCGTCGATCGCTTGACGTCGGGTCCGTCCCGCGAACACGTCGGGCTCCTCGAGGCCGCCCTCGTCGGGGACCCGCTTGCCCAGTCCCCACGCGAGCAGCACGCCGATCCCGATCGTCCCCGCGGTGATGATCGCCGTCTCCTTGTTGGCGAAGCAGCCGAACGCCGCCACCGCGCACACGAGCGCCCACTTCCGGACCGGCTCCGCGGCGTACCGGACCAGCGCCGCGCCCCACAGGGTGGTGAAGAGGATCAGGTAGATCTCGTGGATCACCGTCCGCGAGAAGTAGACGTTGGCGGGGGCCGCGGCGAGGAGGAGGCCGGCCACGATCACGCCGACGTCGCCGAGGTGGCGGCGCGCGGGGAGCAGCGCCAGGGGCACCAGGCTCCCCCCGACGACCGTCCCGAACCGGAGCGCGAAGTCCGACGGACCGCCCAGCAGCCAGAACATCACGAGGTTGACGTAGTAGAGGAATGGGCCGTGGTAGTCGGCGGGCTGGTAGCGGTAGACGTTCCACCAGTACAGCCGCAGCGTGAACCAGCCGTTGACGCCCTCGTCGCTGTGCAGCGCCTTGTCGCCGAGGCCGGGGACGCGGAGCCAGAACGCGACCGCCACGACCGCCGCCATGGCGACGACGAACCCCCACCTCCTCATGGGTGGCGCGCCACGTAGGGGTCGAACTCCGACGCGCCCGCGGGGAGCTTCGCGATGGCGGCCTCGGCGGCCTCCCGCGTGGGGTGGACGCCGACGCGGACCCGGTGCCAGGTCCCGTTGTCGGTGTCGATCGCCTGGTGGAACGCGGACACCCCCATCCCGCGAAGGCGGGCGATGTGGGCGCGGGCCTGCTCCACGTCCTGGTAGGCGGCGAGCTGCACGCTGAACCCGCGGCCGGGGGGCGGGCGGGGGAGGTCGTCGGCCGAAGCGACGGCGGGGGTCGGCTCGGGGGTCGGCTCGGGCGTCGGCTCCGGCGT
>CAYFOA010000123.1:0-22352 GCA_964344575.1 uncultured Rickettsiales bacterium | reverse complement strand
GTCGAGGGGCCGCAGCCCGCGCCGCCGGCGCCGCCGCCCGCGTCCGCCACGGTGTCGGTGCCGCCCCGGCCGAAGGCGCCGCCGGCGCCGCCCCCGCCCCCGGACGTCGCGCGCCTGAAGGCCGAGCTGGCCGAGCTGCGCGCCGCCCTCGTCGCCGCCGAGGCCCGCGCCGACGCCGCCGAGGCGACGCACGCCGACAGCCTCGAGCAGATCCGCATCCTCACCGCCGAGCGGGACGGCCTCGACCGCCGCCAGCGGGCCGTCTCCGAGGAGCTCTCCCAGACGCGGACGCAGCTCCAGTCCGTCACCGCCTCGACGGCGCTCGAGGCCGTCCTCCGTCGGCGGGGGCTGGCCTCCCGCGCCGAGGACGTCGACGCGCTGCTCGGCCTCCTCGACGCCCGCGCCGACCAGCTCGTCGACGCCGTCGAGCTCCGCGACGCGGCGCCGCTCGAGCACCTCCTCGAGGAGCGCCTCCTGCTGTGGTGCGGCCGCGAGCAGTGCGCCCCGGCGCCGGACGCGCTGATCGTGGCGCTGGAGGTCCCGACCGCCCGGTGCGACGTCTGCGGCGGCTCCGACATCCGCGCGAAGTTCGCCGCCTTCGCGGCCGCGGCGCGGGAGGCCGGCGTCGCCAACGTCGTGATCGTCGGCGGCTCGCCCAACTACCGGAAGAAGATCGGCGCGCTCGCCGCCGCCGTCCCGGAGCTCCGGATCGACCTCGTCCCGGGCACGGTCCGGCGCCCCCGCCACAAGGCTGAGGCGGACATGAAGCGGGCCGACGTCGTCGTGATCTGGGGGGCGACGATCCTCGACCACTCGATCAGCGAGAACTACCGCCCCGGCGCCGGCAAGGCGCGCATGCTGACCGTCCGCGACCGCGGGATCACGCGGATGCTGGACGAGGTCCGCCGCTTCGTCGCCGGTTGACGACGGCCGCCGCCGCCAGCCCCGCCAGGAGCCCCGCGCCGCCGCTGCCGCCGCCGCCGCCGCTTCCGTCGCCGCTGTTCGCGAACCCGCACCCGATCGGCGCCGGCCCCCCGCCTCCGCCGTCGTCGTCGTCGTCCCCGACCCCGCCCGCGGGCCCCGCCCACGTGTAAGCGTCCACGAGCTCCACGAACCCGCCCGCGGCGAACAGCTCCAGGTCGTCCGGACCGGGGTCGCCGGGGGGGACGACCAGGTCGATCCGCTCCGGCGACAGGACTTCGAAGGAGGCGACGTCCGCGCCCCCGAGGGTCACCGACGTCACCCCGTGGAAGCCCGACCCCGTCACCGTCGCGAGCCCCCCGCCGTCCGCTGGGCCGACGTCCGGGACGATGCCCGTGATCAGCGGCCGCTCCGTCTCGATCCGGAGGACGTCGTCCCACCGGAGCGCCCCTCCCGACCACCGCATCCGCACCCCCAGCGGCTCGGCCGGGAGCGGCGGCAGGGTCACCTCCAGCTGCTCGGCGCTCCGCCGCAGCAGCTCGCCCGGCGCCACGGCGTGGACGACGAGCCCCTCGCCGTCGACGAGCTCGACGGCCACGTCCGCGGGGAACGTCCGCCCGCTCAGCCGCACCGTCGCCTCGGCGTCCTCGGGGACGACCGCCGGCGTGACCGCCGTCAGCAGCGGCGCGGGCCCGGGATCGACCCCCTCGATCACGCCCGCGTCGAACCGGAGCGCGTCGACCAGCAGGAGCAGGTCCCCGAACGCGTCGTCGGCGCCGTCGCGGACCTCGATCCGGAGCGCCACCTGGGCCCCCGGCTCGACCGCCGTCATCGCCTCGATCCAGCCCGTCCCCGTCCCCCCGTCGTCGTACGGCGTCCCCGCCAACTCCTCGTCGCGGGCGGTGGCGAACACGACGCTCTCCGGCACCAGGTCCCCGAGCGTGGCGGGGTCCAGCGCGACGGCGTCCCCGGCGACGAGGATCCGGGCCACGTCGTCGCCGACCGACCCGTCCCCGGGGTCCTCCGGGGCGAGCGCCCGGACCGCGATCCGGAGGCTGTGCGCGTCGTCCGGCGCCCGCAGCGTGAGGTTGAGCCCGGCGATGTCGTTGTCGGCCCCGACGGCCCCCAGGTCCGTCCCCGGCAGCGGCTCGCCCCCCGCCTCGCCCGTCGAGAACGCCACCATCGCGACCCCCCCGAAGGGCTCGATCCCCCCGAAGCTGAACCACGTCGCCCGCGAGTCCGGCGGCCCGATCAGCGAGCCCCCCTCGTACGCCTCGGGCTGATCGTCGAGCAGCACGTCGGCGAGGATCCGCGCCTCCCCCCCGGCTAGGGCGAAGGCGGGGAGGAGCAGGGCCGCGACGATCGAAGTGACGCGGGTGATGGTGATCTGGACCGAGTTGCACCGCCGCGGGGGACGGCTCTGTTCTGGCCCTGTTGTCTCGCGCAAAGCCGCAGAGGCGCAAAGGGGGTCGGGTTCGCGGGGAGCGTCGTGTCCTCGGTGCCCCCGAGCCCGCGCCGACAGGTCCGATGCGCCAGACGCGGGAGGGTGGTCCGGGTGGGGATCGGGGTTCACGCGCACGTCAGACCTTTGCGGCTTGGCGCCTTCGCGCGAGAACAAGGGTCAAGAACACCGCTCCGGCCGCGGCGGGGCGCCCCCGACCAGAACTCCCTCCCCCGCGTCCGTTCGACCCGCACGCCCCCTAACTTACCGCGACGTCCTCCCCGCCCTCCGCGAGGTACGGCCGCAGCGCCGCGCGGTAGTCGTCCGGCAGCTCCGTCGGGCGGAACGTCTCCATCGCGATCACCGGCGTCACCATCGTCACCTTCGCGCGCGGCCGCTCGTCGCCGACCACCGACAGCAGCATCCGCCACGTCACCGAGCTCCTGCCGAGGCGCTTCACGCTGAGGTCGATCTGCATGACGTCGCCGAACTTGAACGGCCGCGAGAACGTCGCGTGGACGTCCGCCAGCGGGAACCCGATGCCGTCCCCCTCCAGCACATCGTGGTACGTCCGGCCCGTCGCCGCCGGCCAGAAGTCCTCGAAGAAGCGGTGCATCCGGTCGAACAGCCGCGGGTAGTACATGACCCCCGCGTGGTCGATGTCGCCGAAGCGGACGGGGCACGTCGCCACGAACACGGGCATCGCTCAGACCTCCAGGACCAGCTTGCCGAGCACCGCCCGGTCCTCGATCAGCCGATGCGCCGCGGCCGCGTCGGCCAGCGGCAGCGCCCGGTCCAGCACCGGCCGGAGCTGCCCCCGCGCCGCCGCGACCAGCGCCTCGTTCATCTCCGCCTTCGTCCCCATCGTCGAGCCGATGATCTCCAGCTGCCGGAAGAACACGTGCGTCAGCCCCGCCTTCGGGTCCGCGCCCGTCGTCGCGCCGCACGTCAGGATGCGCCCCCCCGTCCGCGTCAGCTTCAGGCTGCTCCCCCACGTCGCCGCCCCGACGTAGTCGATCGTCACGTCCACGCGGTCGCCCCCGTTGGCCTTCCGGACCTCCTTCTCCCAGCCGTCCTGGGTGTAGTCGATCACCACGTCCGCCCCGAGCTCCGCGCACAGCGCCCGCTTCGCCTCGGTCGACGCCGTCGCGATCACCTTGCAGCCGACCAGCTTCGCGATCTGGATGCACATCACGCCCACGCCCGCGGCGGCCCCGAGGATGAGGACCGTCTCGGGGGCCCGGAGCCGGCCGCGGGTCAGGCACATGCGCCACGACGTCAGCGCGACCAGGGGGAACGCCGCCGCCTCGGCGAACGACCACCCCGCGGGGATGGCGTGGACCTGGCCGGCGGGCACGGCGAGCCGCTCCAGGTAGGTGCCGTCGCGCGACTCGCCGTAGATCCCGGCCTTCGCGCACAGCGAGTGCTCCCCCTCGTCGCAGCGCCGGCAGCGGCCGCACGAGTAGAGCGGGTTGATGAGCACGCGGTCGCCCACCTCGACCCCCGTCACGCCCTCGCCGAGCGCCGCCACCACGCCTGCCGCGTCGGCGCCCGGGATCCGGGGGAGGGGGATCCGGGGGAGCGTCCGCCGGACCCAGATGTCGAGGTGGTTGATGCCCGCCGCGCGGACGTCGAGGAGGACCTCGCCGGGGCCGGCGGAGGGGGCGTCGATCTCGTCCACCCGCAACACCGACGGGGGACCCTGCTCGTGGAACCGCACTGCGCGCATGGCCGCGCATTCAATCACACGGGCGTGATCTCTGTATGATCCCGCGGATGTTCGAGATCTGTACGGCGACGTCGATCCGGGATCCCGGGTTCCTCCAGCTGCTCAGCCAGGTCTTCGTCGAGCAAGGCGTGGGCATGCCCGACAAGGAGGCCTTCGACGCCCTCGAGAACGCCATCAAGTCCGGCCGCGTCCGCTACTACATGGCGCTGGAGGAGGACCGCGTCGTCGGCGTCGTCTCGCTGACGTTCGGGTTCTCGACCATCAAGATGAAGCCGTTCGCCCTCCTCGGGGACCTCTACGTCCACCCCGGCCACCGCGGTCGAGGGGCCGCCGCCGCGCTCGTGATGTCGGCCATGGACGACGCCCACCGGAACGGCTGCGACTACATGACGACGCAGACCGCCGAGGGCATGGAGGGCATCTTCGAGCGCTACGGCTGGGTGCAGGAGGCGCGCGTCCTCCGCTACCCCGTCGACCTCGACGGACCGCCGCCGTCGCTGAAGATCACGGGCGAGATCACCTTCGACTGATCCCCCGAAGCCCCTAGAAGATCCCCACGATCGCGACCCCGTTCGCCGTCGGGAGGACCATCGCCCGCGGCTTGGGGAGCTCGTACACCGCCCGGTACGCGTCGCCCGCCGGCCCGTCCATCACGCCGGCCTTCTCCAGCACCCGCAGCCGCGCCGTCGCCGCCGTGTGGAGCACCGCGAACGCCAGCAGGAACGGCGTCGTCGTCAGCATGATGACGCTCTGCGGCCGGGTGGTGGCGAGGTGCGGGTTGTCGATGCACCAGCGCGCTTCGGGATCGGGGACATGGCAGTCGTTGGCCCGGTACAGCCGCCGCGTCAGCAGGCTCAGCGCCCCGACTCCGGCGGAGTAGACGGCCGCCTCGTACAGCCCGATCGCCAGCCCCAGGTGCCGCCGGTGGGGGCGACCGTCGTCGATCGCCAGCGCGTACCCCCACGGGCTGGTCACGAACACCGCCGCGTGCCCCCCCATCAGCGGCGTCTCCGGGAACTGGAGCTTGCTCGCGTCCCGCCCGTTCGCCTCCGCGATCACGTGCGCGGTCAGCATCGACAGGTACGCCGTCTGCACCGACTTGGTCCACGCGAGGTGGATGAAGCCCCCGGCGCGGCGCTCGGCCATCGTCGGCGCGACGGTCTGCCCGGCCAGCGGGGGGGTCGGCGGCGGGGGCGGGGGCGGCACCCAGCCGTACTCCCCGGCCTGCGCGGACGTCGCCAGCAGCAGCGCCGTCAGACCGATCAGCAGGGCTCGGGTGGTCGTACTCATTGCGTTGCTGCGAGCCCCAGTTTGGAATAGAAACGGCCTCCCGATGAAGACCCTCGTCCCGATTCTTGCCCTCGCCCTGCTCTGCGGATGCCCCGCGGACGAGGTCGACCTGGGCGACTTCGCCGGGTTCGAGGAGGTCACGACGGACCTCGGGTTCGCGGAGGAGCTCGCCAACGGCGTCTGCGTCGTGGACGTCGACGGGCAGCTCGGCCCCGACGTCTACCTCGCCCGCAACGGCGCCGACCGCCTCTACCTCAACGCCGGCGACGGCACCCTCGTCGAGGCCCAGGCGTTCGCGGAGGGGGACGGCCAGGGCTGCGGCTACGCGGACTTCGACCGGGACGGCGACCCCGACCTCGTCGTCACGGTCCAGTTCGGCGCCAGCCGCTACCTCCGCAACGACGACGGCGTCCTCGTGTACGTCGAGGAGGCGGGGTTCGCGGACACGTTCAACCAGCGCTCCGTGCTCGTCGAGGACATCGACCGCGACGGCTGGACCGACGTCGTGCTGACGACCACCCAGGGCGAGCAGGCGGGCCTGTTCCGGAACCTCGGCGACGGCACGTTCGAGGACCGCACCCCCGAGTCCCCGCTCGCCCCCATCCGCCGGACCTGGGGGGGCGCGTTCCTGGACTACGACGGCGACGACCTCCCCGACCTGTTCCTCGCCAAGGACGTCTCCCCCGAGGTCGACCAGCTGCTCCGGAACGAGGGAGACTTCACCTTCCGCGACGCGACCGTCGAGGCGGGTGTCTCGAACGTGTCGCACGCGATGGGGATCGCGGTCGCCGACCTCGACGCCGACGGCCTCGTCGACTTCTACGTCACCAACTGGGGCCATCACGCGATGTGGTCGAACGAGGGAGGGACCTTCCTCGATGTGGCCAACGCGTGGGGGATCGGCACCCGCGGCGGCGCGTCGGGGTGGGGGACGTTCTTCTTCGACGCCGACCACGACGGGGACGAGGACCTCTTCGTGGCCAACGGCGCGGGCTTCCTCGCGGGCGACCCGAACACGCCGGTCCGCCCCCGTAACGAGGCCAACCGCTTCTTCCTCCACGCCCAGGGAGACGGCCAGCCGGCGTTCGGCGAGGCGGCGGAGCTGGTCGGGCTGGCGGACGAGGACTCGGCGCTCGGCTCGGCCTGGGGCGACCTCGACGGGGACGGCTGGCTCGACATCGTCGTCGCCAACTCGATGGGGAGCAGCAGCCGGGTCTTCCGCAACCTCGGGCGCGCGTCGGAGGACGGCCCCCCGCCGCTGCGGGTGCAGCTCGTGGGGACGACGTCCAACCCCGACGCGTTCGGCGCGCACGTCACCTTCGAGGCGTGCGGGGAGCGGCAGGCGCGGGTCCGCAACCAGGGCGCGTCGGTGCTCAGCGCGGGCAGCCCGGTGCTCCACGTCGCCTTCGAGGGGTGCGACGAGGACGTCCTCGTGACGGTCCGCTGGCCCACCGGCGAAGTGACCGAGCAGACCCTCGCAGCGGCGCAGTGGGGCGACGACGTGGTACTCCTCACGGAGTGAGTTTCGACCCCCAGAAATACGACGACGCGCTCCGGTTCGCGGCGACCGCCCACGGCGGGCAGACGGTCAAGGGGAGCGACCTCCCGTACGTCGTCCACGTCACGCTGGTCGCGGCCGAGACGATCGCGGCGATCGAGCGGGAGGGCGCGGACGACGCCGACCTCGCGGTCCAGTGCGCGCTGCTCCACGACGTGGTCGAGGACACGCCCGTGACCCTCGCGGAGGTGGCCGCCCTGTTCGGCCCGGAGGTGGCGGCGGGGGTGGACGCGCTGAGCAAGCGGGAGGACCTGGGTCGGGACGAGGCGCTCGCCGACTCGCTCCGCCGGATCGACGAATGCCGCCGCGAGATCCGGATGGTCAAGCTGGCCGACCGCGTCACCAACATGGCCCCCCCGCCGCACTTCTGGACGTCGGCGAAGCGCGCGTCGTACCGCGACGAGGCCCAGGCCATCCTCGACCTCCTCGGCGACGCCAGCGACCACCTCGCGGCCCGCCTGCGGGGCCGGATCGAGGCCTACGGGCGCTACCTGTAGGGGCCCTACTGCCTCCCGGCAGCTCGGTCGCTGGACGAGGAACAGACGCGAGGGAGTTGATCAGCTCCTGAGAACCGATCGCCGCGGGTGCTGCGGCGGTCTGCTCGGGAGGGTTGGCAGCGGCGGGGTACTCACGCCGCGGCTCGCCACTTCCCGTCGCAGCGATGCGTCGGGGAGATGGTCCTCGTCCTCGGCGACGCCTTGGGACTGGGGATTGGGAAGGGGGGAAGCGGGGAAGGGGGGAAGCAGGATTCCCACCTTCCCACCTTCCCACCTTCCTCTTCTCCCCCCGGTGAGGCGTCGCCGCTGGCGAGGACGCGGTGGCCGACGGATTGCTCTCCCGGGAAGTGGGGAGGTCCCGCCGAGCAGATCCCCCCGACCGGCAGACCCGTTGCGAGCAGCCCGCCGCCGATCTCGCGTCGCCGGCGGGCAGGCGCACAGGAGGATGATCGTCGCGTCGCGCCCCGGCCTCAACCGCCGAGGGCGGCGGCGATGTCGCTTACCTTCTGGACCAGGCGGTTCGGGTTGCCGGGGACGGGTCGGAAGCCGTGGTGCTCGTAGAAGGCCGCGGCGCGGCGGTCGATGGCGTCGACCACCACGACGCGCGCGGCCGCGATCTCCGACGCGGCGCACGCTCGGGTCAGGGCGTCCCAGAGGAGCTCACCCCCGAGGCCGCGGCCGTGGAGGGAGCGGTCCAGCGCGAGCCGGGCGAGCAGGATCGCGGGGATCGCGTCCGGGGATCCCCGGCCCACCCGCGGCGGGAGATCGGCGCGGGCGACGAGGTGGGCGGCCAGGCTGAAGAAAGCGACGGCGCGGCCGTCACCGGCGTGCCACACGAAGGTCTGGGCCGTCCGCATCCGCTGCGCGTGCGCCGCGTGATCCCGCAGCCAGGAGTCGAGGACGTCGACCCCGGACGCGAATCCGGAGAGGTCGTGGCCCGCCCCGAGGCGCTCCGACGTGAAGGCCGTCAACGCCCTACTTCTGCTCGACGGCTCGGGGGCTCCGGGCGCGCTTCGCCAGGGCCTCGTTCGGCGACGGCGGCGCGTCGAGGGCCGCCCAGAGCTCGTCGAAGAACTCCGACGGGACCACGGTCGCCGACGCCGCCGCGATCACCTGCTCGGCCCGCGCCGCGGCGGCGTCGAGCACGAACGAGCTGAGCGACTGGTGGTTGAGCTCCGCGGCGAAGCGGATGCGCTGCTCCCGCTCGGGATCGGCGCGCAGCTCGATGCGGGCGGTTCGCGGCATGGACGAGTCTCCTTGTACGGAATATGTACGGTGCAGGGTTCCCCCTGTCAAGTCCGCGCTACTCGGGGTCGCAGGGGCCGTCGCAGACGTGCTCGATGCGGCCGTCGGGCTGGAAGAAGAGGTCGATCTGGTCCTGCGCCGCGCGCACGCCGCGCTGGGCGTTGTGGTTGTTGTTGATGTCGTCGGGGACCTGGTTCTCGATGGGGGGGTAGGGGCCGCCGAGGTCGTAGTAGACGTAGGCGCTGTCCAGCGGTCCCTCGACCTCCGGGACGCCCCACACCGGCCGGAGCGCGGGCGCGAGCAGCGGCATGCCCATCGTCCGGACCGCCCGGTCCGCCGCGATCGTCTGCACCTGGAGGTCCCCCTCGGCCACCTGGTAGAGGATCTTCTTCGTGTCCAGGACGCCGGGGAGCCACGCGTTCGGCTCGGCCTGGTCCCACAGGCTGCTCATCACGAAGACCAGGATCTCGCGCTCGACCCGGTCGTCGTACCAGGCGCGCAGGATCAGCTCGTAGTCGGCCCAGTTCAGCGACCGCGTCATCACGAAGGGGAAGTCCATCGCGCCGACGATCAGCGTCCCCCGCTCGATGTCCGGCGTCGTCGCCATGAACGTCCCCCCGAGGATGCCGCCCTGGCTGATGCCCATGAAGTAGACCTCGTCCGCGCGGATCACCGGGGTGCCGTCGTCCGCGAGGAGGTCCGGCAGCTCGCGGCAGGCCCCCTGGAACGCCCGCGTCAGCGACCACTCGCCGACCATCCCCTGCATCAGCCGCTCCCCCACCTGGGGGAACTTGCTGAGGTCGGACAGCGCCGACGCCACCGTCGTCAGGTCGTCCCGCGACATCCCCTGCCAGTCCGTCCCCACCATCACGGACTCGTGGTCGTCGCCGAACTGGGGGACGAAGCCGTCGGACATCTCGTCCTCGGCGCTCCCCATCAGGCCGTGGCCGAACTGGATCATGCGGCCGTCGCCCGCCTCGGCGAGGGAGTTGGGGACGTTGACGACGAAGGGGACGTCGGCCCAGCCCTGGAACTCGGGGAGGCCGTCGTCGTCGCGGACGAGCCGGCTCGCGGTCGCGTCCGCGTCCATGTACAGCGGCGCCTTGAAGGTCCCCTCGACCCGGCGCGCGGTGCGGGAGTCGGGCGCCTCGGCGACGGACGTGACCGTGCAGTCGCCCGACCCGAGGGGGACCCGCGCCAGGGCGTCCTCGCGGATGTGCAGCAGGTCGCCCCGGATCGAGTCGCCCGTCGCCGTGGTGAACGACCACGCCTGGACGAGGTCCTCCCGCGCGATCCCGGCTGCCTCCAGCCCCTCGAACAGCTCCTCGTAGCGCGGCCGCGCCGCCTCGATGACGTCGGACGTCGTCGGCGTCCCGTCCCGCAGCACCGCGAACGGCCGCGTCGCCTCGGCGTCGGTGCCGTCCACGAGCCGGATGTTCCTCAGGGCGACGCCGTACGTGCGGCCCTCCTGGAGGCGCTGCGCGGGGTGGAGGTAGAGCAGCGTCGGGGGGTGCTCGAAGATGGCGCCGAAGTCCTCCCCCGCGCGGGAGTCGACCTCGGCGAAGTGCGCGATCCGGTCGCCGCTGGCGAGGTCGACGATCACCGTGGGGGACTCGTCGAGCACCGACTCGCCGTACTCGTCGATCCAGGCGAGGTTGGAGACGTCGACGGCCTTCTCGAACATCGTGAGCATGTGCGCGGCGGGCGAGAACCCGTCGAAGCGGGCGTACGGCTCCGGGTCGAAGACGTCGCCGTCGATGTTGGTGGGGAAGACGTCCCCGTCGTACTGGAGCTTCCCGCCGGCCAGCCACCGGTCGGACGGCCACGGCAGCAGGCAGTGGACCGGGTTGGACCACTCGCACGCCGGGTCGATGGCGACGTCGACGGGATCGGGGGCCGGCTCGCACGCCGGGAGCACGAGCAGGGCAGCGGTCAGGGCGAGGAGGACGCGGCGCACGGCCGCATCCTAGGTCAGGTCAGTCCGAACACGGCAGCCGCATTTCCGCCGAGGAAGCGCGCCTTCGCCTCGTCGTCGAGCTCGAGGTCGGCCACCTGGGCGAGGGCGTCGGCGGGCGGGATCATCGGCCAGTTCGACCCGAACATCACCTTGGTGCAGCCGCTGCGGCGCATCCAGTCGACGAAGTCCGGCGGGAACCGCTTCGGCTTCCACGCGGACGTGTCGATCCAGAAGTTCTCGTACTTTCGGGCGAGGCTGATCGTCTCCTGCGTCCACGGGTAGCCGAGGTGGCCGCCGACGACGACGAGCTCGGGGAACTCGCAGCAGACCTCGTCGAGGTACGGGATCGGGCGGCCCGGGTCGGACGGCTTGAGCGGGCCGGCGTGGCCGACCTGGGTGCAGAACGGGACGCCGAGGTCCACGCAGGCCGCGTACAGCGGGTAGTAGCGGCGGTCGTTCGGGGGCAGGCCCCACAGCCAGGGGAGCTGGCGGACGGCGACGAAGCCGAGCTCGCTCACGCACCGGCGCAGCTCGCGGACGGCGCCCATCGGGTCGAACAGGTCGACGCTGGCGACGCCGTGGAGCCGCCCGTCCGACGCCGCCACCAGCGCCGCCACCTCGTCGTTGGTGATGAGCGGCCCCTGCGGCCCCCACCACGCCGACACCAACGCCCGGTCCACGCCCGCCGCCTCCAGCGCGCCCAGCGTCAGCGCCGGCGGGATCTCCGGGATCTGGAGCGGCCCGTCCGCCCCCGTCCAGCGCCGCAGCGACGCGAACATCGGGTCCGCGAGGAACGACGGGGTGGGGTGCTGGACCCAGGCGTCGACGATCACCGGCGGCGGCGTCGCGCGCCCGCCCCCGCGCCCAGGAGCAGCATCGACAGCGCCCATGCCCCCGCGCCGCCGGCCGCGCCCGCGACCACGGAGCTCGCACAGGAGCAGCCCGTGCCCCCGCCGCCGTCGTCGTCGTCGTCCGCGCTGTCGTCGTCGTCGCCGACCTCCGGCCCGCCGTCCTCGGGGAACCGGATGAGGAACGGGTCCGCCCAGTCGCTCGCGGCGCCGAGGTCGTCGACGGCGCGGGCCGTCCAGTAGTGGTCGCCGAACCGCTCGATCGCCTCGGGGTAGGCCACCGTCGTCGCCCCGGAGTCGTCCTCCGCGACGGCGAGCAGCTCACCCAGCAGCTCCGTCTGCTCCGCGTCCGCGTAGACCGCGAAGTCGTACGTGATCACCTCGCTGTCGGGGTCCGTCGAGTTGTTCACGACGAGCTCCGGCGCGTAGTCGAACTCCCACACCGTGTCGTCCTCGGGGAGCACGAGCTCGGGGACGCTGGGGGGGTCGTTCTCGCCCCGCGCCACGAACGTGATCGACTCCCACGGCGAGTTGACGCCGTCGCCGTCTGTCGCCCGCACCCGCGCGTAGATGAGCGCGTCCTCGAGGAGCTCGTCGTCCGTCGCCGCGAGGTCCCACGTCACCGTCCCCGTGCCCGTCCCCACCTCGGTCCGGGTGAGGAAGTCGGGCGAGTCGAACGTGTCGACCGTGTCCAGCTCGTACCGGTACTGGAGGTCCGTCCCCTCGGGGTCGACCGCCTCGGTCACCACCAGCTCCGGCGTCCGGTTGGCGTCCTCGCCGTCCTCCGGCTCCACCCACGCCAGCCCCTCGGGGGCCTCGTTCTCGGTGCTGAAGAAGAACAGCTCGGCCTCGCAGTACTCGCTGCTGTTGAGGAGCTCGTCGAGCGCGGCGACGTCCCACAGGTACCAGGTGTTCTCCTCCAGGGAGACGTCGATGACCCACGAGAAGCGGGCCTCCTCGTCCTCGAGCCCGGCGGTCCCTTCGCCGACGAGCGTCGTGCCGGACTCGTCCCAGATGCGGACGTGGTAGTGGACCGGGCCGCCCTCGGGGTCCTCGCTGTCGGTCCACTCCGCGAACGCCTCGGTCAGCGGCAGCGCGAGCACCTCGCCGTCCACGGGGAAGAGCGCCGTCGGGATCTCGGGCGCCTCCTCGACCTCGTTGACGAAGAAAGCGGTCGCGTCGCCGAAGGGGCCGTTGACGGTGCCGTCGTGCCCGCGCGCCTGCCAGTGGTACCAGGTGTTCTCCGTCAGCTCGACGTCCACCGTCCACGTGGTCGCGCCGGCGGGGTCCTCGGCGAGGCCGACCGTCTCGGTCACCAGCGAGGTCAGCGTGTCGTTGTCGTGGATCTCGACCTCGTACGCGATCGGGTCCCCCTGCGGGTCGGTGGCGTTCTGGAAGACGACGTCGGGCAGGAGCGTCGTCACCTGGTCGCCGTCGGCGGGGTCGAGGTTCAGCGGCTCGGTGGGGCCGTCGAAGGAGAGCGGGTCGGTGCCCCCCGTGAACTCGGAGACGTTGTTGATGCCGTCGCCGTCGGGGTCGAGGAGCGCGTCGTTGGGATCGTTCGGATCGAGGCCGTACTCGTCCTCCCAGCCGTCGGGCATGCCGTCGCCGTCGGTGTCGGCGGTGCTGACGGTGATCGTCCAGGACTGCTCGCCGAAGCCGCCGTCGCCGTCGCTGACCCGGATCTCGACGTCCGCCGTCCCCACCAGCGCCTCGGCGTAGGTCGGCGTCCAGGTGACGTCGCCGCTGCCGTAGTCGACGCTCATCGAGGACGGCCCGTCGAGCAGCGTCCACGTGAACGACTCGTCGCCGGGGTCGCTGGCCACGGGGGAGTAGCTGTAGACCTGCCCCTCGAGGGCGAAGACCGGCGGCGAGCTGCCGATGGTGGGGTCGACGTTGACGATGTCGACGTCGATCGCGCCGCCGTCGGTGCCGCCCTCGTCGTCGGCGACGGTGACCGTGATCGTGTAGGTCGCGGGGCCGTCGGGGTAGCTGTGGGTGATGGGCGAGCCGGTGGACGTCGGCCCGCCGTCGCCCCAGTCCCACGTGAACGTCAGGCCCGCCTCGTCGGGGGCGCTGACGTCGGTGGCGGTCGCGCTGAAGGTGAGGAGGCCGCCCTCGTTGGCGGGCGACGGCGGGTTGATCGAGACGAGCACGGGGTCGACGTTGCCGATGGTGACGCTCGCCACCTGGGTCGCCAGGCCGCCGTCCTCGTCGGTCGCCGACAGGGTCACGCTGTAGACGCCGTCGTCGTCGTAGGTGTGGGACACGGACGCGCCCGCGACCGCGGGGGAGCCGTCCCCGAACGTCCACTCGTAGGACACCGTGTCGGCGGCCACGTCCGTCGCCGAGCCGGAGAAGTTGACGGGGCTCGCCTCGAGGCCGTCCTCCACGGTCATGTCGGTGATCGTCGGGGCGAGGTTGCCGATGGTGATCGAGTCGGTCTCCGGCGCGGACGTGCCGCCGTCCTCGTCGTTCACCGTCAGCGTGATCGTGTACGTGCCGTCGTCGGCGTACGTGTGCTGCTCGGACGCGCCGCCCGTGACGGCCGGGGAGCCGTCGCCGAAGTCCCAGACGTAGGTCACCGTGTCCTCGGCGATGTCGTACGTCGTCGCCGTCAGGGTGACGGGGACCTCCTCGTTGCCGTCCGTGGGGATGCCCATCGAGACGATCACCGGCGCCACGTTGACGACCGTGACGGTGGCGGTGTCCTCGGACGTGTTGCCCTGGGAGTCGGTCACGAGGAGGCGGACGGTGTGGGTCTGCTGGTCGCCGTAGGTGCAGCCGAAGCTGATGGTCGCGGTGGTCGAGTAGTCGTAGACGCCGTCGTCGGTGCAGTCCCACTCGTAGGAGACGATGTCGTTGTTGGCGTCGGTCGAGGCGGACGCGTCGAGCCCCGCGGCGGTCCCCTCGTCGACGACGTACGGCCCGCCCGCGTCGGCCTCGGGGGGGACGCCGCCGACGTAGGTCAGGGCGTTGGCCATGATGAGCGCGCCGTCGGACGACGTCTGCCAGAAGTCGGACCGGGCGTCCTGCGACGGGGGGTAGAAGTTGAGCCCCGCGATGGTCCCGTCCGACGCCGGCGGGCTCCACGCGGCGATGAGGGGGACGCCGTTGGACCAGTTCGCGATCTGGTCGACGCCGGCGTGGAACGTGACGTTGTTCCGGTAGCTGCTGCTGCCCCCGTGGAAGGAGTTCACCCCGTCGAGGATCTCGTGCGACGGGTCGAGCACGGACATCGTCAGCGGCGACCCCTGGCTCTGCCCGGAGCCGTCGAAGGGGAGGTAGTTGTCGTTCCGGATGCGGCCCCGGAGGCTGAGCCCCGCCGACGTCCCGTAGTAGCAGAAGGTGCTGACGACGACGCCGCCGCCGGCGTCCATGTAGTCGGCGAGCCGGTCGCCCAGGGTGATGCCGTTGTTGAACGACGTGTCGCTGTACACGAGGATCGCGTCGTACTGGAGCATGTCCGACAGCGTCGGCGTCGAGCTGCTGACGAGGACGCCGGTGACCGAGTCGAACGCACCGGTGGCGGTCAGCTTGTTGACGACGTCGGTGTTCCACGACCCGCTGGCGGGGGCGCCGTACACCGCCACGTCGATGGCCGACGCGGTGGCGGGGAGGGCGAGGAGGAGGGCTACGAGGACGAAGGGTCGCGCGCGCATGCCCCGCACTTTACGGCGGGACGCGACTGGTTCCTACTGTCCTACTTGAGGCCGCGGTAGTCGAAGCCGACCCACAGCTCCTCGCCGAGGGCGAGCAGCTTCTCGAAGTGGATGGGGCGGCCCTCCAGGGGGACCGACACCGCGACGGGGACCGCGCCGCCGCCGAGGCCGCCGTGGCCCGCCTGCGTCTGGGCGCCGCGGGCGACGTCGTAGCCGGCGGGGGCGTTGGTGATGGCCCCCATGTCGGCGCCCGTGTAGGGCTGCGAGAGGCCGTGGACGTGGCGGAGGCTGCCGTCGTGGGACTTCTTCTTGATCTTCGCCTGCCACGGCGCGTAGACGGTCCACGAGACGTACGTCACGGGGACGTCCGCCTGCGGCATCGTCGCCCGGAAGCTGCCCTTGCCGGTCTTCGCCGGGGCCTGGCCGTCCTCGACGTAGACGAGCCCGACCTCGAAGTCGGCGAGCGCGCCGCCGGACGCCTGGGAGCGGACCAGGGGGATCAGGATGCGGCCGTCGGCGGCGCGGGCGGGCTGCACGGAGCGGCCGGCCACCTGCGCGGACCACAGCTCGGCGCCCTCGGGGAGCGCGAGGCGGAGGAACTGCTTGCGGTTGTTGCGGACGCGGTAGGTGATCGAGGTGAGGCGGCGGCCGTCGGTGGTGAACATGGTCGTCGCGGTGGCCCGGTCGAGCAGCGTCACGAGGACGTCGACGTCCTCGTGCTGGGTGACCTGGAGGGGGAGCGTGGCGCCGTCGCCGAGGTACTTGTAGGCGAGCAGGATCGGGTTGGAGGTCACGCCGAGGATGGCGCCGGGGAGCATGCGGACGTCGATGGGGGTGACGCCCTCGGCGCCGCCGGCCGCGATCTCGAGGGTCCCGCGGGCCTCGACGCCGACCCAGCCCTTGGAGCGGTCCACGCCGATCGGCTGGGGGATGGGGGCGGAGACCTCGACGTTGCCTTCGCCGATGGCCTGCTCGAGGACGAGGCCGAGGGTGTAGGCACCCTCGGCGGCGAAGTTGAGGTCGACGGTCAGCGTGCCGTCGTCCGCCTGCTTCCAGTCGCGGATGCCGCTGCCGGTGACGTCGACCAGGGTGACGCCCTCGGGGACGGCGACCTGGAGCTGCTCCAGGCCGGCCTGGAGGATGGTGTAGGCGACGGTGGTGCGCTGCTGCATGAGGCCGTCGCCGAGCCCGACGAGGGAGTAGACCTCGGCGTAGACGCGGGCCTGCTCGTCGACGGGGGACTCGGGGATCTCGCGCTGCCAGGAGACGGCGACCGACTGGTTGCCGGGGAGGACGGCCTCGACGATCCGCATGCCGCGCTCGGTCCGGTCGGACTTGAGCTGGGCGTTGCTGACGGTGAAGTCCAGCGCCTCGTCTGCGGGGACGCGGAGGGTGACGGAGAGCGAGCCTGCCGGGATCGGCTGGAACGCGAGGCTGCTGCGCCCCTCGGCGACGAAGACGGACGTGCCGAAGGAGACGTCGACGTCGAAGCTGCCGTGCCGGTCGGTCACGAGGTAGAGCCACGCGCCGTCGGACCAGACGGGGGCGTCCTTGCCGCCGACCTCGATGGAGCGGACGGCGACCGTCGCGGGGAGGATCGGCACCTGGACCCAGCCCTTGTCCTTGAGGACCTCGACCGAGATGGTGCCGTCGAAGACCGCGGAGGTGGGCTCGCCGTCGTCGAAGAGGACCTCGCCGTCGTAGGCCGCGCCGGAGATGGTGTAGTCGCGGGGGGACGTCTCCGGCGGCTGCTCGGGGGGTTCGCGGGTCTGCTCGTAGAGCTTGAGGAACTCGGCGAGGGAGACGACGACCTGGTCGCGCTCCGACGTGGCCGAGGCGAGGCTCGGCAGCGCGAGGGCCGCGGCGAGGACGAGGAGGAGGGGGGTGCGGGACATGGCGATTACCTCTCGGGGAGACGCTTCGCACGCAGCGTCACCTCGGGGGTGCCGCCGGACGCGAGCAGGAGCTGTTGGAAGAAGACGGGCTCGCCGACACGGGGGACGAGCACGGAGCGGTGGGCGGCGGCGACGACGAGGGGGTCGATGCCGGGCTTGGCGACGGCGCCTTCGATGACGGTCGCCTCGAAGTTCAGGCCGCTGCTGCGGCCGCCGTAGTAACCCCCGCCGGCGCCGTAGCCGGAGGCGCCCATGCCGGACGCGCCCCGGCCGTAGCCGCCGATGGCCTCGCCGGAGTAGATGGAGCCGGTGCCGTTCCGCTCCCGCGTGTAGCTGGAGGCGGGCTCGGAGCGGACGGTGTCGACGCTGTGACGGCTGGGCGCGCCGTCCTCGGGGACGAGCGCGGCGATCTTGCGCTGCCGCTCGGCCTTGGACTTCTTCTTCTTGCCGACGACGACGAGCTTGGTGCTGAGGCGGCGGTTGGCGTCCTCGACCTCGGAGGACTCCTCCTGCTCGAGGCCCGCGAGCTTGCCGCCGAGCTCGAGCGCCTGCCGGTAGTCCTCCTCGGCGCCCTCGTAGTCGCCCGCCCGCTCCTTCTCGGCGGCGCGGCGGGTGACCTCCTCGTAGGCGCGGCGCTCGTCGGCGGAGCGGGCGGCGGCCTGCTCGCGGACGCGGCGCTTCATGGCCTCGCCGGCCGAGGCGGTGGGGGCCTCGTCGTAGTCGAAGGCGTCGCCGTCCTCGTCGGCGTCCGGCTCGTCGCCCCGCTCGGTGACGAGGTCGAGGTTGGACTGGAGCCGGACGACGTTGTCGTTCGACGCGCCGAGGGCGGCGAGCTCGTCCAACGCGGCCTGCGCGTCGTCGAACTCGTTGTCCATCCACGAGCCGACGGCGGACTGGAAGAGCAGGTCGGCCTCGTCGGCCTTGTCGCGGGCGGCCTCGTCGTCGGTGACCTTGTAGCCGTAGGCGATCCCCTCGCCCTCGGAGAAGACGGAAACGCGGGCGGCGGCGGGTCCGCCGCGGGTCCGCTCGGTGTAGCCGGGGGGGAGGTGGACGGTGACGCGGGCGACGGCCACGGGGGCCTCGATCCGGGCGAGGGGGAGCGCGCGCTCGACGCGGCGCTCCCACGGCTCGCCCTCGTGGAGCCAGGCGAGCTCGACGGGGAAGGTGATGCCGCCCTCGACGGTCTCGACGGAGCGGGGGATGGGGATGCGGATGACGTCGCCGCGGGTGCGGGCCTCGAAGCGGTCGTCGGCGGGGGTGACGCGGGTGAAGGGGGCGGTCTCGCCGGCGACGCGGACGGCGAGCGGCGTGGCGCCGAGGGGGAGCTCGACGTCGAGGTGCGAGGCGGTCTCGTTGAGGACCTCGTAGCGGGCGCGGACCAGCGCGCGGCCGTCGGCGGTGGTGGCGACGAGGTAGTCGGCGACGTCGACGACGACGGGGGGGCCGGAGACGGGCTCGAAGCGGAGCAGGGCGAGGGCGCCGCCGCGGTCGGAGCGGGCGGGGTCCTCGAAGGCGGCGGTGGGGGTGCCGGCGACGAGGCCTCGTCCCCACGACGGGAGGGCGGCGGAGGACGTCCCCTTCCAGCCGCGCAGGGCGGGGAGGGCCTCCCACTCGCCGTCGCGGGCGAGCTGCAGCGTGGCGACGGCGCGGCGGGCGCCGTCGAGGCGGACAGCGGGGACGGGGACCTGCCCCTCGCCGCCGTCGGGGAGGGCGGAGGTCCAGGCGAGGTCGAGCTCGACGAGGTCGCGGGCGGGGGCGTTGAGGAGGACGGTGACGCGGTCGCCGGAGCGGGTGATCTCGCCGGCGGCGTCGCCGGTGATCGCGAGGTCGGCGCCGGCGTCGGAGACGGTGAACGAGACGCGGTCGAGGCTGCCGCTGAGGACGAGCCACCGGAGCCTGGCGCGCCCGCTGAGGGTGGAGTCGCCGACGGTGAGGCCGAGGCCGACCTCGCCGACGACGTCGGTCCGGTCGGCGGCCGTGGTGGCGGACGGCTCGGCGCGCACGGAGACGGCGCCGTGGGCGGCGTAGCGGTGGACGACGCCGTCGGCGCCGAGGGAGACGGCGGGGGAGCCCGTGACGACGGGGTCGAAGCCGTCCGGGAGGGAGACGTTGAGGACGGCCCGGGCGGCGGCGGCGCGGGCGTGGAGCATCAGCGGGCGCTGCTCGAGGTTCTGCTCGACGGTGGCGCGGACGGTGAAGGTGGTGGGTCCGTCGACGTAATCGGTGGCGACGATGGCGCCGTCGACGACGTCCCACGCGGCGGGCCCGCCGTCCTGGAGCACGACGACGTCGGAGAACGTCTGCTCGAAGAGCCGCGCCTCCAGCCAGCCGGGCTCCCAGGTGTCGAAGTCGAAGGTGGCGACGATCTCGACGAGCCCGCCGGCGGTGGCGACGACGTCGATGGTGCGCGACGCCAGGTGCGGTCCGGGGAGGAGCTCGGGCTCGGGCTCCTCGACGACGGGCTGCATGGCGAGCCAGGTGTCGAGGTCGACGGTGACGAGGTCTTCGCCCGAGGCGAACCCGGGGACGGCGAGGCAGGAAGCCGCGGCCAGCAGCGCGAGGGGAGCGGGGCGCATCGGTCCCTTCGGACACGTCGGAGCGCTCCGTGTTCCGAGGTTTACGAACCGCTTACGTTGCGGCCCCGGCGCGGACGCTCGCGGGCTCCGGGGCTACATTGCAGCCGTGCACACCGTGGTGATCACCGGCGCGGGCACCGGCATCGGCCGGGACTGCGCGCTGTACCTGGCCGCGCAGGGCTGGCGGGTGTTCGCGGGGACGCGGGACGAGGCCGAGCGGGCGGCGTGGCCGGAGACGGCGAACGTCACCCCCCTCGTCTTGGACGTGACGGACTCCGCCTCGATCGCGGCGGCGGTCGACGCCGTCGGGGGCGAGCTGCACGGGCTGGTGAACAACGCCGCGCTGAACGTGGCCGGGCCGCTGGAGCGGCTGCCGGTCGACGACGTCCGGCGCGTGTTCGACGTCAACGTCTTCGGCGTCGTCGCGACCTCGGCGGCGTTCCTGCCCGCGCTCCGGGAGGGCGGCGGCCGCCTCGTCCACGTCGGTTCGTCGGCGGCCGGGTTCGCGACGCCGCTGATGGGTCCGTACTGCGCGTCGAAGGCGGCGCTGGAGGCGGTGGCGGAGGCGCAGCGCCGGGAGCTGAAGCCGTGGGGGATCGAGGTCTCGGTCGTGGCGCCGGGGCCGGTGGACACGGAGGTCTGGGATCGCGACTACCTGGCGCACCTCGACGACGCCGCGCGATCGCAGTACGCGGACGCGATCGCGGCCTTCCGGAAGGGCGCCGAGAGCAACCGCGGCCGGCGCATCCCCGCGCGGGCGGTGAGCCTGGCGATTGAACACGCGCTGACCGCGCCCACTCCCAGGCTCCGCTACGACCCCGGGGTGCACGCGAAGATCGCGCGGCTGCTGCTGCACCGCCTCCCGGGCCGTCTCGCCGACCGCCTGCTGGAGCTGCTCACCGGATGACCCCGACGCCCGTCCCCCCCCCCCCCCCGTCCCCCCCCCCCACCCCCCAGGAGCTCGCCGCCCGCTACGCGGCGCTGCCGTCCCCGCCGCGCGGCGTCGGCCGCCTCCGCTTCGTGATGGCCCGCCGCGCCGACCGCATGCGCCTCTGCCGCGCGCGCGTGCGGGTGACCCCCGAGGGCGGCGTCCCCGGGGACCGGTGGGCGGAGCACGAGGAGCCGCTGCCGGAGGCGCAGATCGCCGTGATGAACCACGCGGTCGCGACGATGATCGCCAACGGGCAGCCGATCTCGCTCTTCGGCGACAACCTGTCCGTCGATCTCGATCTCAGCGAGGACCACCTCCCCGCGGGCACGACGGTGATGATCGGGACGGCGCGCTTCGTCGTCACCCCCAAGCCCCACAACGGCTGCAAGCTCTACGCGGCCCGCTTCGGCGCCGAGGCCCTCCGCTTCATCAGCGCGCCCGAGCGCCGCGCCGCGCACCTCCGCGGCGTGTACTTCCGCTGCGTGGCGGGGGGCGAGATCGCGGTCGGGGACGAGGTCCTGGTGGAGCCCGCGCCCTAGCCTAGGGCGAGCCGATCGTCAGCTCGATCGAGACGCCGCCCATGTTCTCGCCGGGCGACAGCAGGATCGGGCCGATCTGGCCCTCGGGGTCCTCGGGGCCGGCGCTGAACGGGTCGTCCCCGCCGAGGTCGTGGTAGCCGCCCACCCAGTACGTGCCCGACGGCAGGTCGGTGAAGCTGAAGGCCTGCGGGTAGCCCGGGTTGAGGATCTCGGTGAAGCCGACCGGGGGGCCGTCCGCGGGGTCGTAGGTCTCGGTCGCGAACACGCCGAGGTGGAGCGACTCGCCGGGGGTGAGGGGGCCGTCGTAGGTCACCGTGCCGCTGATCGAGCCGGGCGCGGCGGGGCCGAGCTCCAGGTCGATGCCGCTGAGGCCGTTGCCGCTGTCGTGCGGGCCCGAGGCGTCCGACGGATCCGTGGACGGATCCGCCACCCCGTCGCCGTCCTCGTCGAGCACGGCCCAGACGAGCACGCCGTCGGTGTTGGCCGGGGCGAGGAGCGCGAACGCGCCCGGGGCGGCCAGCGTGACCGTGCTGAAGAGGTAGCCGTCGGTGGTGACGTGGCTCGCGTTGACGAGGATGTCGCCGGTGCTGAACGCGTCGTACGACACCGTCCCCGTGATGCCGACGTAGGCCGGCGGGGTGGGCGCCGAGGTGCCGTCGGGGATGGTGATCGTCACGCCGCTGACGTCGCCGAGCCCGAGCTGGACCGGGTTGGCGGCCGCGCTCCCGATCGGGTCGGACGGCTCGAAGTAGCCGTTGGCGTCGGCGTCGAGGTAGCCGAGCAGGGCCGTCTCGCCGCGGCTGATGCACTCGGCGATCGCGTAGGGGCCGGCGCTCGGGATCGAGGTCTCGTGCCACGACGCGGTCAGGGCGGCGTTGTTGGTGGAGACGCCGATGGCGCCGTCGGGGATGCCGTCGAGCACGACGTTGCCGGAGATCGTGTCGCTGTCGCAGCCGCCGCCGCCGCCCCCGCCGCCGGGCCGCGGGGCGAGGTCGATGATCAGGTTGACGTCGTCCAGCGGGTTCCCCGCCGCCGCCAGCGGGTTGAACGCGTACTGGCGGAGGACGTCGCCGTTCTCGATGAAGTGGTTGGCGTCCTCGTCCGCCACGACCACCACGTCGAACGGGCCCACGTACCCCACCACGGTGATCTCGTACTCGCCCGGGGCGTCCATCGTCTCCTTCCCGAGGATGACGGACAGGTCCGACGCGTCGGGCAGGGCGTAGACGATCAGCCCGCCGGCGCGCTCCGCGAAGACGGACG
>CAYFOA010000122.1:0-22490 GCA_964344575.1 uncultured Rickettsiales bacterium | reverse complement strand
CGAACGCCCCGGCATCTGACGATCCCCCCGCCCAGATCACCCCCGCTGCGATCGCTGCTCGCTGCGATCGCTGCGAGAGATCCCCCCCTCCACTCCCCTCCTGCATTCTCACCACGATTCGTTTAGGGTGCGTCCTTCTCCCGTCCCGAGGAGCCCATGAAGCGAGGATTCCTGAGCAGCATCGCGGGCATCGCCCTGGTGACCATCCTGCTGGTCGTCACGGTGATCAACGTGTGGCAGATGAACCGCACCGAGAAGCGCCTCATCGCGGTCTCCGAGCGGCTCGAGGCGATCGAGTCCAACATCGAGTCCGGCGCCCTGTCCGCCCCCGCCGCCGACTCGCCGCGCAGGACGGGCGGCATCTGGGGCGCCCCGGAGCCCGACTACGTGGTCGCCGCGCTGCAGGACCCGGCGAACCAGCTCGAGCGGGACACCGTCCCCTGGCTCCCCGGCGACGCGAAGCCGGGGGGGACGCTCTTCCTCCACTTCGGGAGCGACCCCAAGGGCTTCAACGTCCTCGCCGAGAACGGCTCCGACGTCACCGAGGTCCACGAGTTCGTGACCCCGCGCCTCATCCGGCGCCACAAGGCGGACACGTCGAAGTGGGGCCCCGAGTTCGCCTACTCGATGACCACGCCGGACGACGGCCACACCTGGGTCTTCAAGCTCCGCGAGGACTTCTGGTGGCAGTCCCCGCTGGTCGACTACGCCGGCGGCGGCTTCGACTGGCTGAAGGGCGACCACAAGGTCACCGCGCACGACGTCGTCTTCATGATGGACATGTGCATGAACGCGCAGGTCACCGGCTGCGCCCCGCTCCGCTCCTACTACGAGGAGATGGAGTACTACAAGGCGGTCGACGACTACACGTTCGAGATCAAGTTCGGGAAGAAGCTCTTCAGCCAGAAGGACATCGCGATCCCGTCCCTGCTCGCCTACCCCGAGTTCCTCTACGCCTTCGACGAGACCGGCGAACGGTACGACGACGCCATCATCGGGCAGAAGTTCCAGGACCACTGGTACAAGCTCGCGATCGGCTGCGGTCCGTACCAGATGACGGACTACGAGTCGGGCGTGAAGATCGTCCTCGAGCGGAACCCCCGCTACCCCCTCGGCGGGAACGCGTTCGACGAGGTCGTCTACCTCATCCTCTCCGACCAGAACCAGCCCCCCCGGAAGCTCCGCACCAAGGAGCTCCACCTCGCCTACCTCCAGCCCGGCCAGTACCGCACCGAGGTCCTCGACGGGGCCCCCGACTCGCCCTTCAAGAACGGCGACCTGACCCCCGGCCAGTGGTGGGAGCACAGCTGGTTCTACATCGGCTGGAACCTCCGCAAGCCGATGTTCCAGGACAAGCGCGTGCGCCGCGCCCTGACCCACGCGTTCGACGCCGACCGGCTCCTGTCGGAGGTGTTCATGAACCTCGGCGAGCGGACCACCGGCCCGATGCCGACGTTCCTCCCCTTCTACAACCACGAAGTCCCCTCGGTCGCCTTCGACCTCGACGCGGCCGCCGCGCTGCTCGACGAGGCGGGCTGGACGGACAGCGACGGCGACGGCCTCCGGGACAAGGAGATCGACGGCGAGCGGGTCAAGTTCGAGTTCAACCTCACCGTCTACGGCAGCTCCAACGAGTACCGGACGGCGGGGACGATCTTCAAGGAGGACCTCTCCCAGATCGGCGTCCGCATGAACGTCCTCCCGAAGGAGTGGAGCCTGCTCCTGAAGGAGGTCCAGGACCGCGAGTTCGACGCCGTCACCCTCGCCTGGGTCGGCGGCCCCGACGTCAGCGGCTTCAACCAGATCTGGCACAGCAAGCAGGTCGACGTCCCCAAGAGCTCGAACCACGTCGGGTTCGCCAACGCCGAGGCGGACGCGATCATCGAGGAGCTCGAGGTCACCTTCGACCACGCCAAGCGGGTCGAGCTGGCCAACCGGTTCCACGAGCTGCTCGCCGAGGAGCAGCCCTACACCTTCTTCTTCACGCGCAAGCGGCCCGGGTTCTGGCAGCCGGAGCTGTCCAACGTGAAGTTCGCGCTGGTCCGGCCCTACCGGAACCACAAGGCCTGGCACCTGGCGCCGAACTAGGACCCGAGGCGGAGCGGACGCAGCAGTGGGCATCTACGCGATCAAGCGCACGCTGCTGATGATCCCGACGTTCTTCGCGGTCAGCCTGATCGTCTTCGTCGTCCTGAACTTCGCCCCCGGCAACCCCGCCGCGGAGGCGCTGGTGGCGGGGGACGCGGACTCCGGCCAGTCGGCCCAGCTGTCCGGGCAGCAGCGCGAGAGCTACCGGCTCTTCAAGGAGCAGTTCAACCTCGACAAGCCGATCCTCTTCAACACCCGCTTCGGGCTCACCACGGCCCGCGTCGAGCGCGTACTGCGGGACCTCCTGCAGCTGGACGGCGAGGTCACCACGGCCCGCCGCATCGCGCTCATGGAGGACCTCGAGAACTGGGGCTGGTACGCGGTCCCGGCCCTGATCGAGCTGCTCCAGGACGGGGCCGACCCCGAGATCCAGGCGCTCGCCTCGCAGCGCCTCACGACCCACGCGCAGCGGCCCCTGATCAACCCCTCGGGGCGCCGGCTCACGGACGCCGAGCGGGAGGAGAACCGCGCCATCGCGGCGAACAACGCCGAGGTCCTCGACAAGCTCTTCGCCGCGGACGCCGCCGCCGACAGCAAGGCGTCCGTCGTCGCGTGGTGGGTCGAGTGGCACGCCGGCCGGGACGCCGAGTGGGACTACGACGGCGGCGACAAGGCCCGCATCTTCTTCACCGACACCCGCTTCGCGAAGTACTGGGCCAACCTCGCCCGCCTCGACTTCGGCGTCAGCCACCGGGACAAGCAGCCGGTCATCAAGACCGTCATCAGCAAGCTCCGCTACTCGATCACGCTGGCCTTCTCCGCGGTCCTGCTCGCCTACTTCGTGTCGGTCCCGCTCGGCATCTGGTCGTCGGTCAACCGGAACACGAACTCCGACCGCGTCCTCACGACGATCCTCTTCATGCTCTACAGCCTCCCGACGTTCTTCACGGGCGTCGTGCTGCTGAACTTCCTGTCGCAGGGGAACCCGTACCAGGTGTTCCCCACGGGGGGCTTCGAGAGCCTCGACGTCTCCCACATGACGACCCTGCAGTACCTCGGGGACGTCGTCTGGCACGTCGTCCTCCCGATCTTCTGCATGTCGTACGCGAGCCTCGCCGCGCTGAGCCGCTACGCGCGCACCGGCATGCTCGACGTCATCCGCTCCGACTACGTCCGGACCGCCCGCGCCAAGGGGCTCCCCGAGGTGGTCGTCATCGTCAAGCACGCCGCCCGCAACGGGATGATCCCGATCATCACCCTGCTCGCCACCCTGCTGCCCGTCCTCGTCGGCGGCTCGGTGGTCGTGGAGGTGGTGTTCAACGTCCCCGGCATGGGGCGCTACATGTTCGACTCGATCCTCGGCCGTGACTACAACGCGGTGATGGCCGTCCTCCTGATCTCCTGCGCGCTGACGCTGGTGGGGATGCTCCTGACGGACCTCTGCTACGCGCTCGTCGACCCCCGGATCACGTTCGACTGATGACGGATCCCAAGGACAAGAAGACCGAGACCGACGCGCTGCTCGCCGTGAGCTCCGCCGCGCAGGAGGACGTGCTCGCGGACCTGGAGGACGCCCAGGCGATCACGGACGGCTTCGACATCGACGACATGATGCGGAAGGCGGCCGAGATCGCGACCGAAGAGTCGATGCCCGCGGTCCCCGCCGACGCCCTGGGGAACACCGCCGACGCGTCGGCGAGCGCGGAGGACCTCACCTACGGCGACATCGTGTGGGCCCAGTTCCGCAAGAACCGGGTCGCGGTGGCGGCGATGTGGGCGCTCGTGGGGCTGATCGCGCTGGCCGTCTACAGCCCGCTGCTGTCGAGCAACCAGCCGTTCCTGTGGGACGCGGGCGACGGGATGTCGTCGCCGTGGGTCTCCTCGCTCTTCGACCGGAACTTCTTCGAGAACCCCGTCGACGTCTTCTTCAACCTCCTCATGGTCGCGGGGACGCCGCTGCTGATCTTCTGGCTCGCCCGGGTGAAGCACCTCGGCCGGTCGGGCCTGCCCAAGCGCGCCCGCCGCCGCCGGATGCGGTCCGAGGCGCTCGCCTGCGTCGGCCTGATCGTGGCGACCTTCGTGGCGATGCTCGTCTTCCCCACGAGCTCCACGTACATCAAGTACCCGCAGAAGATGGAGCAGCTCGTCGACGGCGGCACGGACGTCTTCGCGGTGTTCCCCCCGAGCCGCTACACCGCCCGCGAGACCGGCTACATGTCGGCCTCCCCGCCGACGTGGTCGCGCCTGTTCCGGAGCCACGAGCGGGCCGGCGACGACCGCCCCCTCTTCCAGCACGTCCTCGGCACCGACGAGAGCACCCGCGACGTCGCCGTCCGCATCCTCTACGGCATCCGCATCTCGCTGACGATCGGCGTCATCGCGGTCGCCATCTACGTCTTCATCGGCATCCTGCTGGGCGCGACGGCGGGCTACTTCGGCGGCTGGGTGGACCTCACGATCCAACGCCTCATCGAGATCATGATGTCGGTGCCGGCGTTCTTCGTGATCTTGACGATCGTCGCCTTCATCGAGCAACGGAGCATCTTCCACATCATGGTGATCCTGGGGTTGATCCGCTGGACGGGGGTGGCGCGCCTCGTCCGCGGCGAGTTCCTCCGGCTCCGGAACCTCGAGTTCGTCACGGCGGCCAAGGCGCTGGGGTTCCCCGAGCGGCGGATCATCTTCGAGCACGTCCTCCCCAACGCCCTCGGCCCGGTGCTCGTCGCCGCCACGTTCGGCGTCGCCGCCTGCATCCTCATCGAGGCGTCGCTCTCGTTCCTCGGCCTCGGAGACCTGACCGCGCCGTCGTGGGGGCAGATGATCCAGGAGGGCTACAGCACGGGCGCGTGGCACCTCATCCTGACGCCGGGGTTCGCGATCTTCGTCACGGTCTCCGCGCTGAACCTGGTCGGCGAGGGGCTGCGCGACGCCCTCGACCCGAGGCTCCGGCAGTGACCGCCTCGACCGCCGGAAACGACGTACTGCTCGAGCTCGACGGGCTGAGGACGTACTTCTACACCGACATCGGCGTGGCGAAGTCCGTCGACGGCGTCTCCTACAACATCCGCAAGGGCGAGACGCTCGGCGTCGTGGGCGAGTCCGGCTGCGGCAAGTCGGTCACGGCGCTGTCGATCATGGGGCTCATCCCCCAGCCGCCGGGGAAGATCGTCGAGGGCGCGATCCGGCTCAAGGGGCGGGACCTGACGAAGTACGACGCCGGCCAGCTCCGCGCCGTCCGCGGCAAGCAGGTCTCGATGATCTTCCAGGAGCCGCTGACGTCGCTGAACCCGGTGTACACGGCGGGCAACCAGATCATCGAGGCGCTGTCCGTCCACGAGCCCGACATCGCCCCCTCGGAGGCCCGCCGCCGGGCGATCGACATGCTCCGCAAGGTGGGCATCCCGTCGCCGGAGAAGCGGGTCGACGAGTACCCCCACCAGATGTCCGGGGGGATGCTCCAGCGCGGGATGATCGCGATGGCCCTGATCTGCGGTCCGGACCTCCTCATCGCGGACGAGCCGACCACCGCGCTCGACGTCACCATCCAGGCCCAGATCCTCGACCTCCTCGGCCGCATGCAGGACGACCTCGGGATGTCGATCCTGCTGATCACCCACGACCTCGCCGTCGTCGCCGAGACGTGCGACCGCGTCGTCGTGATGTACGCCGGCAAGGTCGCCGAGGAGACCGACGTCCACCGCCTCTTCGAGCGGCCCGCCCACCCCTACACCATCGCGCTGTTCCAGAGCCTCCCCGACGTCAGCGCGGGCAGCTCCCGCCTGCCCACGATCCCGGGGATGGTACCGTCCGCCTACGAGTTCCCGAGCGGCTGCCGGTTCCGGGATCGCTGCGCCTTCGCGGACCAGGCGTGCCTCACCGAGCCGGCCATCGTGGAGCTCGAGCCCGGCCACCGGGTGGCGTGTCACCACGTCGACCGGGTCCAGGCGGCGAACGAGGGAGGCGGTTCGTGAGTCAGCAGCTGAGCTCCGGCGCCCCGCCCCTGAAGCCGCTGATCGAGGTCCGGAACCTCAAGAAGTACTTCCCCATCCACAAGGGGCTCTTCAGCCGCCACGTCGGCGACGTCAAGGCGGTGGACGACGTCAGCTTCGACATCTACCCCCAGGAGACGCTCGGCGTCGTTGGCGAGTCGGGCTGCGGCAAGACCACCGCGGGGCGGACGCTGCTGCGGCTGCTGGAGCCGACCGCGGGGACGGCGACGTTCGACGGCAAGGACCTCTTCGGCCTCGGCAAGAGCCAGCTGCGCGCCATGCGGCGCCACATGCAGATCATCTTCCAGGACCCCTACAGCTCCCTGAACCCACGCCAGACGGTCGGCTCGATCATCGGCGACGCGCTCCAGCTGCACGGCCTCGCCAGCGGCGACGACCGCTTCGAGCGGGCCAAGGAGCTGCTCGAGCGCGTGGGGCTGCAGGCCTCCTACATCAACCGCTACCCCCACGAGTTCAGCGGGGGCCAGCGGCAGCGCATCGGCATCGCCCGGGCGGTCGCGCTGAAGCCGAAGTTCATCGTCTGCGACGAGGCCGTCTCGGCGCTCGACGTGTCGGTGCAGGCGCAGATCCTGAACCTGCTGATGGACCTCCAGGAGGAGTTCCACCTCTCCTACATGTTCATCGCCCACGACCTGTCCGTGGTCCGCCACATCAGCGACCGCGTGGCGGTGATGTACCTCGGCCGGATCGTGGAGCTGAGCGTCTGCGACGACCTCTACGACGCGCCCCTCCACCCGTACACGCAGGCGCTGCTGTCGGCGATCCCCCACCCCGTGCCGGGGCGTCGCACGGACCGCGTCATCCTCGAAGGCGACGTCCCCAACCCGATCGCGCCGCCCAGCGGCTGCCACTTCCACCCCCGCTGCCCGCTGGCGTTCGACCGCTGCCGCACGGAGGCCCCGCGTATGCTGGACGCGCGCCCGGGCCACAAGGTCCGGTGCCACCTCTACGAGGACGCGGGCGACATGGCCGAGCCGATCCCCATCGGGAACCCCGACGCCTCCCCCAAGGCGGCCGAGGCGGCGGCGGCCCGGGCCCGGCAGGCGGCCGAGGCGGCCGACGCGGCGGCAGCGGAGGAGGCCCCGACGGCCGCCGCCCCCCCGGCGGCCCCCGACGACGTCCCCGAGGCGCCCCCCACGCCGGACGACAGCAGCGAGTTCTCGTTGTTCGAGGGGAGCGTGGACGGCGACGGCGACCGCCCCGTCGGGATCCCCGAGGTGCTGTCCGAGCGCGAGGGCATGGCGCTCGGCCCCTTCGGCGAGGTCATCGACCCCGAGGACAGCTTCGTCAAGACGGCGGAGATCCCCAGCCTCGACAAGCTGGTCAACGAGACGACCGTCTCGATCGCGGACGAGCCGGCGCCCACCGACGCGGCGGGGCTGTCCGTGGACATCACCGGCGCGGGAGCGGAGAGCGGCGACGAGGACGCCGGCGCGGACGCCTCGGCCGACGACGAGGACGAGACGGCGACGAACCTCGAGGTGCCGGCCCTGAAGGCGGACGCGGAGGGCGACGCCGAGGCCGCGACGGACGAGACCCCGGCGCTGGAGGACGAGGAGACGGTGCTCGGGGCGGCGGCGGATCGCCTCGAGACGACGCTCGAGATCCCGACCGAGCCCGACCTCGACCCCGAGGCGTTGGGACTCCAGCCGGACGCCGACATGGAGGACACGGTCGACGCCCCGGTCCCCGTGGAGGTGGAGGTGGAGGACGCTCCCACGGTCCAGGCGCCGCCGCCGAGCCTCGAGCCCGAGCCGACCGGCGTGATGCCCCCGATCCACGACGAGGACGACGTCCCCGACGACGTCTCCCTGCAGGAGATGGACGAGGTCCCGGTGGTGGAGGAGACGGCCGAGATCCCCACGATCCCCCCGGACGACGACGCTCCGAAGAAGGACTGATCCCATGTGCAGCCGCCCCGCGATCGCGCTGGCGACGGCGTCGCTCGCGGCCGCGCTGGCGGCGTCGGTCGCGGCCGCCGAGGTCCCCCTCGACATCCCCAAGGACCCGGACGCCGGCTTCAAGTGCTCGTGGCACGAGATCGTCCCCGTGGAGCGGCGGTCGATCGCGGCGACCGAGGTCGTGCTGGAGCGGCCGTGGCTGACGCTCCGGTTCGACGCGGGCGTCTTCTACCCGCTGGAGGCGTGCGGCGAGCCGGTCGGGCTGGCGTGGAAGGGAGAGGGCTTCGCGACGGTCCACGACGCCGGCGTCGAGCGGACCTTCCGCCTCCACGACCGGCTCGAGAACGTCCCCGGCGAGGTCAGCCTGGAGGCGGCGGTGATCGTCGCCAGCGACGGCGCGATCGGCGAGCTGCTCGCCGCCGTCGAGGGGTCCGGGGCGGCGTGGGAGGAGACGCCGCTGCCGCTGGACGTGCGGACGATGGTGCAGGCCCGGATCGCGTCCTTCCACCCCGTCGACGGCCGCTCCTCCCGCCCCGGCGGCGAGCTGCTGTGGGCCCCCGAGCCGAGCCTCGGGGGCGTCTTCGTGGACTTCCGCAGCGGCGGCATCAAGCGGCGGCGCGACAAGCTGGACCTGCCCGTGAAGTGGCTGACGTACACGTGGACGAACGCGGGGTTCACGGGCGGCGAGCCGGGGCTCCTTCGCGTCCGCCCCGTGGGCGTGGACGACCCCCTGTCGCTGGGCTCGCTGCCGGCGCCGTCGTCGATCGCCGAGGATCCCTACGGCTGGACCTCGGCCCGCTCCCCCTTCGACCTCGTCGACGTCCAGGCCCACGTCCTCTTCGAGCCGACCGCGGGGCTCGACCGCGACCTCAAGGAGGTCCGCATGGTCAGCCGCCTGGAGGTCGAAGCGCGGGACGCGGGGGCCCGCTGGATCCCGCTGTGGCTGACCGAGGGGCGGTCCCGGACGCTGGGCGAGCAGTGGGAGGCGCTGCGGGTCAAGGGGGTCCGCGTCGACGACGGCGGCGTCCGCTTCCACCGTCCGCCGGGGCGGCTCTACGTGGAGCTCCCGGAGCCCGCCGCGGAGGGGCGGCGGTACGTGGTCGAGGTCCACTTCGAGGGGGAGATCATCGAGCCCCGCGGCCAGCACGACATCACCGCGCTGGGGGCGGGCACCCTCTACCCGACGAGCACGTCGGGCGACCGGTACACCTTCTCGACCACGGTGACGGCGCCGAAGTTCTGGAAGATCGTCGCGACGGGCACCCGGATCGAGGAGATCGGCGACGGGAAGGCCGTCACCGTGACGTCCCGGACGAAGCGGACGGTGGGGCGGGCGATGGCGTTCGTGACCGACGCCCGCGTCGAGACGCACCCGTCGCCGGGCGAGGGGCTGCCGGCGCTGCGGATCCTCCGCGCGACGGACACGATGGCGGTCAACGCGAAGTTCGCCGACCAGGTGTACGAGCACCTCGGCCGCCTCGTCGAGCTGCTGGGGCCGTTCCCCTACGAGGAGCTGGAGATCGTGGAGCGCCGCGGCGGCGGCTCGATCACGACGACGCCGGGGGTGATCGCGATCCCCGCGTTCGACGCCCCCCCGGACCAGGTGATCACGTCCCGCGCGGGCCGCGTCAGCCTGCTCCAGGCGCTGACCCGGCAGTACTTCGGGGCGGACATCGGGGCGCTCTCGTACCACGACACCTGGCTCGTGGAGGCGCTCGCCGTCCAGGCCGAGTGCTACCTCCTGGAGGAGTACGGCAAGCCGGGGCGGTGCGCGGGCAACCTCCGCTCGATGCGGGACGCGTGGACCGACATGCTGGAGCGGCACCGCTCCGCGTGGCTGATCGGCCCGCTGTGGATGGGGAGCACGGCGGGGGCGCCCTCGATCGGAGGCACCTTCGCGGAGCCCAACACCATGGCCCGGGGGCCGCTGGTGATGCACAAGCTCCGCGTGCTCCTGGGCGACGGCGTCATGCGCGAGCTGCTCCGGCGGACGGGGCGGCTGTACGGCGGCTCGCGCCTGACCACGAAGACCTTCCTCGTGCTCGCGCAGTCGACGTCGGGGATGGACCTCCGGACGTTCTTCTACGGGTGGGTCTACGCGACCCCGCAGCAGCCGGTGCTGCGGCTGCTGTGGCGGCCGGAGGAGGCCGAGGACGGGACGTGGACGCTGAACCTCGGCGGCGTCATCGAGTCCGGCCGCGACGGCGACGCGCTGCCGTTCCTGTCGCCGGTGATGGTCCGGGTCAAGTTCGGGAAGGAGGAGGCGTGGCAGCGGATCGTGCTCACCCACGAGCCCGCCGACCTCCAGATCCACGGGATCCCCGCCGAGCCGAAGAAGGTGGACGTCGACTGGCAGACCTTCCCCGGGAAGGTCGAGGTCGAGAAGGTGAAGTGATCCTTCAGGGGTTGCTCAGCAACCGCTCAAGCCATTGCAGGCCTGCACGTTCCCGGTCGGCCAGTGGATCTGCGCGACGTAGTAGTCGTCGTCCTCGCCGACGTGCTGGAAGTTGTACGTGTTCACCAGGATCCCATCGAGGTAGATGTTCACGGTGACGTCGTTCGCGGGCGTGTAGCTGCTGCCCGGGTAGTCGTGGACGAACACCTCGTACCAGCCGTCGTAGGGCGAGGTCGCGGGCTCGACGATGTTGATGTTCTCGGGGCCCGTGCCGGAGATGTCGTCGAGGTCGAGGCCGGGGTCGTCGGCGTTGGTGCCGGGATCGCCCCAGTTCGGCGGCGTGCTCCAGGACGTGTTGCAGTTGCCGTAGTAGCAGTCGCCGTCGGTCCGGGGGGTCCCCTGGTTGCCGCTGCCGTCGTTGGCCTCGAGCAGGTGCAGGTCCATGTCGTCGCCGCTGACGGCCCAGAACATCTCGATGCGGAAGTTCTCGTTGGGGATGGCGGTGATCGTCTGGCTGCAGGAGTCGGACTGGCCGGCGGTGTTGGTGACCGTCAGGTTGCCGACGTAGTCGCCGGCGATGTCGAGCTCGACCGACGGCGTGTCGTCGTTGTAGCTGGACAGGGTCGCCGTGGAGCCCGCGGGGGGGGTGAGGACCCACTGGAAGGTGAGGTCCAGGCCGTCGCTGTCGTAGCTGTCGGAGCCGTCGAACTGCTCGGTCTCGAACGGCGCCGTGTCGAAGTCCGGCGCGCACACCGCGACCGGCCCCTTGCCGACGGACACGGGGTCCGCGCTGCCGTTGAGAGGGATGCTCAGGGGGTCGTCGAAGGGGTCGTTGCTGTCGACGAGGACGGCGGCGCTGTGGTGGCCGTCGCCCGTCGGGGAGAACTGGACCCGCAGGATCGCCGACTCGCCCGTCCCGAGGGTCGCGCCGGTGACGCCGTCCTCGACGAGGGTGAAGTGGGTGTCGTCGTCGAGGGTGACGCCGGTGACCTCCAGGTCGCCGATGCCGACGTTGCTGATGCGGACGTCGTGGACGGCGCTCAGCTCGCCCGTGGTCAGGTCCTCGAACTCGATGGACGTGGGCTTGGCCTCGATGTCGGGCACGGGCTCGCCGAAGCCCTCGCCGTTGACGGGGACGTACAGGCCGGCGCCGAAGCCCTCGGCGCAGTCGTAGTTCAGCTCGTGGAGGACGACGAGGTAGAGGTTCTCCTGGAGCGGCTCGCCGAGGAGCGAGTTGAACCGGAGGACGACCTCGAGGGTCTCGCCGTTGCCCAGGGTGAAGTCCTCGGCGGGGCCGGACCAGGCCAGCTCCTGGTCCGCCTCGAGGATCGTCTCCGAGGCGAGGTCGCCGTTGTCGTCGAACGTCGCGACGGCGAGGTAGCTGCCGCAGATGTCGAGGTTGGCGGTGCCGGGGTTCCTCAGGAAGACGGCGATGTCGACCGTGGTGCCGGTGTCGACGACGCCGAACTCGAACGACGAGTTGGCGAAGTCCTCGGCGTCGTAGCCGAAGTCCTCGGACCACTCGATCGTGAACTCGGGCACCAGCGAGCGGAGCTCCTGCTCGTTGCAGCCGGTGGCGACGACGAGGGTGACGGCGGCGAGGAGTCCGAAGCGGCGAAGCGTGTGCATGAGGCGGCGTCCCTCTCTCTCTCTCTCTTGGATCCCTGGTGCGGGATGCGCGGGATTGTGACCGCCCGGGCACCTGGGGGCAAGGGTTTCGGAGCGGTCGGCGACAGAAGTGCCACCCCGATGTTGCGGAGATGCGGACCGGGGCCGAAAAGACGCGTGCGGAGGTGTGGCGGCGGTCAGGGGCGCGCGTCGACGCTGACGGATGCCAGCACGCCGCCGTCCTCGGGCGTGCGCTCCAGCCCCGCGAGGGCGTCCCCGGCCTCGAGCACCGTGGACCACGCGACCGAGTCCTCACCGCGGAGCCACACCTTCGGCGCGACGCCGGGACCGACGAGCTCCCGGGCCGCCGCCAGCAGCGGACCGTCGCCGTCCATGGAGCGGTAGACGTAGGTGCAGCGGCCGGCCTGGAGCTCCGCCCGATCATCGGCCCGCAGCGGCGCGGGCCAGCCGGTCGCGCCCACGTCCTCGGTCAGCCGGAGCCGCCACCCCGTCTCCGTCACCAGCACCTCCAGCAGCGGCCGCGGCGGGGCCTCCGGCGCGGGCGGCGGGGGCAGCGTGGCCCAGCGGATCAGGAGCGTGAGGACCAGGAGGGGGAAGACGACGAGGAGCGAGGGGACGATGGACGGATCCCGGCGCCGCTGCTGCTCGTCCCACCATCGTCCGACGGCGGTGCTGTGGCGGGGGTCGGGTCGGGTCATCGGCGGTCGGGCGCAGGCACGGCGGAGCCGCCGGTGGCCGGAGGCGCCGAGCAGTCCACGAACCAGACTCCTCGACCCCTTCCCGGCGGCCACGCCGCGCTGGCCTGATCATCGAATCACACACACAAGTATGGCGTCAATCAGAAAAATACAAGTGCGTATGAATACCGGACTGGTATGATGGCGGCGATGACGCTGGGCGAGCTGCTGAAGAGGCGCCGGAAGGAGCGGCGGCTGACGTTGAGCGACGTCGGCGCGGCGCTGGGGCTGGCGAACGGGAACTTCATCGGGATGGTGGAGCGCGGGGAGCGCATGCCGTCGGACGACCGGCTGCTGCAGGTCGCGGACGTGCTCGAGCTCGACGGCCGGGAGCTCCTCGCGATGAAGTACGCGGCGACGCACGGGGCGGCGGCGGAGGTGCTGCTCGCCCCCCCCGAGCCGGAGCTGCCGCGGCTGCGGAAGCTGCTCCTGGACACGTGCGACGGGCTGGACGCGATGGCCCCGGAGCTGGCCCGCGGGGAGCGGACGGCGATCGAGCGGGTGGTCTTCGGCGCCCTGCTGGAGTACGTCTTCCTCCCCGGCCTGGAGGCGGACCGGTACGCCCCGAAGCGGCTCCGCGACCGGCTCCGGGCGCACCGCAAGAAGCGGCCGGGCGAGCCGGTGGACCCGTGGTGGTTCGAGGAGGAGGCGGAGCTGTTCGTGCCGTGGGCGCGGTCGCAGTACGTGGGGTGGGACCTGGAGCTGCCGACGCTGACCTTCACGATCCGCCACAGCGCCGACGCGGGGGACCGGTCGACGGTCCCGCTGGTCGACAAGGAGCTCCGCGCGCGGATGCTCGCGTCCGTCGACAAGGCCCCCACCCTGGCGGAGCTGCTGGCCGCGGAGGGGCTGTCCGAGGCGGACGTGACGGAGATCCTGGAGCTCGTCGAGTTCAAGAAGATGCGGGCCGCGCGCAGCTCGGCGTAGAAAGTTTCGAATGTCCGGATCGCGGGGTCCGTCCGAAGGGTGATTTCGGATTGGAGACCCCGATGCTTCGCACCCTGACCCTGCTGGCCCTCTCCCTGACGCTGCTGCCCGGCTGCTTCATCTTCGTGGACGACGTCGACGACGACGACGACGACGACCGGGTGGACGTGGACGTGAACTACTCCCCCGAGATCGATCCCGACGGCACGTGGTGGCGCTGCGACTACGACCCCGCGGCGAACGACTACTTCTTCGAGTTCCAGGCGATCGTCGACGACTGGGACGGCGACTGGGACGTCGGCTACGTCGACGTGACGATCGTCGAGGCGGGCACGGACTGGGAGATCGACGGCTTCGCGCTGCTCCACGAGGAGGACGCCATGTGGGGCGGCCTCGTGTGGGAGCGGGAGTCCGACCTGTTCTGCGGCGAGCCCATCGACGTCATCTTCGAGGCGTGGGACTGGGACGGCGCCTACGACGCGTTCGTCCTCTACTACTAGACATCGGCGCGGCGGGGACTAGGTTGTCCCCGCCATGCCGCCCGTCACCGTCTACACCACCCGGTTCTGCGCCTACTGCGTCCGCGCCAAGCGGCTGCTCGACAAGCGCGACATCCCCTACGAGGAGATCCGGCTGGACCGCGACCACGAGCGTCGCATGGAGCTCGCGCGGCAGACGGGGTGGCGGACGGTGCCGATGATCTTCATCGGCGAGGAGTTCATCGGGGGCAGCGACGAGCTGCACGCGCTCGACCGGAGCGGGGAGCTGGCCGCGAAGGTCGCCTGAAGGGCCCCCGTCAGCGCCCCATCCACCCCTTGATGGTGTCCTTGGCGGCGTCGTAGACCTGGTCCCACTCCATGCCCGCGTGGATCATGATCCCGATCAGCGTGCCGTAGAGCGCCGCCGCCGCCGCCGCGGCGAGCCCGGCCAGCGCGATGACGAGGCCGTCGTCCTCGATCAGCCCCACCCCGACGAGGAAGATCGCCATCGCGGGCGCCGTGTTCGTGCCCGGCAGGGGGATGATCATCAGGGCCCCCATCAGCATGATCAGCAGGCCCACGCCCGCCAGCGCGGGGCGCGTCTGGAAGAACCCGAAGCGGGGCTTGATCAGGTGCTCCACCCGGCGCAGGAACGAGACCGCCGCGCCGATCGCCCGCCGCGCGAACGACCCCGACAGCTCGCGCCGCGTGATCCAGTCGGGCAGCCACGGCGTCCGGCGGCCCATGACCATCTGGACCGCGAGGCCCACGATCGCGATCCCGAACGGGGTGCTGTACCCCGGCGCGGGGACGGGCAGGGCCGACGGGAGGCTGAGCAGGAGGAGGCTGAAGCCGAAGCCGCGGTCGCCGATGCGGTCGACGAGCTCGCCGAACGTGATGGGGGTGTCGTCGTCGTGCTCCGCGAGCAGCGCCGCGAGGTCGTCCGAGAGGTTGTGGTCGAGGCGGGGGTCCGTCACGGTGTCCAGGGCTCAGTCCCTCCGCGGACCGCGGGCGTCGAGGGCGTCCTGCAGCCACGCGGCGATGTCCTGCGTCGACGTCCCCGGCCCGAAGATCGCCGCCGCGCCGCCGTCCTGGAGGCCGGCCACGTCGCCCTCCGGGATGATGCCGCCGCCGAAGAGCAGGACGTCGTCCAGGCCCGCCTCGTCCAGCGCCTTCCGGACCGCGGGGAAGAGGGCGTTGTGGGCACCGGACAGGATCGAGAGGCCGACCGCGTCGACGTCCTCCTGCAGCGCCGTCGCCGCCACCGCCGCGGGGGTCTGGTGGAGGCCCGTGTAGATCACCTCGAAGCCCGCGTCCCGCAGCGCCCGCGCGACGACCTTGGCGCCCCGGTCGTGCCCGTCCAGCCCGGGCTTGGCGACGACGACGCGGTAGGGCATGCCGGGCTCCTCCCTAGTTGCCCGTGAAGTTGGCTTCGCGCTTCTCCAGGAACGCGGCCATCCCCTCGGTCTGGTCGGCCGTGTCGAAGCACTGGGCGAACAGCTCGGCCTCCTCCTGGAGCCCGATCTCGATGTCGAGCTCGCCGGCGAGGCGGATCGCCTCCTTGCTCAGCGTCACCGCCCGCGGACCCTTGCTGCCGATGGTCGACGCCAGCTCGAGCGCCCGGGGGAGCGCGGTCCCCGCCTCGACGACCTCCAGCGCGATGCCGAGGCGGACCGCCTCGTCCGCCTTGATCATCCGGCCGGTCAGGATCAGCTCCCGCGCGCGCTGGGCGCCCACGAGGCGGGACAGCCGCTGCGTCCCCCCGAAGCCGGGGATGACGCCGAGGTTGACCTCGGGCTGGCCGAAGCGGGCCTTGGCGCCGGCCACGATCAGGTCGCAGGCCAGCGCCAGCTCCATGCCCCCGCCGAGGGCGTAGCCGTCCACCGCCGCGATGGTGACGCCGGGGAAGATGCTGAGGCTGTGGAGGACCCGCTGCCCGCGGCGCGAGAACGCCTTCGCCTCGCGCCGCGTCATGTCCTTCATGGCGGCGATGTCCGCGCCTGCGACGAAGGCCTTGTCGCCGGCGCCGGTCACGATGAGGTGGCGGATCTTCTCCCGCTGGATCGCGTCGATCGCGGTCCCGAGCTCATGGATCACCTGAGCGTTGAGCGCGTTGAGCGCCTTCGGGCGGTCGATCGTGACGACGGCGACGTCGCCCTCCCGCCAGTCGACCTGGACCACGGCACCGTCGGACATCAGGCGTTCTCCCGGTAGTCGTAGACGCCGACGCCGCTCTTCCGCCCCAACGTCCCCGCCTCGACGTACTTCCTCAGCAGCGGGCAGGGCCGGTACTTGCCGTCGCCGAGGCCGTCGTGGAGGACCTCCATGATGGCGAGGCAGGTGTCGAGCCCGATGAAGTCGGCGAGCGTCAGCGGCCCCATGGGCTGGTTCGTCCCCAGCTTCATGGCGGCGTCGATCCCCTCGGCCGACGCGATCCCCTCGTAGAGCGCGTAGAAGGCCTCGTTGATCATCGGCATGAGGATGCGGTTGACGGCGAACCCGGGGAAGTCCCGCGCCTCGACGCACGTCTTGCCCATGGACTCGGCGACCGCCACCGTCGCCCGGAGGGTCGCGGTGTCGGTCCGCAGCCCGCTGATGACCTCGACCAGCTTCATCACGGGGACGGGGTTCATGAAGTGCATCCCGATGAACCGGTCCGGCCGCTCCACCACCGAGCCGAGCTTCGTGATGGAGATCGACGACGTGTTGGACGCGAGGATCGCCTCCGGCCGCGTCACGGCGTCGACCTGCCCGAAGAGGTTCATCTTCAGGTCGAGGTTCTCGGTCGCCGCCTCGACCACGAGGTCGGCCTCGGAGAACGCCTGGACGCCGGCGACGCACGCGATCCGGCCGAGGGCCGCGTCGGCCGCCTCCTGCTCGATGCGGCCCTTGGAGACGGCCCGCGCGAGGAACTTGGCGATCTTCGCCTTGCCCGCCTCGGAGCGCTCCTCGGAGACGTCCGACAGGACCACCGTGTAGCCCGCCTGGGCCGCCACCTGGGCGATGCCGCCGCCCATCTGTCCGGCGCCGAGGACGCCAATCGTCTTGATGCCTTCAACCGTCATTGTTCGAGTCCTACTTCAGATTTTCCACGACGACCGCGACGCCCTCGCCCCCGCCGATGCAGAGCGACGCGCAGCCGGTGGTCTTGCCGGTGTCCTGGAGCTGGTGGAGGAGCGTGACGAGGATGCGGGCCCCGGACGCGCCGATGGGGTGGCCGAGGGAGACGGCGCCGCCCCAGATGTTCACCCGGCCGGCGTCGTAGCCGACCTTGTCCTCGACGGCGAGGGAGACGACGCTGAAGGCCTCGTTGACCTCCCACAGGTCGATGGCGCCGACCTCGAGGTTCGTGCGCTTCAGCGCCTTGCTGATGGCGTACGCGGGGGCGGTGGTGAACCACTCGGGGGCCTGCGCGTGGGTGGCGTGGCCGACGACCTTCGCGATCGGGGTGCAGCCCAGCTCGGCGGCCTTGTCGGCGCTCATGACGACCAGCGCGGCGGCGCCGTCGTTGAGGGAGCTGGCGTTGGCGGCGGTGATGGTGCCGTCCTTCTTGAAGACGCTCCGGAGGCTGGGGATCTTGTCGGGGCGACCGCGGCCGGGCTCCTCGTCGACGTCGACGACCTTGGGGTCGCCCTTCCGCTGGGGGATGGTGACGGCGCAGATCTCGGCGTCGAACTTGCCCGCCTCCTGGGCGGCGGCGGCCTTGGCGTACGACGCCGCGGCGAACTCGTCCTGCCGCTCGCGGGGGATGCCGCACTCGGCGGCGCACAGCTCGCCGGCGTTGCCCATGTGGAAGTCGTGGTAGGGGTCCCACAGGCCGTCGTGGACCATGGAGTCGACGAGCTCCCCGTGCCCCATCCGGTAGCCGGTGCGGGCCTTCGGGAGGAGGTAGGGGGCGTTGGACATGGACTCCATGCCGCCGGCCACGACGACGTCGGCGTCCCCGCACTGGATGGCCTGGGCGGCGAGCATGACGGCCTTGAGCCCGGAGCCGCAGACCTTGTTGATGGTCATGCAGGCGGTGGACTGCGGGAGCCCGGCGCCGAGGGCGGCCTGGCGGGCGGGCGCCTGGCCCACGCCGGCGCTCAGGACGCAGCCCATGATGCACTCGTCGACGGCGTCGGCGTCGATCCCGGCCCGCTCGAGGGCGGCGGTGATGGCGATGGACCCGAGCTTGGGCCCCGTGAGGGAGGACAGGGCGCCGCCGAACGACCCGATGGGGGTACGGGCGGCGGAGACGATGACGACGTCGGTCATGAGAGGCTCCTGAGCGAGGGGCGCGGAATGTAGCGCAAAGCGGGGGGGGAGGGATCGGTGTTGGCAGGGACGACCTGCGGTTTGTCACCACGCAGGGGCACGCAGGGGCACGGAGGGGCACGGAGACCGGCACGGAGGGTCGGAGCGGGACTGCTCCGCCGAACCGCCGCGGTTGCGGGGCAGCGATTCAGCCGCGTCGGTGTCCTCGTGCGTGGCGACACCACACCATCTCGGAGAGGCTCACCTGACCGAGGCGGGATTGCGGAGGGCGGCGAGGTGTCCATACGGGGTCCAGACGGAACGTCTGCGCACGAGGTGGGCGGCGAGGTGTCCACTTGCGGTCCAGACAGCCCGTCTGCGCACGAGGTGGGCGGCCAGGTGTCCACTTGCGGTCCAGACAGCCCGTCTGCGCACGAGGTGGGCGGCCAGGTGTCCATACGGGGTCCAGACGGAACGTCTGCACACGAGGTGGGCGGCCACGTGTCCATACGGGGTTCAGACGGGGCGTCTGCGCACGAGGTGGGCGGCTCGGCGTCCATTTGGGGTCCAGACGGGCCGTCTGGGCACGAGGTGGGCGGCTGGGCGTCCGTACGGGGTCCGTCGACGCGGCTCAGCTCCACGGCCCGGACTAGAAGCAGATCGGCGCGAACACGTCGACGCCCGCCTCCTCCAGCTTCGCGCGCCCCGGCAGGAACCCCAGCTCGATCAGGAACCCCGCGCCGATCACCTCGGCGCCGACCTCGCGGCACAGCTCGACCGTCGCCGCCGCCGTGCCGCCTGTCGCGAGGAGGTCGTCCAGGATCGCGACCTTCATCCCCGGCTCCACCATGTCCACGTGCGCCTCCAGCGTCGCGCTGCCGTACTCCAGGTCGTAGCTCCGCGCCACCGTCGTGTACGGCAGCTTCCCCGCCTTGCGGACCAGCCCCAGCCCCACCCCCAGCTCCGCCGCCACCGGCGCGCCGAAGAGGAAGCCGCGGCTCTCGACCCCGATGATCCGCTCCACGCCCGTGCCGTCGAGGTGCTGCACGAACAGGTCGATCGTCGTCTTCAGCCCCCGCGGGTCCTGGAAGATCGGCGTGATGTCCTTGAACACGATCCCCGGCTTGGGGAAGTCCGGGACGTCCCGGATCAGGCTCAGCAGGTAGTCGGTGCTCATCGCTCCCTCCAGGGGTGGATCCTCACATGCGCTCGTCTCGCCACCCGAACCGCCCCACGAGGGGGACGAACCGGCAGCCCGTGAACCGCTCCGTGACCGCCCCCCCCCCCGGCTCCAGCGGCGCCGTCACGCGGACCAGCGCCTGCACGTCCCGGCCGCCGACCGGCACGACCAGCCGCCCGCCCGGGGCGAGCTGCGCCACCAACGGCGTCGGCACCTCCGGCGCCCCCGCCGTCACCAGGATCCCGTCGTAGGGCGCGTGCTCGCTCCGGCCCAGCGTCCCGTCCCCCGACAGCACCGTCACGTTCCGGTACCCCAGCCCCTCGAGCCGCGTCCGCGCCTTCGTCGCCAGCTCGCCGTGCCGCTCCACCGTGATCACGCGCCGGCACAGCCGCGCCAGCACCGCCGCCTGGTAGCCGCTCCCGGTGCCGATCTCGAGCACCGTCTCGTCCCCCGTCAGCGCCAGCAGCTCCGTCATCCGAGCCACGATCCAGGGCTGGCTGATCGTCTGCCGCTTGTCGATCGGGAGCGGGCCGTCCTCGTACGCCCGCGCCTGCAGCACCGACGGCACGAACAGGTGCCGGGGGACCTCCGCCATCGCCGCGAGGACCCGCTCGTCCCGGATGTCCCCGAGCTGCTGCCCCACCATCCGCGCCCGGGCGAGGTCGAACTGGCTCACCGCTCGAGGCCCCACCCGCGGAGCATCTGCAGCGCCTCGTGGTCGGTCGGGTCCGCGAGCAGCGGGGTCACCGACAGGTACCCGTCGGCCACCGCGTTGCAGTCGCTGCCGGCGATGTCCTCGAACCGGTAGCCGCTGCCGCCGACCCAGTAGTACGGCTTCCCGCGGGGGTCCCGCGCCTCGACGATGCAGTCGTCGTAGTGGCGCATCCCGAGCTTCGTCACGCGGACGCCCTTGACCTCGCCGCGGGGGACGTCGGGCGCGTTCACGTTGAGGTAGATGCGCGGGGGGAGGCCCCGCTCCAGCACCTCGCCGGTGATCTCCCGGGCGTACGTCGCGACGTCCGCGAAGTCCGGCGTGTGCTTCCAGGCGAGGTGGCTGAACGCGATCCCCTGCAGCCCCATGATCGCCGCCTCCAGCGCCGCCGAGACGGTCCCCGAGTAGCTGACGTCGTCGCCGATGTTGGGGCCGTGGTTGATCCCCGAGACGACCACGTCGGGGCGGCGGGGGAGCAGGTGCCAGACGGCGAAGAAGACGCAGTCCGTGGGCGTGCCGGTGACCGCGAACGTCCGCTCGTCCAGCTCCCGCACCCGCAGCGGCTTGTGCAGCGTCAGCGCGTGCGACATCGCCGACTGCTGCGCCTGCGGGGCGACCGTCCAGACGTCCCCCAGCGGCGCGACCGCCTCCCGCAGCGCCGCCAGGCCGCCCGCGGCGACGCCGTCGTCGTTGGTCACGAGGATGAGGGGACGGCTCACGGCGCGCGATGGTAGCGGAGCGGGGTCGGTTCGGGGGTGGGGGTGGGGGATCTCTCGCAGCGAGCGCGGCGAGCAGCGATCGCTGCGGGCGGGGATCTGGACGGGGAGATCGTCAGATGCCGGGGCGTTCGTGTTCTTGTTCTCGCGCCAAGCCGCTAAGCCGCAAAGAGGGGATCCTGGACGGAAGGACCGCCGGATTCCGGATCCCCGATCGGGTCATGAGGTCCAGCAGGCCCGCCGTCCTCGCGCGATCGGCTCCCAGACTCTTCCTCGGCGATCCTGGCGAGGCCGCTGGACGCGGCCCTTGGCTCCCTTGGCGTAGCTCGTCCAGGACGGGCGAGCCCATGAAGTCGCGAGCAGGACGCCGCGGATCACGCGGGGATCGGGTCCCGGGAGCCGATCGACCCGCCCGCGTCACTTCCCCCGCCGACGGATGCAAAAACCCGATCTCCCCTCCCCTTCGACCGTGGTGAACCAACTGGAGGTCCCTCATGGCCACGTTCGATTCAGACACGCTCGCCCGCTTCCTCGCCGTCCCGGTCCTGCTGGGGCTGCTCGGCAACACCGGGTGCCCCACCGACCCCGACCCCGAGAACGAGCCCCCCGACACGTCCGGCGCCGTCGAGGCCGACTACGGCGACGCGCCCGACGGGTACCCCACCCGCTACACCCCCGGCGACGGCTCCGCCGCCATGGGGGCCTTCCCCTCGGACGCGCACGCGCTCGACACCTCCCGCGCCTGGCTCGGCGACGGCGTCTCGCGCGAGCGCGGCGTCCTCGACCCGCACGACGGCGACGGCACCCACAACATGACCGACGACGACCGCCGGGACGACGGGCTCCTCCGCGTGATCTCCGTCAACTCGACCGTCGTCACCGCCGGCATCGGCGTCTCCGCCGCGTCCGGCGAGCCCGTCGGGGAGTGGTACGTCAACGTCCTCCTCGACGCCGACGGCGACGGCCGCTGGGCCGACAACGAGTGGTACTCGGAGTGGCGCGTCCGGAACGAGCCCGTCCGCATCGAGCCGGGCGCCACCGTCGAGGTCGGCGTGGACGGCTTCTGGCCCGTCCCCTCGCGCCGCCAGGCGTGGATGCGCCTCGCCCTGAGCGAGTCCCCCATCTCCGGCGACTCGTGGGACGGCAGCGGCACGCTCGCCGCGGGCGAGATCGAGGACTACCTCGTGATCCGGCCCGTCATCGACAACGCGTACGACGAGGACTACGACTACGACTACGACAGCGACTCGGGGACCGACACCGAGTCCGCCGGCGTCGCCGCGCTCAGCGCCCTCGAGTCCACGTCCCTCGCGCACGTCGCCGCCCTCGCCGCGACCGAGGCGATCGTCGTCGCGTCCGCCGAGGACGCCGGGATCGCCGCCGCCGGGGCGAGCGCGTCCGCCGTCGCCGCGGCGGAGGCGTCCACCGCCGCCGAGGCGCACGCCCAGCAGGCCATCGTCCACGCCGAGGGTGCCGCCGC
>CAYFOA010000121.1:330-22593 GCA_964344575.1 uncultured Rickettsiales bacterium | reverse complement strand
GGAGGACATCTCCATCTCCGCAGAGGTCATACAAGTCATCGGGACAGGCAGGAGACCGCTAGAGGCCCGGCAGCGGCGCTTCGGGGTCCAGGCCCGCGGAGCGCCGCAGCCCCTCGATGACCGCCCCCATCTCCGGGTGCGGCGGTCGGCTCCAACGAACGTACTCGTCGGTCGTCGGGTGGATGAACCCGAGGACGGCGGCGTGCAGCATCTGGCCGTGGAGCGGCTGGAGCAGCGCGCGCAGGTCGGGGTCGCGCGGGAGCCACTTCTTCTTCGTGCCCCCGTAGACGGGATCGCCGACGAGCGGGTGGCCGCGCTCGGCCATGTGGACGCGGATCTGGTGGGTCCGGCCGGTGTCGAGGACGCACTGGATGAGCGCGACGGGGCCGTAGCTGTCGACGAGCTCGTAGTGGGTGACGGCGCGCTTGCCGGTGTTGTCCTTGCGGGACGTCTGCCGCCGCCGGTCGCGCGGGTCGCGCCCCAGCATGGACTCGATGGTCCCCTCCCGCGGCAGCGGCGCGCCGCCGTAGACGAGCGCGAGGTAGAGCCGGTCGATGGAGTGGGCACGGAACTGGTCGGACAGGTGGTGGTGGGCGACATCGTTCTTCGCGACGACGAGGAGCCCGGTGGTGTCCTTGTCGATGCGGTGGACGATCCCCGGCCGCTCGACGCCGTTGATGCCGCTGAGGTCGTCGACGTGGTGCAGCAGCGCGTTGACCAGCGTCCCCGACGGCGCGTTGGTCGTGGGGTGGACGATCATCCCCTTGGCCTTGTCGACGAGGAGGAGGTCGGCGTCCTGGTAGACGATGTCGATGGGGAGGTCCTCGGCCACGACCTCGTACGGCTTGGCCTCGGGGACGACGAACTCGACGACGTCCCCGGCGTGCACCCGCGCCGACCGCTTGAGCGCCTGCCCCTCGCAGGTGGCCCCCCCGTCGTCGATCAGCGACTGGATGTAGGCCCGGGACATCTCGGGCAGCTTCTTCGCGAGGAACTGATCGACCCGCAGCCCGTCGAACCGAGGACCGACCTCGAGCTCGTGGAGCTCGGCGGGCACGGCGCCCCTACAGGCCGTGGCGGCGGAGGTACCTCTCGGGGATCTGCGGGGTGGGCAGCCGGAGCATGCGGCAGATCTGGGTGAGGTAGCCCTTGAGGTAGACCTTCGCGGGGAGGCGGTCGAGGTCGTCGGCCTCGATGGCGCGGAGCATCCCGATGCCGATCTTCGTCCGGCTGGCGATGTCCTGGAGGCTGACGTTCATCCCCCGGCGGACCTGCTGGAGGAACTCGCCGCTGACGCCGCCGCAGTCCATCTCCAGCGCCTCCAGCTCCTCGCGGGGGAGGGGCTCGATCTCCATCGGGCCGACCGCCCGCGTCCGGACCGTCTCGCGGATCCAGTTGCGGCGCTCGGCCTGGCGGGCGACCGCGACGGGGCTCGTGCTCACCGTCGTGGCGTCCGCGGGGCTCGCCGGCGAGCGCGCCACGGCCGACCCGGGCAGCGCCCGCGTCGTGTGATCGCCGGTCGTCGCCCGCGCCCGCACGGGACCGAGCTGCGGCCCCGCGGGGGTCCGGATCATCGCCGGGGCCGGCGCCGTCTCCGGCACCTCCTCCAGCGAGTCGATGAACACCTCCGCCTCGGCCACCGCCTTCTGGGTCAGGACCAGCGGGAGCTGCGTCCCCGGCGCCGTGACGTCGGCGTCGTCCGCCGTCGTGTCGTCCTCGTCCTCGTCCTCGTCCTCGATCTCGAGGTCGATCGACGGCTCCGCGGAGTGCAGCGGCTCGACGTCGTTCGCCCGCGCCGCCGCCACCTGGTTCGCCAGCTCCTCGATCGGCGACGTCCCGTCCAGGTCGTGGACGAAGTCGAAGAAGAGGTCGGGGTCGCGCGGGATGCTCATCCCGATGCTCCCGGTGCGGTGGTACTTGGCGTACCGCCGCGCCGACTCCGCGTCACTCAGGATCCGGAACGCCTCGTCGATCTTCGCCGAGATCGCCTCCGTCTCCTCCTCGGAGTAGAGGCTGTGGATCGCCATCGAGTCCGGACGGAAGGACTTCCGCACCATCCGGTAGGCGCGCTTGACCTCCTCGTTCGACGCCCCGGGCGCCACGTTCAGGATCTCGTAGTAGTCCTGCTTTACGAACTTCATCTCCCTCTGCCGCCGCTCTTCCCCGCTTCAGCCTTCGTCACCCACCGATCGCGCTCGCCGCCGCCTGCAGGTTCCAACGCCAATCCCCGGGCGCCGGAACGTCGCAGTCCTCCTCCATCCGAGCCAACAGGTCGTCGATCTCGTCCGCGAGCAGATCGGCCCTCCCCGGCGCCGCTCCACCCGTCCGACGGGCCCGGATCCATCCCTCGTCCTCGTACGGGATCACCGCCCGGAACCGCAGATCGAGGCCCAGCCCGTGCCCCGCTGCGGTCACCAGCGCGTGACCCACGTCCACGTCGTCGCCGCGACGCACCCGGTTCATCACCAGGTACAGCGGCTTGCGACCCGCCCGGGCCGCCAGCTCCTGCGCGTCCACGCCCGCCACGCGGGCCACCGAACGCATCCACGTCCCCGTCCGGCCGGCGCACGCGTCCCACGCCTCGGACAGCACCTCCCGCGTCGCGTCCGCGCCCAGGCGGCGCCGCAGGTAGGGCTCGACGAGCCGCGCGAACACCCGCGCCAGCAGCCGCGCCGTCGCCTCCAGGGGGAGCCGCTCGGGGACCGCCACGATCACCGGCTGGTCCGCCGCCAGCCACAGATCCAGCGCCGCGTCGTGCGTGCCGGCGGGGAGGTCCACGACCACCCGCGACGCGTCCAGAGCCTCCAGCCGCTCCTTCAGCTCCCGACACGCACGACGCGACGGATCCCCCAACACCGGTGGCGCGCCCAGCACCACGCGGAGGTCCGCGTGGGCCGGGGTCCGCTCGGGGACGAGCTCCTCGCCGTCCCAGGGCGACCGCGCACTCGACGCCGGCACGTCCAGCATCGAAGCGAGTGAGGGGCCGGACCAGTCCGCGTCCACCAGGCAGACCCGGTGACCGCGGTGCACGAGGCGCGCTCCCAACGCCGCCGTCATCGTCGAGCGGCCGACCCCACCGCTGCCCGAAGCGAACGCCCACATGCGCCCCGTGGCACGTCCACGGGCACGCAGGCGAGCGATCGGCTCGCGATCGGTGGGGCTTACGACCGGTGCGTTCGAACCGCTCAACGAAGAATTCCCATCCGCACAAACGAAGGATGGGGGCGCTATTGGAGCTCCCCGTGGCCCCATCCAATCACTTTCGGGATCCCGACGCAAGCGTTGTCTTGCCCTTTGCAGGCTTTTTCTTGGTTGTTGATATTTCAGCGTTTTCTGCCCAATTCAGGGCACTCTCGGGGCGGAGTTGTCCACACCTGTGAAAAGGCCTGTGGATAACCTCTCGTGGTAGAGGATGCCTAGGTCGGCACGGGGAGGCGGACGGAGAAGCGGGTCCCCTGCCCCTCGATCGACTCGATCTCGATCTCGCCGCCGTGCTCGCGGACGATGCGTTCGCTGATCGCCAGCCCCAGCCCCGTCCCCTCCGCCTTCGTGGTGAAGAACGGGATGAACAGGTTGGGCGCGTCCTGGGCGCGGATCCCGCTCCCCTCGTCCTCGAAGCTGAGCTCCACGCAGTCCGCCGTCTGGAGGAGGCCCCGCTGGATGCGGACCTCGCTGCCGCTGCCCGGGGCGCGCGTGCGGAGCGACTGGATGCGCTGCGACCGCTCCCCCGAGTCCAGCAGGCGGGTCCGGACGGTCAGCTTGCCGCCCCCCGCGCGCATGGCGTCGATGCCGTTGCGGACGGCGTTCAGGAGCACCTGCTTGAGCTTCTCCACGTCCATCGGGACGGGCGGCAGGTCGTCCTCGGGGAGGTAGTCCACAGCCACGCCGTCGGGCACCCCCTGGGCGTCCACCATCGCGAGGACGCCGGCCATGAGGACGTCCGGCGGGACCTCCTCGGTCTCCATCCGCATCGGCCGCGCGTAGTCGAGGAACTGGCGGACCACGGTGTCCAGCCGGTCCACCTCCTCGACGATGATCCCGAAGAACTCCCGCTCCCGGTCCGACCGCCCCTCGGCCGACCGCGCCAGCACCTGGGTGGCCCCCTTGATGGCGCCGAGGGGGTTCCGGATCTCGTGCGCGAGGCCGGCCGACATCTCCCCCAGCGCGGCGAGCCGGTCCCGCTCCTTCATCCGCTCGAAGGCGCGCGAGTTGTCGATCATCACGGCGAGCTGGTCGGCCACCTCCGAGAGCCCGTCCAGCTCGTCCTCGCTGAACGCCGCCGTCGCAGGGCGGGTGCGGAGGTTCCACACCCCGAGGATCGTCGCGCCCGTCCGGAGCGGGAGGCAGAGGTCCGTCTGGAGCGCCTGCATCGTCGCGACCGCCCCCTCCAGCCACTCCGGCGGCTCCTGGAACCGGCCGACCTCCCCCTCCAGCTCCTCCAGGAGGTAGCGCGTCCGGCCCTCCCGGAACCCGTCGGTGAAGGGGCGCGGCGCGATGGCGGGGATGAGCTGCTGCTCGGGGTCGCCCTCCCAGCGGCGGAGGCGGTAGCCGTCGCGGGCCTCGTCGTAGAGGTAGATCGACATCAGGTCGAGGCGGCCGACGAAGAGCGAGCCCCCGAACACCGCGTCGAGGATGCCGCCGAGCTCGATCCGGCCGGGGAGGATCCGCTTCAGGTCCGCCAGCGCGGCGAGGTGCTCGGACCGTTCGCGGGCGAAGAGCCGCCCCACCTGCGTCTCCATCGCGAGCTTCACCGGCTCGTAGAGGATGAGGACGAGGATGGACGCGATGAGGATGTCGATCGCCTCGGCGAACGGGCCCGTGGGCTGGCCGATGAGGCGGACGAGGACGCCGTAGACCGCGCCGACGACCATCGCCATGACGATGAAGACGACGATGCGGCTGACGATCTCGTCGCGGTCGAGCAGCCGGTGGCGCTGGATGATCTGGCCGAGGAAGTAGATCCAGCCGGCCGTCGCCAGCGACCCGAACGGCGGGAAGAGCACCTCCTGGCCGGGGGGGAGGTTCCGGTAGAGGTTCCAGTCGATGAACGCCATCTCGACGCCCATCGCCGTCACGGCGAGCGCGCCGGACCAGAGCAGGTAGCCGACGCGGCTGCTCTCCACGGGCCGGTCGAGCCGGCGCGAGAGCCGGTACACCCAGACGATCTGGGCGGACAGCCCGCCGAAGACGAGGAGGGCGTTGGTCCCCACGACGATCGCCGAGTCCGGCCCGATCAGGAAGATGGCGACGCACTGCAGCGCCGCGAGGACGTACAGGACGGGGACGAAGTGGCGGAACGGGGGGTCGTACTGGCGGAGGATCTGGGCGAACACCTGGAGCGACGCCGGCGCCACCAGCAGGGCCGACACCATCAGGCCGTACTGCCACGCCCGCTCGTCGCTCAGGACGAGGAAGAAGAGGCAGAGGAAGACGATGGAGATGACGCCCGCGAGGTAGGCGAACTCCTGGTGGATCCGCTCGCGGGCGCCGCGGATGAGCGTGGAGATCGCCATCGACAGGGCGATGAGCGCGGTGAACAGCGGAGCGACGGTCTCCACGTCGCGAGAGTACACTCCGAGCGGTGAGCGACGACGCCAAGGCAGCGGCATTCCGAGCGATTCCCGCGATCGACAAGCTGCTCGCGGATCCCGCCTGGGAGGACGCCCGCGAGGTCGGGTCGACCGCGCGGCGGGACGCCTGCCGCGCCGTCGTCGGGGACCTCCGGCAGGCCGTAGGGGAGGGGCGCGCGGACGTCGCGGACTGCGCGATCGACCGGGTCGTCGCCGCCGCCGTGGCGCGCGCCCGGGCCGACGTCCGGCCCGTGCTGCGGCGCGTCGTCAACGCCACCGGCGTCGTGCTCCACACCAACCTCGGCCGGGCCCCCCTGGGGGCCGACGCCCTGGCCGCGATCGCCGAGACCGCCGGCGGCTACGTCAACGTCGAGGTCGACCTCGACAGCGGCGCCCGCGACAACCGCCTCGACAAGGTCGCGGGCGCGTTCGCCCGGGTCCTCGGCTGCGGAGACGTCGTCGTCGCCAACAACAACGCCGCGGCGACGTTCCTGGCGCTGACCGCGCTGGCGGGGGACGGGGCCGGGGTGGCGGTCTCCCGCGGCGAGCTGGTCGAGATCGGCGGCTCCTTCCGCATGCCCGACGTGATGGCTGCGAGCGGCGCGACGATGGTCGAGGTGGGGACCACGAACCGGACCTGGCCGGAGGACTACGAGGCGGCGCTCGACGCCGGCGCGCGCGTGCTCCTGAAGGTCCACCGGAGCAACTTCGACGTGGTCGGCTTCACCCACGAGGTCGGCGTCGAGGAGCTGGTGGCGCTGGCGGCGGGTCGCGACGACGTGGTCGTCGTCTACGACCTCGGCTCGGGCCAGCTCGACGGCGACGACGTCCTCGGCGCCGACTCGGTCCGCCGCTCGCTCGACGCGGGCGTGGACGTCGTCCTCTTCAGCGGCGACAAGCTCCTCGGCGGGCCCCAGTGCGGCGTGGCCGCGGGCACGCGCGAGGCCATCGACCGGCTCCGGCGCCACCCCGTGATGCGGATGGTCCGCCCCGGCAAGCTCACGCTGGTCGCGCTGGAGGCGACCCTCCGCGCCTGGCACCACGACCCCACCGGCGCCGCGATCCCCAGCGCGGCGATGATCGCGGCGACCCCCGAGGAGCTCCGGACCGCGGCGACGTCCCTCGCCGAGGGGATTCGGGACGCCGCCGGCGACCGCCTCGTCGTGGAGGTCGTCCCCGCCGACAGCGCCACCGGCGGCGGCACCGCCCCGCTGGCCCGCCTCGCCTCGTACGCGGTCGCCCTGACACCCCGCCGCGGTTCGGTCGACGACCTCGCCGCGTCGCTCCGCCGGGGCGAGCCGCCGGTCGTCGGCCGCATCGAGGACGACCGCCTCCTGCTGGACGTCCGCACCCTCCTCCCGGGGGACCCGCAGCGCGTGATCTCTGCCCTGCGGTAGGGTGCCGGAGGTGGGCCCGTCCCCTCCCGAACCCGGCTCCGCGACGGCCTCGCTGTCGAGCACCGCGGAGTTCGAGAGCCTCCTCCCGACGCGCCTCGCGGGCCGCCTCGCGGAGGTCGCCGACGACGACACCTTCGGCGCCCTCGCCACCGAGGCTGCCCTCCTCTTCTCGGACATCTCCGGCTTCACCCGCCTGACCGAGAAGCTCATCGGCGACCAGGGCCTCGAGGGGGTCGACCAGCTCACCGAGATCCTCGACGCCCAGTTCGGGACCTGGGTCGGGTTCGTCACCGACCGCGGCGGCGAGGTGATCAAGTTCGCCGGCGACGCGCTCCTCGCGGTCTGGTTCGCGGACGACTGCGGCGGCCTGGAGGAGGCGACCGCGGCGGCGGGGGACTGCGCGCTGGCGATGGCGGAGGCGATGGCCGAGCGCGGCGCGGTGGCCGGTGTCTCCCTCTCGCTCCGGGTCGGCATCGGCGCGGGGGACTTCTCCGCGGCCCGGGTGGGCGGCGTCCGGGGACGCTGGGAGATCGTCGCCGGAGGGCACGCGATGACGCAGATCGGCCCGGTCCTGGCGGGCGCCCAGCGGGGCTCCGTCGTCGCCTCGCGGGCCGCGTGGTCGCACTGCGAGGACAAGGTCACCGGCGACGAGACCGGCTCCGGGATGACGCTCACGGGGACCCACACGTCGCTCGCCGGGGTCGACTGGCCCGCCGACGAGTCGACCTCGGGAGCGCAGAGCTCGGCGTTCGAGGCGTACCTCCCCGCCGTCGTCCGCTCCCACCTCGAGCGCGGCCTCGGCGCCTTCCTCGCCGAGCACCGCCGCGTGACCGTCCTCTTCACCCAGCTCCGGGGGCTGTCCGTCGAGGGCGAGGCGTGGGCGGAGCGGCTGCACGACGCCGTCGGCGCGGTGCAGGAGGAGCTGTACAAGCACGGCGGCGCGCTCGACAAGGTCAGCGTGGACGACAAGGGCGTCGTCGTCGTCGCCGCCTTCGGGCTCCCCTCGGCGCAGTTCGAGTACCGCCCCGGGGCCGCCGTGACCGCGGCGATGGACATCGAACGCCGGCTCGCCGGGCTGGGCGTCGAGGCGGGCATCGGGGTGACCACGGGGAAGGTCTTCTGCGGCCCCGTGGGGAGCGAGCAGCGCCGCGAGTACACGATGATCGGCGACGTGGTGAACCTGTCCGCGCGCCTGATGAGCGCGGGCCCCGGGATCATCACGGACGCCGAGACGCGCCGCCTCGCCGGCGAGGCCGCCGACTGGGCCGAGCTCCCCCCGATGGCCGTCAAGGGGCTCCGGGCCGACACCACCCCGCACCGGCCCCGGCGGCGCGCCGAGGCCCCCCGCCCCGGCCCCTCCCGCCAGCTCGCGTTCGTCGGAAGGAGCGACGAGTTCGGCGAGCTCACGAGGCTGATGCGGACCGCCCGGACCTCGGAGTCCTGCGTCGTCTTCGTGGAGGGCGAGGCCGGGGTGGGCAAGACGCGGCTGCTCCAGGAGGCGACGGCGGCGCTGCAGCGGGACGGGATCGGCATCCGCACCGGCCACGCGCTGCCGACCCTGGGGGGAACGCCGTACGGGCCGTGGCTCGAGATCCTCCCCGAGGCGCTCGGCGTCGACCCCGCGGCGACCCCCGTGCAGCGGCTTGAGACCATGGAGGCGGCGCTCGCCTACGACCCCGCCCACCGCCACCTGCTGCCGCTCCTGTCGGACCTCCTCGACCTCGACCTGCCCGACAACGAGCACACCGCCGAGCTGACCGGCCAGGCCCGCGGTGAGACGACCCGCGCGCTGATCGGCGACCTCCTCGCGGACCGGTCGGAGACGCACCCGATGGTCATCGTCCTCGAGGACCTCCACTGGGCCGACAGCGCCTCGGTGCAGCTGGTCCTCGAGGTCCTCCGGGCGGGTCTGCCGCTGACCCTGATCGTGACCGCCCGCCCCTCCGGCAGCCGAGCCGAGCCGACCGACGAGCTGCGCGGGCTGGTCGAGCACCGCGTCCGCCTCCGGGCCCTCGGCTCGCCCTCGGTGGAGGCCCTGCTGCGGGAGGAGCTGAGGGCGACGGCGGTCGATCCGACGCTGGCGGAGTGGATGTTCGACCGGAGCGGGGGCAACCCGTTCGTGTGCGGCGAGCTGCTCACCACCCTCAGCCACCACGACGCGCTGAAGGTCACCGGCGGCCGGGCGCAGGCCCGCGACGGCGTGGCGGCGCTCGACGCCCTCCAGATCCCGGCCACGGTCGAGGGGCTCGTGGTCGGCCGCCTCGACCGGCTCACCCCGCTGGAGCAGCTCGTCGTCAAGACGTCGGCCGTGGTCGGCATCGAGTTCGACCTCGGGCTGCTGGCCCACGTCCTCCCCGAAGCGGCCCGCGAGACCGACCTCGCGGAGACGCTCGCCGCCCTCGTCGACGCCCGCCTCCTCGACCGCCTCGACGCCCCCGACGAGCCCCGCTGGGTGCTGCGCCAGGGCATCGTGCGGGGGATCGCCTACGACGCGCTCGTGTCCGCCCCCCGGCGCACGATCCACGCCGCCGTGGCGGAGCGCCTGGAGGAGCTCCACGCAGGCCACCTGGAGGCGGTGTACGGCGTCCTCGCCCACCACTTCAGCGGCGCCCGACGGTTCCCCGAGACGGTCAAGTACCTCGAGCTCGCGGGCACGCGCGCCATCGTGCTGGGCGTCCCCGGCGACGCGATCGATCGGTTCGAGGAGGTCCGGGCGCTGGCCGACAAGTACCCCGACGAGGCGGCGGAGGTGACGACCCCGCTGCAGCGGACGTCCTGGCTGCGGCACCTCGCCCGCGCCCACCTCGACCTCGGCGCCCACGGCCGCACCGGCGAGCTCGTCGCCAAGGGGCTGGCCGAGCTCGGGTTCAAGCTCCCGGCCACCGACGGCGCCTGGGGGCGGCTCCTGATGAGCCAGTTCTTCAAGCAGACCTGGTACCGCTGGTTCCCCCCGAAGCGGCCGCTGGACGAGCGCCTCGCGGAGGCCGCCGAGCTCGTCCGGGTCTTCATCAACATCGCCTACTGGGAGTACGACAGCCCCATCGTGTTCCCCGCGGCGACGCTGTGGTGCACGAACCTCCACCAGGCCAGCGGGGCGGTCCCGCGGCGGTCGTTGCTCGCCAACGTCGGCCTCGTCGTGGGCGGCTTCGGGATGGGGAAGACGTCGCTCCAGTACTTCGAGCGCGCCCGCGCCCTCCCCGTCTCCCAGGAGGACACCGTCGAGCGGTACTACTCCGCCGTCGCCGAGGCGATGCACCACATGATGGCGATGCGGTGGGACGAGAACGCCGACGGGCTCGACCGGATGCGGGCGGCGGGGGAGGCCGTCAGCAACGACCGGCTCATCGGGCAGGCGGACATCACGCGGGGGTTCTGCCACCTCAACCAGGGGCGCATCGCCGAGGCGGTGGACCTGTTCGACGGCGGCATCGCGGCGGCGGTCCGGCTGGGCAACCCGCGCGACGAGTTCGGCGGGCGGCTGAACAAGGCGCTGGCGCTGTGGGAGCTCGACAGGGGCCCCGAGGCGCGGGCGGAGTGGAAGGCCGCGCGGTCGGTGTACGGCGACGACCCGCCCCCCGACGTCCGCTCCTGGGAGCACACCTGGCGCGCCGTGCAGGCGGCCGCGGAGGGGGACCGGGCGGCGACCGAGGCGGCCGCGGCGGGGGTCTACGAGGCGGTCGGCCCCCAGCCGAAGTTCGACCTCACCTACGTCCTCCAGTTCCGCCGCCTCATCGAGGCGCTGCTGGAGGTCGGCGCCGACGCGACGCCGGCGCTGAAGCTGCTGGCGAAGCAGACGAAGGCGTTCACCCTCGCGAAGCCCGGCCTGCAGCTGCTCCAGGCGCGCGCGAAGGGCTCGACGAAGCAGCTGGAGAAGGCCCTGGCGGCGGCCCGCTCCGGCTCGATGAAGCTCGACGAGGCGGAGGCGCTGGCGGCGCTCGGCCGGCTCGACGAGGCCCGGGCGCTGGCTGACGAGCACGGCCTCACACGAAGGGGGAATCGATGGACGATGTCGTAGTCTTCCAGCACTACCAGCAGCTCTACCAGTTCAGCCTGGGCGACCTGAGCTGGGTCAACCTGCTCACGATGGGGCTGACGTACCCCACCTGGATCATCAGCTACCTGCTCATGATCCGGAAGGCGCACAAGGACAAGATGTACGCGTCCCCGCTCGTCGCCTGCGCGGTGATGTTCGGGTACGAGACGTGCTTCCTCTTCATCTGGCCGATCCACGAGATCAGCCCCGCGTTCGCGTACGCGTTCTACTTCGAGGTCCTGTGGTGGATCCTCGACGCCATCCTCCTCATCCAGTGCGGGCTCTACGCCAAGGCGTCGTTGCCGGGCTCGATGCTCGCGGAGTGGCCCTGGCTGACGGTGGCGGGGGCCGCGGTCCTCGGCGTGGTGGGGATGTACTGCTTCGTCGACTGGACGGGCATGACGGACGGCGTCGGCGCGGCGGTCGTCGCGGTCGCCATCATCGGCGTCCAGTTCCCGCTCTTCATCTGGGAGCGGCAGGAGCACGCCGAGTCGCTGGGGAAGGCGACCTACAACGGGGGCAAGGACAGCGAGGACGGCATCTCGTACTGGGCGATCGTGTGGCGCGCGATCGGCGACGTCGCCACGGTCGCGGCCGTGTTCCAGCTCTACCTCTTCGTCAACGACGGACACCGCCCCGAGGGGGAGGTCGGGGGGACCGAGGGGGTCGTCCGCGCGACGGAGACCCTGGAGCCGTTCTACCTCGCCGTCGGCGACACCCTGGACGGGCACGACCTCCACTTCGCGCTGGCCCCGATCTCCGCGGCGAACTCGTTCACCTGGTTCCTGATGGTGATGATGCTGCTGGCCGACCTGACCGTCGTGCTCTACCTGACGCTCCAGCACCACAAGAAGTCCCCCATCGTCCGGCCGACGACGCGGATCAAGGAGGCCTTGCGCCCGAGCGAAGACTGATACACACTGGTCTACATAGGGGAGATCCAGTGTTGCGTACCCATTTGCTGATCCTGCTGGTGCTGGGGGCGCCCGCCGCGGCCTTCGCGGACGACGCCGAGACCATCGAGGGGCTGCTCGACAGCTGCGAGATGCTGATCGACTTCGAGCTCCGACCCGACGGGTCGGCGATCGGGGCGGATCAGCCCGTAGGCGACGCCTACGCGGACTGGGGCGTCAGCATCACGCTCTTCAACAAGCTCGACATGAGCGATCCCCAGGACCCGGTGACGTTCGACACGAGCGCGCCGCCGGCGGGTCGCGAGCACCTCGGCGCGCCCAACATCGACTTCGGCGGCCCCGGCTGGGGCATCGGCGGCGCGGCCGACGGGGCGGGCCCCAACAGCGTCCCCCTGGGGAACGCGCTGGCCTCGAACCCCGACGAGATCTCCTGGTTCCAGGTCCTCTTCGACGAGCCCGTCTGCGTCCACGGCGTCGCCTACCTCGACGTCGGCGGGTACGGCGTGGGCGAGGACAACGTCGAGGAGGGGGCGCAGATGCTGATGTACGACTTCCCCGAGACGTCCGACGAGTCGACGTACCTCTACACGTGCCACGCGATGCCCCTGGGGACGAACTCGCTCCAGTGGATCAACAGCTTCGGCTTCTGCGGCATCGACGCGCTGATGATCGACTCCTACGAGGAGGCGGCGTGGGACGCGCTCTGCATCTCGACGGACGACGGCACCGGGGAGCTGATCCCGCGGGAGGAGCAGTACGAGGACGACCACGCCCACGACGTCGACGACGATCCCGCCCACTGGACGGCCGACGAGGCGGACGAGATCGCGTGCGGATCGTCGCTCGCGGCCGGCGCGGGCGCGGGCCCCGCGGCGTCGCTTCTGCTCCTCGCGGTCGCCCGGAGGCGCCGTCGGTGAAGGAGCTGGTCGCCATCGCGGCCCTGCTGGCGGCGGCCTTGATCGCGTCGGTGGCGGACGCCCAGGAGTGCCAGCGCCTGCTCGACTTCGAGACGGACCACGCCGGCGATCCGATCGCGCCGGGGGACGACGTGACCGACGCGTACGCGGGGTGGAGCGTCCACATCGAGCAGCCCGCGGACGCCCAGGCGGTGGACGTCGGGGGCGACCAGGGGCCCGCCAACGCCGTCGGCGGCACCGTCGTCTACGTCGTCCATTTCGAGGACCCGTTCTGCGTCCGCAGCCTCGACGTCGACCGCGTCTACGCCGGTCAGGGGACCGTCATCCCGCAGTGCTTCGACGGCAGCCCCGTCGAGCAGATCGCGATGCCCACCGAGGGGACCCTGCACTTCGGCGACCTGTGCGGCGTGGGGAAGCTCCGGATCGAGTTCTGGGCGGTGGACGTGAACGCCCCGCCGGTGTGGGACAACCTCTGCCTCGTCCACGAGCCGGAGCTGCCCGAGCTGGGGCGGACGTGCGGGGTGGACGAGCGGTCGGGGTTCGGGGCGGTCGTGCCGGGGGGCGGCGCCACGCTCGACGGCGGGGCCGCGGCGGGGTGCGCCGCGTGCGACGACGACGGGGCAAGCGACGACGGGGTCGCCTACGCGCTCCTCCTCGGGCTCCCTTTCAGCCTCCGTCCGCGGCGTCGAGCCGCTTCCTGAAGAGCCCGTACCACCGCTCGCCGACCGTGTTGCCGCGGGCGTAGTTCGACGACCGGTTCCCCTGCCGGATCATGGCGCCGTACCAGTGGGGGTAGCGCTCGGCGCCCCGCTCGAAGATGCCCGCCGTCAGCGCCGCCATGACGCCCTTGCCGCGGTGGGCCGGGGAGACGCCGACGGTCTTGGCGATGGCGGCGCGCCAGGGGCGGCGCCGCAGGGCGGGCCAGTGGGTGGCGAAGTCCAGCGACGTCGCCGCGACGCGGTCGGTCCCGGCCCCCTGCCGGACGACGGCGCCGTAGTGGGGGTAGACGAGGAAGAAGCCGGCGAGGGCGCCGTCGGGGGCGTAGCAGGCGGTGGAGACGTCGGGGTCGGCGCGCCGGATGAAGGAGGCGCCGCACTTGGCCGCGAACGTCTCCCAGGACAGCGGCGAGTAGGCGAAGTTGCCCCCGAAGATGGCGTCGACGATGCCGTGCAGCTCGCGCAGGCGGTCGAGCCAGTCGGCGTGCGCGAAGGTCTCGACGCGGTAGCCCTGGACGAGGAGGCCGTCGATGGCGGGCTTCTTGAACGCGGCCACGGCGAGCCCCGCCTCGGCGACCCCGACCTGGGTCAGGTACTGCTGGTCGAGGGCGTAGCCGCAGTCCTCGAGGATCCCGGCCCACGACCGCGGGTTGTAGGGCTCGTCGGGGAACGGGCGGGCGTCGTCGGACTCGGCGGACAGGCGGATCCGGTAGTGGCCGTAGGTGGTGAAGTCGATGGGCCCGTAGACGTCCTCGGCGCCGCGCGCGCGGGCCCACTCCTCGACCCGCCGGAAGACGTCGGCGTCCCCCCCGTCGCCGGCGGTGCACCAGGTCCCGAAGAAGGCGACGCGGCGGCCGTCGACCCGGAGAGAAGGCTGGAAGAACGCGGCCGCCCGCGACGATCCGGGAACGCAGAACGTCGCCGCCTCGCCCTGCCCGAACCAGGCGTTGGCGGACGGGTCGAAGGCCCGCGCGATCGCGGCGGAGTCCTCCGGAATCCACTCCGGATCGCCGGCGAACACGGCGTGCGGGAGCTCGAGGAAGCCGGCGGGGAGGATCACGGGACGCGACGGCGAGGGAACTGCTGGCGTCCGTGCAGGACCGCGAGGACGAGGATCCCCTCGTCACGGACGACGTAGATGATGCGGAAGTGCTCGACGCGGACCTGGCGGACGTCCTCCCGGGCCGTCTCGGGGACGCGGTGACCAGCCAAGGGCACCTCGGCCGCGAGACGCGCGCGCTCCACCAGCCGGGCAAGGAACTTCGCCGCGGTGCGGGGGCGGTCCTGGGCGATCCGCTCACCGATCGCCCACATGTCCCCCCGGGCCTCGTCGGCCCACTCGACGCTCACAGCCCCAACGGCCCGAACTCTTCTTCGAGTTCGGAGACGAGCTGCTCCGTCGTCACCGTCTCGCCTCGTTCGGCCTGGGCGAGGCCGGCCTCGATCTTGGCCCGAACGAAGTCGTGATAGGTCAGCCGGTCGTACTCCTCGGGCGTGAGGACGACGGCCGCCGCCCGCCCGTTCTGCGTGATCACGACCGGCGACTCGTCCTTCAGCTCGCGCACGACGCGGGACGCCTGGGCCTTGAACTCGCCGATGGGGATGATGTCGCGGGAGACACGGAAGCCACTCATGGTCGAAGTCTAGCTCCGAACTTCGCTCAGCTCAATCGCTCCACCGTGCCCGCGCCGCCGTCGAGCCGGACGGGCTCGCCGTCTTCGACGATCTGGAGGAGGCCGGGGACGCCGACCACGGCGGGGATGCCGAGCTCGCGGGCGACGACGGCGCTGTGGGAGAGCGTCGAGCCGCGCTCCACGAGGATGCCCGCGGCCGCCGGGAAGAGCGGGGCCCAGCCGGGATCGGTCCGGACGGTGGTCAGAATTCGGCCCTGAACTCCGAGGTCGTCGTCGGGGCTGAGGATCACGCGGAGGTCCGCCTCGACCACGCCGGGGTAGCAGCCGATCCCGCTCAGCAGCTTCGCGTCGCCGTCGGGCGGGGGCCGGTCGGGGCCGCGGTAGCGGTTGCCGACGTGGACGGGGCCGCGGGTGGAGAAGTGGTGGGGCGGCTCCGGCGTGGCCGCGTACTCGGCGAACTCCGCCTTGCGGACGCGCGCCAGGCCGGCGACGTCGGCGCCGGTGCTCGTCCCCTCGTGGAGGGCTCGGATCTCGTCGACCGTCAGGTAGAAGACGTCGCGCGCCTCGTCCAGCCGGCCGACCTCGTGGAGCCGCTCGCCGAGCGCCGCGTAGACGTCCCGGTAGAGCCCGAACATCCGCGTCCGGGCGAGCCGCATGTTCTCGCGGTTCTTGACCGCCTCGCGGGCCTTGCGGAGCGGCCCCCGCAGCTTGGCGAGGCGGCTCCCGGCGGCGGCCTCGGCCTCGGCGCGGAGCTCCTGCTCGCGGCGGGCGAGGGAGTCGGGGTCGAGGTCGTCGCGGTCGAGGAAGCCGCGGACGCAGTCGAACACGAACGTCGGGTCCGTCCGCGCGGTCACCGTCTCCAGCTTGAGCTCCCCCATGACGCGGTCGCCGTACCGCTCGACGTAGTGCTCGAACGCGTCCCGGAAGTCGACGTCGGCGAGGAGCGCGTCGCGATCGTCGGCGCGCACGGCGGCGGCGAGGGCCTCCGACGTCCGGCAGTGCGCCGCCATCCGGAGCAGCGCCTTGGTCGGCTCCGTCGACTCGATCCCCTCCTCGCCCGACATGAGCCCGGGGTAGAGCGACGCGAGGTCGTCGCCGAGCAACCGGCGGAGCTTCCCCGTCGTCATCATCACGTAGAAGTCGTTGACGATCGGGACGTGCCAGCGGCCCAGCATGAGCGCGTCGAGCAGCTCCAGCTTCTCCATCAGGACGGAGAAGCTGGCGTCCGCGAACGACGGTCGGTCCAGCGCCGCGTACGCCAACTCGAAGTCCTTCAGGAACCCCCCCACCGACACCGGCAGCCGCCGGAACTGCGACGCCAGCCGCCACAGGGTCAACAGCATGCGGGGCAGCCGGGCCAGCTTCTGACCGAGCGACAGCTCCACGTCGACGACGAAGTCGACCGGGTCGGTCAGCCCCATCATCGCCTCCATGTCCTCCTTGTTCCGGCCGAACGAGGGGAGCAGGAGGAGGCCGCGGTACCAGTTGTTGATGTTGTAGTAGACGCGCCCGCGGACCAGCCCGAGCATGTTCCGGAGCATGTCCGCGTGGGCGGTGATGACGTCCTGGGGGATGCCGACGGCGCGCATCGTCTGCTCGTAGACCGACGCGTAGGCCTTCTGGGCGAAGCTGAAGGTCAGGGGCGTCGTGACGCCGCAGTAGCTCTCCTGGATGTTCGAGTTGTCGAACACGACGACGGGGCCGTCCTCGTGCTCGGGCTCGGGGAGCTTCGTGATGGGGCGGGCCTGGAGCAGGAACAGCTCGCCGTCCGCGAAGGTGAACTCGAGGTCCTGGGCCGCCCCGAACGCGCGGGCCACGCGGAGGGACTCGGCGGCGACGCGGACGGCGTCGGCCTCGCTCAGGCAGCGGCGCTCGCGGTCCGCCGTCGGGACCTCCTCCTCCACCGTCCCGGGGGCCCCGTCCGGCGGCCTCACCAGCCGGACGTCCTTGTCGGCGACGGCGTGCTCGACCTCGCCGCCGTCGTGCGCGACCACGTAGTCATCGGCGTTGCAGACCCCGCTGACGACGCCCTCGCCGAGGCCCCACGCGGCGGTCACGAGCGTGTGGTCGCGGCGGCCGGTGACCGGGTGGGCGGTGAAGACGACGCCGCTGACCTCCCCGGTGACCATCCGCTGCACGACGACGCCGACGCGGGGGAGGGACAGCCGCCCCTCGTGGCGGAGGCGGTAGACGAGGACGCGCTCGCCGAGGGCGCTGGCCCAGCAGTGGAGGACGGCGTCGGCCACGGCGTCCGCGCCGCGGCGGTACAGGAACGACTCGAGCTGGCCGGCGAAGGACGCCGCCGCGGAGTCCTCGCCGACCATGGAGCTGCGGACGGCGATCTCGTCCCAGCCGTCGATCCCGGCGGCGATGCGGGCGCGCAGGGCGTCGTCCAGGGACGTCTCCAGCAGCCGCGACGTCAGGCGTTCGGAGACGACCTTGACCTCGGCCTCGCCGCAGTCCCGGAGGGCGTCCGCGAACGAGCCCCGGAGGCCGCACGCAGCCAGGTGATCGACGAACGCGTCCCCGGGGAGGGCGAAGAAGGGGGGGACGTTGGCCCCCGCCTCGACGAGCCGGGCGAGCCCCGCGGCCTTGCCGCCGGCGACGTTCGGATCGGTGGACACGGCCGGAGGGTATCAGCGCGGCGGGGCGCCTTCCTACTGGCCCTCGGCGGCGTCCTGACTCGTGGTCACGCCCTCGACGAGGCCGAAGACGGTGGCCTCCACGTCCGCCCACGCGCCCTCGTGGGGGTAGACGAGCTGGACGATGTGGTCGAAGTACGACGTCCCCGCGGGGACGGTCATCGGCACCCCGCCCGAGGACAGATAGTCGTTCCCGAACGTGATCAGGTAGGGGTTGTAGTTCGCGATCGTGTGGCTGAACGCGGGGGGCTGGACGAACGCCCACGAGACGCCCCAGCCGACGCCCGCGTTGCTCGTGTCGGCCCACGCGTAGGACGTCGTGTCCATCTCGAAGACCGCGCCGCCGCCGGAGACGCTGTCCTGGCGGCTCTCCCACGGGCGGATGCCGTCGACGCCGTCGCCGGAGTGGAAGTTGGTGGTGTCCGCCGTGGTCGTCTGCACGACCTTGCTGTAGACGGCGGGGTGGCCGGCGAAGACCCAGTAGACGTAGCTGTAGTCGTAGGCGCCGTTGCCGTCGGCGCGCGAGCCGTAGGCCTCGACGGCGGCGAAGACGGGGCCGTCCTCGAGCACCTCCAGCGTGCCCGCCGCGTCCTGCGGATCGATGCCCCAGTTCGTCGTGTAGATCGAGTTGCCGCAGCAGGACGACGTCTGGCTCATCAGCGACGGCGAGGCGCCGGTCACGAGCGTGTCGAGGAGGCCGCCGGACGACGGGCTGAACGTGGCGACGGCCGCGCCCGAGTCGAGCTGGTCGGTGGGCGCCGATGCGGTGACGGTGTTGGCGGTCGAGGCGGTGGAGGCCCCGCCGAAGTAGAGGGCGACGTCGAAGGTCGACGCCGCGGCCAGCGTGTCGGGGGTGCCGTAGTCGCCGTCGGTGTCGTACAGGAACGCGACGCTGCCGTACTCGTCGCCCGCGGGGTCGACATCGTCGGCCTTGTCGAAGATCCCCGCCCAGGCGTCGAGGAACTGCGTCTCCAGGGGCTCCAGCGCGCAGTCCAGGGGGACCGCGACGAGGGTGCTCGGGTCGAACGCGGAGGGGTCACCGAGGGAGTCGAGGGCGGCCCGGAAGTCGACCTCGACCACGATGGGGGCGCCGATCACGTCGTAGGACGACGAGGTGATCGAGACGGGGATGCGGTACGGCCAGCCGGCGTCCCACCACGCGCCGGCGGGGTCGGCGACGGTGTCGCAGTCGTTGTCGCCGCCGTCGCAGACCTCGAGGTTGCCGTCGAAGTTGGCGGAGTCGCCGTCGTCGCAGTCGCCCTCGCACTCCGCCTGCCCGTCGCCGTCGTCGTCGATCTCGGTGGCGGGGACGGCCGCGTCGCAGTCGTTGTCGGCGCCGTCGCAGACCTCGGCGTTCCCGTCGAAGTTGGCGTCGTCCGCGTCGTCGCAGTCCCCGTCGCACTCGGTCTGCCCGTCCCCGTCGTCGTCGGTCTCGTCGACCGTCGCGTCGCCGTCGTCGCAGTCCCCCGCGCACGTCGTGTTCCCGTCGCCGTCCGCGTCGAGGGCTTCGACCGTCGCGTCGCCGTCGTCGCAGTCCCCCGCGCACGTCGTGTTCCCGTCCCCGTCGGCGTCCGCCTCGTTCAGCGCCGCGTCGGCGTCGTCGCAGTCCGCGCAGGAGAGGTCGCCGTCCCCGTCGCCGTCGACCTCGCCGTCCGCGTCGGCGTCGGGCAGCCCGTTGCAGTCGTTGTCGGCCCCGTCGCACGCCTCCGGGTTGCCGCCGAAGTTGGCCGCGTCGCCGTCGTCGCAGTCCCCGTCGCACTCCGTCTGACCGTCGCCGTCGTCGTCGATCTCGTCGCCCCCGGGGACCCCGTCGCAGTCGTTGTCGGCCCCGTCGCAGACCTCGCCTCCGCCGGGGAAGTTGGCCGCGTCGGCGTCGTCGCAGTCGGCGCAGGAGAGGGCTCCGTCCCCGTCCGCGTCGACCTCGCCGGCGTCGTCGAAGTCGGCGACCTCGTCGCAGTCGTTGTCCTGCCCGTCGCACACCTCGGGGTTGAAGGGGAAGTTGGCGGGATCGGCGTCGTCGCAGTCGCCGAGGCACTCGGTCTGCCCGTCGCCGTCGTCGTCCGTCTCCAGCGGACTGGGGGCGCCGTCGCAGTCGTTGTCCTGGCCGTCGCACTGCTCGGGGTTGCCGTCGAAGTTCTGTTCGTCCTCGTCGTCGCAGTCGCCGTCGCACTCGGTCTGCCCGTCGCCGTCGTCGTCCACCTCGTCGCCGCTGGGCTCGCCGTTGCAGTCGTTGTCGCGGCCGTCGCAGATCTCCTCGTTGCCGGGGGAGTTCGCGGGGTCGGCGTCGTCGCAGTCGCCGTCGCACGTCGTGACGCCGTCGCCGTCCGCGTCGAGGGTCTCGACCGCGGGATCCGAGTCGTCGCAGTCGGTGTCGGCGGGGTCGCCGTCCCCGTCGCCGTCGACCGGCGCCGAGTCGTCGTCGTCGGACGTCGAGTCGTCGTCGTCCCCGCTCGCGTCGTCGTCGTCGCCCGCCACGTCGTCGTCGTCCGCCGTCGCGTCGTCGTCGTCGGTCTCCGGACAGCCCGCGAGCGCGAGCGACGAACCGAGCAGGAGCACACCGAGCAGGAACGAGCGGGACATGACCACCTCCGACGACGAGCCTAGACCGGGCAACCATCAGCGTGCGTTGAGGAAAGCCCGTCACACTTCGAGGCGAGGGTGGCTCTTGTCGGCAAGGAGACGCTGATGACGACGGTTTCGAGTGAGATGACCTGGCGGGAAGCGATGACCTTCGACGCGGAGGCCGACGGCTTCCCGATCGTGCTCGACGCGACGGAGGCGGCGGGCGGCTCGGGCAACGGGCCGCGCCCCAAGCCGCTGCTGATGACGGCCCTGGCGGGCTGCACGGCCATGGACGTGGCCGCGACGCTGCGGAAGATGCGGCTGACCCCGACGAAGTTCACCGTCCGCGCCGAGGGGGACCTCGCCGAGGAGCATCCCAAGCGGTACGTCAACGCCCGCGTGACCTACACGGTCGACGGCGACATCCCAGCGGACAAGCTCGTCACCGCCATCCAGCTCAGCCGCGAGCGATACTGCGCCATCTCCGCCACCCTGGAGCGGGCGATCCCCATCGACGCCGAGCTGATCCTCAACGGGGAGCGCGTCTCCCTGAAGCCCCTGGAGAAGAGCGCATGACCGCCTTCGGCACCCCGACCTACGGCATCACCCGCGAGCTCCCCGGCGTCGCCCACGGCACCGCGGTGGAGCGGGTCCGGTACGCCCTCGCAGGGCAGGGCTTCGGCGTCCTCACGACGATCGACATGACCGAGACGCTGCACACCAAGCTCGGCGTGGAGCTCGGCCGGCCCTACACGATCCTCGGCGCGTGCAACCCCGCGATGGCCCACGCGGCGGTCGGAGAGGAGCCCGGGATCGGGCTGCTGCTCCCCTGCAACGTGGTCGTCACGGAGAACCCCGGGGGGACCGTGGTCGTCAGCGCGGTCGATCCCGACGAGATGTTCCAGGTGGTGAAGAACCCCGACCTCGAGCCGATCGCGAGCGAGGTGAAGGGGCGCCTGGAGGCTGCGCTGGAGGCGGTGGCCGCGGCGTGACCGAGCCGGCGCCCCGCTTCCCCCTCGTCGGCGACGCGACCGATCCGCTCTGCGATCCCGACGACATCGTCGAGCAGCTCCGATCCGGCGACATCGAGGTCCTCGACCGCCTCACCCGCTGCTACGGCACCCGCCTCCTGGCCGCGGGCCGGCGCTACTGCCGGTCGATGGAGGAGGCCGAGGACGCCGTCCAGGAGGCGGCGCTGGGGGCGTGGAAGTACGGCGCCGGGTTCCGCGGCGAAGGGCGCGTCGACCGCTGGCTCGTCCGCCTCGTCGCCACCGCCTGCAACCGGATGCGGCGGGGGATGAAGAACGACCCCGCCCTGCACGTGCGCGACGCCGAGCTCGCCGCCTCCGACGACTCCCCCGAGGAGCTCGCCGCCCGCGGGGAGCTGGCGGAGACGCTCGGCGCCGCCCTGGGGCAGCTGTCCCCCGAGGATCGCGCCATCCTCATCCTCGCCGACGCGCGCGGCTGGAAGGGGCCCGAGATCGCCGACGCCCTCGGCCTGTCCCACGACGTCGTCCGCGCCCGCCTCAGCCGGGCGCACCGCAAGCTGCGGTCTCAGTTGCAGTTGCCCTGAATCATCCTCAGGAAGGCCGGCGTCCCCGGCGTGACCGTGCCGGTCGACTGGAGGATGGACGAGTCGCTCTGCCACAGCGTGATCTCGTCGCAGAGCCCCCAGTCGCCGTAGACGGTGGTGACGTAGCAGAGGCTGAAGAAGTTGGTCGCGTCGCCGACCGCGCCGAAGCCGTCGACGATGTGGTGACCGCTGATGTTGTGGTTGCCCGCGTACCAGAGGTATCCGGCGAGCCACTGCAGCTCGTCGTAGCCCGCGAACGGGGCGCCCGCGAGCACGAAGGCCAGCACCAGGATCGCGTGCCTCAC
>CAYFOA010000121.1:0-320 GCA_964344575.1 uncultured Rickettsiales bacterium | reverse complement strand
GTAGTAGTCGCAGCGCGTCTCGCGGTAGTGCACGGTGTGGAGCCCGTCGTTGATCTCGACGGAGACCTCGTAGAACTCGGGCTCGGTCCGGGTCGCCCCGGTGAGCGTCCCCGATGCGTAGAGCACGCTCGCCGCGGTCTCCGTGTTCGCCAGCGACAGCGAGCAGGTCGCGCCCCACGAGGGGAACTCGTTGCCGGGGTAGGAGTCGACGAAGTAGCCCGGCGGGACCTTGGGGCCGTTGTAGACGATGTCGAGCAGGTCGTCGTCCGCCCACGCCGCGCAGGACTCCGGGTCGGCGGCCGAGTCGTCGTCGTCGCCGG
>CAYFOA010000120.1:0-22627 GCA_964344575.1 uncultured Rickettsiales bacterium | reverse complement strand
CGACGACGACGCGGCCTCCGACGACGACGACGCAGTGGACGACGACGACGACGACGAGGACGCCTGCCCCGAAGGCGTCACCTGCCTCGGCACCCTCCCCACCGTCGTCGGCGGCGACACCTCCCTCAGCCCCCTCGACCTCTGGGACTCCTACGCCTGCGCTCCGTCCACCGACGAGTCCGGCCCCGAGGAGATCTTCCAGATCGAGCTCCCGTCCCCCGGTTGGGTCGGCCTGAACCTCGACTGGGTCGGCCCCGGCGTCGACGTCGACCTCCACCTCCTCGGCTCCCTCGACCCGAACGACTGCTTCGACCGCGGCCACGAGGTCGCCGGCGCGCTGCTCCCCGCGGGGACCTGGTACGTCGTCGTCGACTCCTGGGTGAACGGCGCCGGGGACGTCCTGAGCGGCGAGTACGACCTCACCATCGGCCACGTCCCCCTCGACACGTTCGTCGCCGACGACCTCTCCGAGGAGCTCTTCGAGCTGGCCCTGACCGCCTTCGACAACGCCTGGCTCGACCAGGAGACGAACCGCTTCGAGTACACCTTCATCGACTTCAGCCTCCCCTCGACCGAGCCCCGGCTCTGGACCGTCGACCTGCTGTACGGCGCGCTGCTGCACCACCTCCACGTCTCGCACGGCGAGGCCAGCGGCGTGTCCGGCTCCCCCGAGCTGGCGGGGACGTTCTCGAACGTCAGCGGCAGCCACCAGTCCAGCCTCGGGCTGATGCGGACGGCGGAGACGTACTGGGGGAGCAACGGCTACTCGATGCGGCTGGACGGCCTCGAGCCCGGCTACAACGACCTCGTCCGGCCGCGCGCGATCGTCGTCCACGGCGCCGAGTACGCGCGCCCCGAGTTCGCCGCCGCCAACGGCTACCTCGGCCGCAGCTGGGGCTGCCCCGCCGTCGACGACCGCGAGTCCGACGGCCTCATCGATGACATCGCCGACGGCAGCCTCATGCTCAGCTACTTCCCCGACGGGGACTGGGAGCTCGACTCCGACTTCCTGTAGGGGAGGCGGTCACCCGCCCATCGTGATCGCGATCTCCGGCGGCTCCTCGGCCGCGCACACCCGCGGGCTGACGTCCACCTGGGCCGTCCCCTGGGCGCCGGACGGCGCGTTCGCGGTCACCGTGACCCGCCCCTCGAGCCCCATGCAGCGCCACACCGTGCAGTCGTCGTCGATGCAGTCCGCCCAGATGCGGTCGGGGTACCGCTCCTCGTCGGGGACCGGCGGGGCCTCGGGGTCCTCGCTGACCGCCAGCTCGCGGACGTGGCAGGTCACCTCGTGGGCCGGGGCGGGGCCGCCCGACGTGCCCGTGCGGATGATCAGCAGCGTCTGGTTGTAGTAGCCGCACGGCAGGCCGCCCGTCGCCGGACACCCCAGCAGCAGGACGACCCCCAGCAGCAGCGCGCGCCTCACGCGGCGAGCTTAGCGGCTACTTCTTCTGGACGAGCTCGGCCTCGATCTCGATGAAGATCGCGCGTCCCACGACGAGCCCGCCGGCCTCGGTCGCCTTGTCCCACTTCAGGCCGAACGCGAACCGATCCTCGATCTCCGCCGTGCCGCTCGCGCCGCGCTTGATCGCCGGGCTGAACGGGTCCTTGACCGAGTCCGTCGGGCCCGTGACCTTCAGTACGACCTCCTGCGTCGTCTCGCGGATGGTCAGGTCCCCGAAGACGTAGAGGATCTCGCCGTCCCGCTTGCTCCCCGTCGACTTGAACGTCATGTCGGGGAACTTCTTCGCGTTGAAGAAGTCGTCGCTCCGGAGGTGGTCGTCCCGCATGCCGTTGTCGGTGTTGATCGACTTCACCTTCACCGTCACGTCGATCGACATCTGGTCCGGGTTCGCCGGGTCCCACTCGATCGTGCCGCTGAAGTCCTCGAACTCGCCCTTCACCCAGCTCACGCCCAGGTGCTTCACCTTGAAGCCGACGTGCGTGTGGGCCTTGTCCAGCGTGAACGTGTCCGCCGAGGCGGTCGCGGGGAGCGTCAGGAGGGCAGCGGTGAGCAGGGGCAGAAGGATTCGTCGCATCCAGGGATCTCCAGGGGTCCAGCAGTGAAGACCGGAAGCTAGCGCCGGGACGGGTCGCCTGCCAAAAAAACGATCGACGAAAGGCCTTTGCTTGGCGCACGCAAGTATGTAGAGATCTCCTCGTGACTCAGAACCCCACCTTCTACTGCTCTCGCTGCCGCACCACGCGGCCGCCGCTCTTCGCTCGCCGCTCCTACACCTGCGTCATCTGCGGGAAGTCCCGCACCGTCGACGAGTACCGGGAGGAGATGGCCGAGCTCCGAACCTACGCCGCCGCGCCCGTCTCGCCGGCCGCCAACGCGGCCCCCCCGCCGGCCGAGGTGACGCCCGAGGTCGCCCCCGTGCCGGTCGCCCCCAAGGTGGCGCAGGCCGTCCCCGTCGCGGAGACGACCTGCGCGTGGCACGCCTGCGACGCGCCGCCCCGGGCCGCTTCGAAGTACTGCAGCCGCAACTGCAGCAACAAGAACGCCCGGTTCCGGCACGCCCAGCGCAAGAGCGCCTAGCTCGCCGCCGCGGCGACGTCCGCCGCCTCGGTCTCCGCCGCCCGGTCCAGGGCGCGCGTGACGAGCCAGTACGCGAGGAACGGGAACGGGAAGTCCAGCACCATCAGGACCTGGAGCAGCCACACCGGCTGCAGACCCCGCGCCCGTGCGTCCCGGCCGACCCACACCACCGTCCAGACGATCAGCGCCAGGACGGCCAGGGTGAGGACCACCGCCAGGGTGGCGCCGGTCGCGACCATCATGCTCTCGAACAACGTCATCGTTGACCTCCTTGCCCCTCAGTAAGGGCATCCCGGAGGTTCATTCCCGAGATTCGATCGAAAACTGGTCATACCAGTTGACCAGCGGATGAGCTGACGCTAGATCGGCCCCCATGCTGACCCCCGTCGAACGCCGATCCCTCAGCGACGCCGTCTACCAGCAGCTCCGCGACGCCATCGTCGGCGGGGAGATGGAGGTGGGCGACGCGCTGCCGAGCGAGCGCGTCCTCTGCGAGACGCTGAACGTCAACCGGGGGGCCGTGCGGGAGGCGCTCAAGCGGCTGGCCGAGGCGCGGCTGGTGCAGATCCACCACGGCGGGGCCACGCGGGTCCTCGACTTCCGGCAGACGGGCGGGCTCGGCCTGCTCCCCGCGCTGCTCCTGGGGCCCGGGGGCGACGTGCGTCCCCGGGTCGCCCGGGCCATCGTGGAGATGCGCGGCGCCCTCGCCCCCGACATCGCCCGGCTCGCCGCCCTCCGCGGAGGCGACGCGATCGCCGGCCGGCTCGACGCGATCGTCGCCGCCATGGAGGACGCGGGGGACGACGTGGCCGCCCGGCAGCGGCTCGCGCTGGACTTCTGGGACGCCCTCGTCGACGGCGGCGCCAACGTCGCCTACCGCCTCGCGTTCAACACCCTCCGCGAGGCCTACACGACCTTCATGGACCTGCTCACCGAGCTGATGGCCGACGAATTCACCGATCTCGAGGCCTACGCCGGCATCGCCGCGGCCGTTCGCGACGGCTACCCCATCGCCGCCGAGGCGGTCGCCCGCCGCCTCATCGACCGGGGGGGCGACCGCCTCGCCGGCCTGTTCGACGCCATGGACGCCGCCGACGGGCAGACCGCCCCCCCGGCCGCCGAGGAAGCCGACGACGACGGAGCCGACGACGCCGGCGACGACCGCGACGGCCCCGGCCCCGAAGGGAGCGCCCCGTGATCGCCGACGTCGACCGCCCCGAGCCCGCCCCCCCGAAGACCTTCCGCGCCGCCGTCCACGTCTTCTTCCGGTACGCCAGCCCCCGCCTCCTGAGCGCGCTCGCCGTCGCCGCCGTCGCGTGGCGCGTCGCGCTGGGCGGCTGGACCTGGGCCGACCTCGTCCTCGCCGGCGCCATCGCCGCCTTCTGGCCCATCCAGGAGTGGCTGATCCACGTCTGCCTCCTGCACTGGAAGCCGCGCACCGTCCTCGGCGTCCGGATCGACCCCCGCAACGCCCGCAAGCACCGCGCCCACCACCGCGAGCCGCGCCTCATCTCCCTCGTCTTCGTCCCCCTCCACTCGCACGCGATCGTCTTCCCCGTCCTCCTCCTGGGCGCCCACCTCCTCCTCCCCACGGCGGCGCTGGCGGGCACGGTGGTCGCCACCTTCCTCGTCCTCGCCCTGCACTACGAGTGGTGCCACTACCTCGCCCACGTCCCCTACACGCCGCGCCTGTACCGGGCGCTCTGCCGCGACCACATGCTCCACCACTTCAAGAGCGAGAAGCACTGGTACGGCGTGTCCATGCGCGCGGGCGACCTCCTCCTCGGGACGCGCGCGGATCCGAAGACCCTGCCGACCTCCGAGACGGTCAAGACGCTCGGGATCGCCGCGTAGTTGGTATAGACGTCGGCGCGCGTGCGCCTCGCCTGCCTGATCCTGATCTTCGTCGTGCTGCCGTCCGCGGCGGCCGCGCAGGACCGATCGTTCGAGGTCGCGCTGGAGGCGGACCGCGTCAACCAGGAGCACTGCGCCGACCTCTACACCAAGGAGGTCGACCAGGCCGCGTCGGCGACGCTGGCGGTGGCGGCGGCCTGGCAGGAGGTGGACGTCGTCTACCGCGAGACCCCCGCGCCCTACCTGCTCTTCTGGCGCGGCGTCCTCGCCCAGTGCCTCGGCCGGATCGAGGCGGCGGTGGCCGACCTGGAGGCGTTCGTGGCGTCCCAGGAGGGGGCGACGATGTTCACGGACCTCGTCCGCCAGGCGAAGACGCGGCTGCGCCGGATCGCCGGCGGCGGGCCGAAGGGGCAGGGCCCCGCGGCGGCGTTCCTGCGGCGCGCCCCGAGGCTCGAGATCGAGGCCGCGTACGGCGTCGGCGGCGCGAGCTCGACGACGAGCTGCGGCGACCCCGACGCCGGCGGCGTCACCCTCAACAGCAGCTGCGAGGGGCAGACGTCCCCCGAGCTCGTCCAGGGCGGGACCTTCGCCCCCGTCGGCCTCCGTGTCCGCGCCGACGTGTTCGCCGGCCGCGTGTTCGGGATCGGCCTCCGCGGCGACGTCCTGTGGATGACCCCGTCCGGGGGGCCCACCCCCCGCGACCCCGGCGGCGTCGTCACGCTCGCCCTCGGCCCCCACCTCCGCGTCCTGAACTCGGTGGCGTCCGGCCGCCGCGCGTGGTGGTTCCGGCTCGAGCTCCGCGCCGCCGCCGCGTTCGGCACGCTGTCCCCGTGGGCGGGCTCCAAGTTCACCGACATGGGGCTGCTCGACGGCGGCACCTGGGCGCTCCGCCACGTCGGTCCTGCGGCGTGGCTGTCCGTCGGCGTCGAGGTCGCCCCCAAGGTCGCGCTGGACGCCGGCGCGTGGTTCGCGTGGTACGTCCCCATGCCCGGCGCGGCCGCCTCCCGCGTCCACGACGGCGGCCCGACGACGCTGGACTACTCGAAGGTCGACGGCGAGGCCGACCCGCCCACCGGGACCGAGGAGGTGGAGGTCCTCCCCGACGTCCTCCGGACCCACCGTATGGCCGGCGGCCTGCGCGTGACCCTGCTCGTCCCCGCGGGCGACGGACGGGTGGCCCTGGGGCCGTTCATCGGCGCCGACGTCCACCGCGCGACGATGCGCTTCCCCGACGCCGAGGCCGACTGGTGGCCCGAGCGGATCGCGGACGACGGCGAGCCCGACGGGTTCCTCCACTGCAACGACACGCAGCCGAACGGCGAGTTCGGCGACGACCTCTGCCGGAAGGTCTACTCGACGCACCGGACCGACGTCGTCGTGCGCGCGGGGATCGAGATCCGCTTCGGGGCGGGCCGCGCGGGCGAGTAACCTGCCCGACGTGGGACGCCTGGGGATCCTGCTCGCCGCGGGCGTGGTCGCGGCCTCGCTCACCGGCTGTCCCGGCGACGGCGGGCTGGCCGACTTCGACGGCGACGGCGTCCCCGACGCGAACGACTGCGACGCCGCCGACCCGACGATCCACCCCGGCGCCGTCGACGGGTGGGGGGACGACGTCGACCAGAACTGCGACGGCCTCGACGGAGTCGACGCCGACGACGACGGGTACGCGTCCATCGGCAGCGGTGGGCCGGACTGCAACGACGACGACGACACCGTCCACCCCGGCGCGGAGGACTTCCCCGACGACGACGTCGACCAGGACTGCAACGGCTCCGACGTCGACTGCGACGGGGACGCCGACGGGTGGCAGGACATCGCCTGCGGAGGCGCCGACTGCGACGACGAGGACGCGGTCGCCAACCTCGACGACGCCGACGGCGACGGCTTCTCCTCCTGCGACGGCGACTGCGACGACACCACCGAGACGCGCTCGCCGGGGCTGACCACCGAGGCGTGCGACGGCCTCGACAACGACTGCGACGACGTGCTCCCCGAGGACGAGCGGGACGTCGACGGCGACGGCTTCCTCGGCTGCGGCGGCGACTGCAACGACCTCGACGACGCCGTCCACCCCGACGGCACCGAGGAGTGCGACGCGGTCGACTCGGACTGCGACGGCTCGTTCGTGGACGGAGACGACACCGACCTCGACCTGGACGGCCTCCCCGACTGCGTCGACCTCGACCGGGACGGGGACGGCACCGCGAACGACGACGACTGCCGGCCCGACGACGCGACCGCGCACCCCGGGGCGGCGGAGGAGTGCGACGCGGTCGACTCGGACTGCGACGGCTCGCTCGCCGACGACTTCGCCGACCTCGACGGCGACGACCAGCCCGACTGCGTGGACCCCGACGACGACGGCGACGGCACCCCCGACGGCGACGACTGCGCCCCCCTCGACGCGACCGCGTACCCCGGCGCCGAGGAGGCCTGCGACGCCGTCGACGGGGACTGCGACGGCAGCGTGGCCGACGAGTTCGACGACTTCGACGGCGACGACCTCCCCGACTGCGCGGACCCCGACGACGACAACGACCTCGACCCCGACGCGTCGGACTGCGCCCCGTTCGCGGCCCTGGTGTACACGGGCGCCCCGGAGGCCTGCGACGGCGTCGACGGCGACTGCGACGGGGTCGTGCCGTCCAACGAGATCGACGGCGACGGCGACACCTACCTCCCTTGCGAGGGGGACTGCAACGACGCGGACGCGACCGTCTTCATCGGCAGCCCCGAGTCCTGCAACGGCGCCGACGACGACTGCGACGGGTACGTGCCGTCCGACGAGCAGGACGTTGACAACGACGGCGTCCAGCCCTGCGCGGGCGACTGCAACGACCTCGCCGACTCCATCCACCCCGGCGCGGCCGAGGTCTGCAACCTGCTCGACGACGACTGCGACGGCGCCCTCCCGGCCGACGAGACGGACGACGACGGCGACGGGTTCGTGGACTGCGAGGGCGACTGCTGCGAGCCCGACTGCGACGACGGCGACGCCTCCATCTACCCCGGCAACGGGCTGTGGGACACGCCCGGGGACGGCGTCGACGTCAACTGCGACTACCGCGACGACAACCTGCTGTCGGCGCGGTGGGCGTCGTGGGAGGGCGAGGCCGCGCTCGACGGGGCCGGGACCGCGGCCTGCGGGATCGGCGACGTCGACGGGGACGGGCTCGCCGACTTTGCCCTCGGCGCCCCCTGGCACGACGGGGCGGGGCTGTCGACGGGCAAGACGTACGTCGTCCTGGGGTCGTCGGTCGGCCCCGGCGAGCACGCCGCCGCGGACGCGGACCTGACCTTCGTCGGCGAGGACCCGTACGACGGCAGCGGCTGGTCGGTCGAGCCGGCGGGGGACGTGGACGGCGACGGGCTCGACGACCTCCTCCTCGGCGCCTTCGCCCACGACGCGGGCGGCATCCCCGACGCGGGGCGGACGTACCTGTTCTTCGGGTCGACGCTGGCGGCGCAGTCCGGGGCGGTGGACATCGCCGACGCGGACGTCGTGTTCGACGGGGACGAGGGCTGGGACTGGACGGGCTGGGCGTTCGCGTCGGCCGGCGACGTGGACGGCGACGACCTCGACGACCTCGTCTTCGGCGCCTACGGCAGCAACTGGACGGCGTTCGACTCGGGCCGCGTGTACGTGGTCTACGGGTCCGGGGTCGTGGCGGGGTCGACGTACGACCTCGGGACGGCGCCGGTCCGCATGGCGGGGGAGGCGCAGTACGACATGGCCGGGTTCGCCGTCGACGGGGGCGGCGACGTGGACGGCGACGGGCTCGACGACCTCCTCATCGGCGCGCGCTACCACGAGACGCCCGGGGTGGGCGCGGGCAAGGCGTACGTCGTCTTCGCGGACACGATCACGAGCGCCCCGGCGGCCTGGTCGCTCGCGGCGGCGGACGTGCACCTGGCGGCGGAGGCGGCGGGCGACCAGCTGGGCCGGGACGTGACGTTCGCGGGGGACGTCGACGGCGACGGGCTCGAGGACGTGCTCCTCGGCAGCGCCTACGCCGACGGCCCGCTCGGCACGGACAGCGGCCGCGGGTACCTCTTCTTCGGCTCGACCCTGGCGGGCGGCGGGTCGTTCGGGGTGGCGGGGGCGGACGTGCTGTTCGAGTCGGAGATCGCGTTCCAGGGGGTCGGCATCGGCGTCGGGGCAGCGGGGGACGTGGACGGCGACGGACTGGCGGACGTCCTCGTCAACGCGCCCGAGGGGCCGGCCATCGGCCCGTTCGTGGGGAAGACGTACCTGCTGCTCGGCGCCACGATCGGGGGCGGCGGGACGTTCGGCCTGGCGGGGGCGGACGCGGCGTTCGTGGGCGAGGTCCCCGAGGCCTACGCGGGCCGGTTCCCGTGCGCGGCGGGCGACCTCGACGGCGACGGCCTCGACGACCTCCTCCTCGGCTCGTGGGGCGCCGGCGTCCCGCTGCAGGCGGGCCGCACGTACCTCCTCCCCAGCCCGTACTAGCGGTCCCCCTTCCGGACCCTCAGCCTGGCTCGAACCTCGCCACGATCGCGAGGACGTCGTCGCCGAACTTCGCGATGCGGGACGGCCCCAGGCCGCGGATTTCGGCTAGGTCCTCGCGGGTGCGGGGGCGGGTGGCGGCGATGGCGCCGAGCGTCTGGTTGGTGAAGACCTGGTACGGCTTCCAGCGGCGGCGGCGGGCTTCCTTGCGGCGGTACTCGCGGAGGGCGACGCGGAGGGTCGACGGCGCGGAACGGGGCGGACGGTCGGGGTCGCGGGGGGCGCGGACGCGCTTGTCGGGGAGCCACACCGTCGGGTACTTGCGCCCCTTGCGGACCAGGCGCCCCTCCTCCAGCAGCCCCTCGATCGCGTCCACCAGCACCGCCTCGGGGACCTCCCGCAGGGCCCCGTAGCGCGGGTTCTTCGCCAGCCCCTTCCGCTTCACCGCCTTCGCCGTGCTCCCCCGCAGCCCCTTCGCCACCAGGCTCTTCCCCAGCGGCTTCCGCAGCCCGCCGACGAACTCCAGGACGACGACGCGGTGCTCCTCGGTGACCTCGAACGCGGCGTCGGCCGCGCGCCGGGCCGCCGTCTTCGCCGCCCGTTCGCGGTGGACCTGGCGGGCGGCGTCCAGCGCGGCGGCGACGGCGGAGGGGTCGGTGCACGCGTCGCACCCGCCGCACGCCGGGCCCGCCTCGCCGGTGAAGTAGGCCACGATCGCCTGCTGCCGGCAGCCGCGACCGTAGACGTAGTCCCGCATCGCGTCCCACCCCGCCACCGCCCCCGGGGCCGGCGCCGCGCCGCGCAGCCGCGCGTGGGTCACCGCGTCCGACGACGAGTACAGCAGCACGCACCGCGCCGGCGCCCCGTCCCGGCCCGCGCGACCCGCCTCCTGGTAGTAGGCGGCGAGGCTCCCGGCGGCGTTCGCGTGGGCCACGAGGCGGACGTCCGGCCGGTCGATCCCCATCCCGAACGCGGTCGTCGCCACGAGCACCGGCTTGCGACCGTCCTCGAACGCGGCCGCAGCGTTCGACCGCGCCGAGTCCGACCGTCCCGCGTGGTAGTAGCCGCTCCGCAGCCCCGCCCCGCGGAACGCCTTGTCGATCGCCTGGACGCGCTTCCGGGTCGCCGCGTAGACGACGACGCGGCCGCTGCCGCCCACCTCCCGGACCAGCTCGATCAGCCGCGACGTGCGGTCCCGGTCGGACTGGATCAGCTCCACCGCCAGCGCCAGGTTCGGCCTCGCGAACTCCCCCCGGACCACCGCCGGATCGTCCAGCCGGAGCTGCGCCGCGACCTCCTCCATCACCCGCACCGTCGCCGTGGCCGTCAGCGCGACGACGTTCAGCCCCAGCTCCGACTTCAGCCGGTGCAGCGTCAGGTAGTCCGGCCGGAAGTCGTGTCCCCACTCGCTGACGCAGTGCGCCTCGTCCACCGCCGCCCCCGCGAGGTCGAGCTCGCCGAGCCAGCTCCGGAACGCCTTCGACGCCAGCTTCTCGGGGGAGACGTAGACCAGCGCCGCGCGCCGCGCCTCGTCGCGCCGCTCCCGCCACCGGTCCCGGTCCTGGCCGCTGTGCAGCGCCACCGCGGGGACGCCCTTGCTCCGCAGGGCGCCGACCTGGTCGTCCATCAGGGCGATCAGGGGCGAGACGACGAGCGTCGGCCCCTCCCCGACCTCGTGGCGGACGATCGCGGGGACCTGGTAGCAGAGGGACTTGCCGCCCCCCGTGGGGAGGACCACGACGGCGTCGCGCCCCCCGAGCACGGCGTCGATGGCGCCCCGCTGCCCGGGGCGGAACGCCTCGTGCCCGAACACCCTCCGCAGGACGTCCTGCGCGGGGTCAGTCCGGAACAGGCCGAGCTGATTCATCCGGTCCGTCCGGCGTCCGGAACGCCAGGTAGTAGGCCATCGACGCCGACCCGAAGGGCCCCAGCACCATCGTCGCCATCAGCGTGACGTGCATCGCCACGCCGAGCCCGAGGTAGGGCCAGCGGAGGTCGAACCGGTCCGCCGCCCGGCGTGCCCGGTCGCCGACCCAGCCCTCCTTCGCCATCCACCAGATCCCGAGGACGAAGAACGTCTCCTCCCACCACTTCGCGACGACCGTCTGGATCTGCGTCAGCCAGAACCAGTCCGCCACCCAGTAGAACTCGCCGCGCACGTAGTTGACCCGCAGCAGCGAGCGGTAGACCCCGTCGAAGGGCGCCTTCCAGCCGTGCCCCACCTTGGCGATGCCGGTGGTCGTGTAGACGAGCACGATCTGGAGCACGAGGAGGTAGCGGGGCCACGACGCCACCAGCTTGTCCGAAGTCCACGCCCCGCGCCGGAGCCGGCAGTCCAGCGACAGCGTCGCGGTCGACTCCGCCACCACGAGGTAGACCAGCGCGTTGATGAGGAGCCGGTCGTAGCCGCCGCCGATCTTGTAGTGGAGGGTGTGCAGCGCGACCATCGCCTGCAGCGCGAGCAGCGCGGTGACGCGCCCTCCGAGCCCGACCGTCAGCAGCGCCGCCAGCCCGAACGCCGCCCACCCCAGCGTCAGGACCGCGCCCCGGGAGTGGCCGCCGAGGAGGTCGACGAGCGGGTGGGGGTCCTTCTCCAGCCGCGCGAGCCCGCCCTCGGTCAGCGGGACGAAGAGCGGGTCGAGCACCTCCCCCGCGAGGTGGGTGCCGAGGTTGAGGGTCAGGATCGCGCCGATCGCGATCCGGAACAGCGCCAGCGTGGTGCCGGTCTCCTTCCGCGCGCAGATCTTCGCCCACCGGCCCCACCACGACGTCACCACGACGGCCGCTCCGTGATGCGTTCCTTGACCTTCTGGTGGAACCTGATGCGCCCGTCCTCACGGAGCTTCTCGGCGGACGGGACGCGCGTGCGTCGGACGCGGACGCGGACCCGCTGAGCGTCGGGGAAGTCGGCGAAGACGCGCTCGGCCACGAACCGGTTGAGCCCGCGCCACTCGGGGCTGTCCTTGGGGTCGCGGCAGCGGTTGGCGAACTCGCGCCAGCGGTGGTGCTCGAAGGTGCGGCGGTTCCAGCGGTGCTTCGCCGACCGCTCGACGAAGATCTTCCGCCACGTCCCGTCGCCGGTGTCGATCGCGATCTCGTAGCGGGACGTGTTGCGGGCGACCTTCTTGAACATCAGCCAGCCCTGGTGCAGGCCGACCGTCTCCTTGAGGGTCCGGTTCCAGGGCTTGACCTCGGCGCGGACCTCGACCCACGCGTCGCGCAGCGGACCGGACTTCTCCTTGTCGACGGGGATGGCCGCGAACGCCTGCAGCGTGCAGTACGCGGCCAAGGCGGCGACGAGCGCCGCGCGGACGTGATCCCGGAGCGTCACGCGACCGCCGTGATCCCGTAGGTGCGGCGACGTCCGCGGATCGTGACCTCGACCTCGTCCCCCTCCTCGGCCCCCAGGACCGCCGCGCCGAGGGGGGACGCGGGCGTCGCCAGCGTGATCTCCCGGCCCTCGAACGTCAGGTTCCGGCCGCCCCCGCGGGGGACCAGGAAGATCGTCCGCGCCTCGCCGCCGTCGTCCTCCAGCTCGACCAGCGCCGACGCCGCGATCGGGCGATCGACGAAGGACTGCGCCTCCAACGCCCGGATCGACGCCCGGTCCAGCTCCAGCTCGGCGACCCGGGCGGCCTGCCCGCGGGCGAGGTAGCTCTGCTCGATCGCGCGCGTGTCGTGCTTGTCCTCGGCCCGCGCCTCGTCGTGCGTCGCCGCGGCCGCCGACGCCTTCGCCCGGGCCGCCATCGCGTCCACCGCGCGGGTCAGCTCACGGTCGATCGCGGCGAGGAGAGCGGCCTTGTCGAGGTCGGCGAGGTCCATCGGGCGGATCGTAATGCTTGACTGTTCGCGGCGGGTGCGCGATTACCGGCGGCCCATGAGCGACTCCGAGAACCCCGGCTGCATCACCCCCAAGAAGGTGTTCCTCGCCCTCTTCCTCTGGGCCACCGTCCTCTTCCTCGGGGTCGCGGCCTCGGCCTGGTGGTGGGCCGGCCAGGCCGGACTGATCGAGAAGAAGGCAGCCCCGCCCGAGCCCATCGCGGCGACCGTCGAGGCCGAGCTCGACGAGGAGGCGGAGACCCCCGAGGCGGAGCCCGAGCCGGACGCGGAGGAGGCGGAGACCCCCGACCCGGACGCCGAGCTGGACCTCGGGATGGGGGACCTCTCGGAGGGTGACGCCGGAGCCGAGACGGAGACCGGGGGGGAGGGTGACGGCGAGGAGCTGGGCGCGCTCGCCGAGGACGGGGGCGGCGACAGCCTCGAGGGCGTGCTCCCGCCGCCGTCGGCCTACGAGGACTCGCGCCGGGCGCAGGAGGAGGAGGCGTCGCGGAGGGACGACGAGCGCGCCGCCGAGCGGGAACGAGAGCGAGAACGAGAACGAGAACGAGAGCGAGAACGAGAACGAGAGCGAGAACGAGAACGAGAGCGAGAGCGCGAGCGCGAGTCCTCCGCGGCGTCCGCGTCCGTGGAGCTGTCGATCGATCGCGAGGCCGAGCTGGCCGCCGAGGCCGAGGCGCTCCGCCGCGAGCGCGAGGACGAGGACGACGACGACGGTCCCGCCGAGTCGTTCGGCTCCCTCTCGATCGACTCCCGCCTCGTCGACGGCCCGCCCCGCATCAAGGCCCGCCTCCAGGGCGACCCCGCCTGCAACTACGAGCTCCGCATCGAGGTCACCCGCGTCAACGCCGCCGGCAACGTCGTCGGCGAGCCGAAGCGGCAGGGCTGCCCCGTCAGCCCCGACAACAACCCCGCCTGCGAGCTCCGCGTCCAGCCGAGCTGGATGAGCGGCGGGGCGAAGATCTCGGTCAAGACGTGGGCCGCGAAGCACAAGAGCTGCCCCGCGGGGGCGCCGACGCCGTCCAAGAAGAAGAAGACCTACGGCGGCTGATCAGATTCTGCGTGGATTAGTCCACATCAGTGTGTACATTGGTACATGGGAGATCCTCTCATGCGCCGAGTCCTCGCCTGGTCCGCCCTCTCCGCCCTCCTCCTCGCCGGCTGCGCGTCCCCCCGGGGGACGATGGTCGTGACGGAGATCGGGCTGTCATCGTCCGCCGCGGCGGTCGAGGCGCCGCCGGCCGAGGCCGCTCCCATCGCCCCCGCGGCCCCCGCCGAGTGGATCGACCAGGCCCCGGTCACCGAGGGCGCCCGGGCCCGCCTCCGCCTCCCCGCGGAGTGCATGGCGCAGTCGTTCGGCTCGCTCCTGTCGGTCATCTGCGACGACGCCCGCTTCGTCGAGGTCCGCGGCCAGGGGACCGACCTCGACGTCCTCACCGCCGACACGCTGGAGCTGTTCAGCGACGCCGGCGCCCAGGTCGTCACCCTCGGCTCGCCCACCTGCACCGTCGGCGACACGTCCCTCCCCTGCGAGTTCATCGAGGCCAGCAGCGAGCGCGGCGTCGTGGGCCGCGCGGTCACCGCCGTGGGCGACGGCTTCTCCGTCCGCTGCGTCGCGATGGACGGCGGCGACGTCCTCGCGGACAACATCTGCCGGCAGCTCCTCGAGCTGACCTGAGCCGCGCCGCTCAGTGAGCCTGGGCGCGGACGGCGAGCCAGGCGACGAAGTCCCGGTACGCCTCGGCCTCGGCAGGGTTCTCGAACCGGTCGATCTTCAACACGAACCCGGGCTTCCACCCCTCGACCGCCGCCGCGCCCGCCCGCCGCACCCGGCCGGTGATCCGGATGGGGCCGAGGCCGCTCGACTTCGGCCGGTCCAGCTCGAGCGTCATCTCCTGGCCCTTGCCCGGCAGCGCGCCACACTCCACGAGCAGCTCCTTCTTCCCCGCCAGGACCAGCCGCCGGGCGACGCCCGCGACCAGCACGCGGCGGGTCATCAGCCGGCGGACGAGGTCGGCGTCGCTGACGCAGGACAGGTCGTGGCCGTCGGGGGGGAGCCGGGGGCTGAGCATCCCGGTCCTCTCGTTCCGCTTCCAGCCGCCGCCGCCGACCTCCTCGAGCTCGGTGAGGCTCTCGTCGAAGCAGACGCCGTAGCCCCGCTTGCCGTCGGGCGCGGGGAGCGGTCCCCGCACGACGACGCCCCAGGTGTCGACCGGGTTGCCGTTCCGGGGGTGGGGGAAGACCAGGCGGATCACCGCGCCGACCTGCATCCGCTCGGACGTCACGAGCAGCGCCCCGCCCTCGCTGACGTCGACGAGGTGGCCGTCGGTCTCGTGGGCGCCGGCGTGCAGCTCGGCGGCGACGTTGCAGAGCTGCCGCTCCGCCGCCCGGCGCTCGTCCCGGAAGCGCGTGATCCGCTCCTCGAAGTAGAGGCCGTTGCCGGACTTCTCGTTCCGGCCGGGGCGCGCGAGCACCCGCCGCGCGACCCGCGCGACGACCTCGATCTTCTCGCCCGTCGTGGGGTGCTCGAAGCTGAGCTCCACCCGGCTCCCCGGCCGCATCGGGTCCTTCGTCGGCACGAACGCGCCCCCCTCGCTCAGGTCGGTGACGCTGAGGTGCATCCGCTCCCCCGTGCCGTCACTCATCACCGCGCCGATGCGGCACGGGATCCGGTCCTCCTGCCGGCGATCTCCCAGCATGTCGACTCCTCGCCCCGCAGAGGCTCATCGACCGGGGCGATCACGACTTGAGGGGGGTCGGGCCTGCTATAGGGTCGCCTCCACCCGGAGGACGGCATGGTCTCGGAGCTCTTCGACCCCGCGCGCTGGGAGCCCGTCAGCGGCTTCGACTTCAAGGACATCACGTACCACCGGTGCGTCGACCACGGCACCGTCCGCGTCGCCTTCGACCGCCCCGACTGCCTCAACGCGTTCCGCCCCCAGACCGTCGACGAGCTGTACCTCGCGCTCGACCACGCCCGCATGTGGAGCGACGTCGGCTGCGTGCTGCTGACCGGCAACGGGCCGTCGGCCAAGGGCCAGTGGAGCTTCAGCAGCGGCGGCGACCAGCGCATTCGCGGGGAGCACGGCTACCAGTACGCGCACGACGGCGAGGTCGACAAGGCGAAGCTGGGGCGGCTGCACATCCTCGAAGTCCAGCGCCTCATCCGCTTCATGCCGAAGGTCGTCATCGCCGTCGTCCCCGGCTGGGCCGCGGGCGGCGGTCATTCGCTGCACGTCGTCGCCGACCTGACCCTGGCGTCGGAGGAGCACGCCCGGTTCAAGCAGACCGACGCGGACGTCGCCAGCTTCGACGGGGGCTTCGGCAGCGCCTACCTCGCCCGCCAGGTGGGGCAGAAGCGGGCCCGCGAGATCTTCTTCCTCGGCCGCACCTACACCGCCCGGGACGCGTACGACATGGGCATGGCCAACGCCGTCGTCCCCCACGCCGAGCTCGAGGCGACGGCGCTGCAGTGGGCGGCCGAGGTCAACGGCAAGTCCCCCACCGCCCAGCGGATGCTCAAGTTCGCGTTCAACGCCATCGACGACGGCCTCGTCGGCCAGCAGGTGTTCGCGGGCGAGGCGACGCGGCTCGCGTACGGCACCGCCGAGGCGAAGGAGGGGCGCGAGTCGTTCCTGGAGAAGCGGCCGAAGGACTGGTCGCCCTTCCCCTGGTACTACTGAGCGAAGTCCAGCTCCGGCCCGATCGACACGATCCGGTGCGGGTTGATGGAGTCGTGGCTGTACATGTAGTGCCAGCGGATGTGGTCGAAGTGCACCGTGGGGGCGACGCCCGGCACCGCGTACACGCGCCGCGTCAGCGCATCGAGCCGGGGGTAGTCGGCGATGCGGCGGCGGTTGCACTTGAAGTGGCCGTGGTAGACGGCGTCGAACCGGATCAGGGTCGTGAAGAGCCGCACGTCGGCCTCGGTCATCGCGTCCCCGACCAGCCAGCGCCGGCCTGACAGCCGCTCCTCCAGCCAGTCCAGCGCGTCGAACAGCGCGACCACCGCCTCGTCGTAGGCCTCCTGCGTCGTCGCGAAGCCGCACTTGTAGACGCCGTTGTTGACGTCCCGGTAGACGCGCGCGTTGACCTCGTCGATCTCCGCCCGGAGCGCCTCGGGGTAGAAGCGGTCGCCGCCGAACAGGCGGATGATCTCGGACGACTCGTTGTTGACGATCCGGTCCGTCTCCCGGTCCCACAGCACGGGGACGGTGACGCGGCCGGTGTAGTCGGGCTGATGCCGCGTGTAGACCTGGTGCATCCGGGACAGGCCGTGGAGCCGGTCGCCCGTCCCGCCCTCGAAGTCGGTCTCGAACGTCCACCCCTCGTCGAGCATGAAGGGGTGGACGACGCTGACGTCGACCACGTCCTGGAGCCCGCACAGCTCCCGGAAGATCAGCGTCCGGTGCGCCCACGGGCACGCGTAGGAGACGTACAGGTGGTACCGGCCCGGCTCGGGGTGGAAGTCGGTGTCGCGGAACTGCGCTTCGCGACGCACGAACCGGCCGCCCGACTTCTTCGTGTCGTACCACCGGTCCTGCCACTTGCCTTCGACGAGGAGACCCATGCGCCGGAAGGTACACTCCCCGCCATGCCGACCGCCATCGTGACCGGAGCCAATCGGGGGATCGGGCTGGAGTTCTGCCGCCAGCTCAAGGACAAGGGCTGGACCGTCGTCGGGACCTGCCGGCTGCGGAGCCAGCAGCTCGACGAGGTCGCGGACGAGGTCTGGGCCGGCGTCGACGTCTCCGAGGACGACGTCGTGCACGACCTCCGCGAGCGCTCGCAGGGGCGGACGTTCGACCTGGTGATCAACAACGCCGGCGTCCTGAGCCGCCAGAGCCTCGACCACCTCGACTGGGACGCGATGCGGCTCCAGTACGAGGTCAACGCCCTCGGTCCGCTCCGGGTCACCGCGGGGCTGCTCCCGACGCTCCCCGACGGCGGCAAGGTCGCCATCATCACGTCCCGCATGGGGTCCATCGAGGACAACACGAGCGGCAGCAGCTACGGCTACCGGATGTCCAAGGCGGCGGTGAACATGGCGGGCATGTCGCTGGCGCGGGACCTCGAGGGGCGGGGCGTCGCCGTCGCGATCCTCCACCCCGGGTTCGTCCGGACGGGCATGACCGGCGGCAGCGGCTTCATCGACGCCCCCGAGGCGGCGGCGGGGCTGCTCGCCCGGATCGACGAGCTGACCCTGGAGACGAGCGGCTCCTTCCGCCACAGCAACGGCGAGCCCTTGCCGTGGTAGCGGCGCGCGTCGCCCCCACGACCTGCCCCTTCTGCGAGGCCCTGTGCGGGCTGAAGGTGACGGTCGAGGGCGACCGCGTCGTGCAGATCCGGGGGGACGACGAGGACCCCCTCAGCCGCGGCCACATCTGCCCCAAGGCGACGGCGCTGCAGGACGTCCACGAGGACCCGGATCGGCTCCGTGCGCCCGTGAAGCGAGTCGGGGACGACTGGGTCGAGATCGGCTGGGACGAGGCGCTGACGACGGCCGCCGAGGGGATCGCGAAGGTCCAGCGGGAGCACGGGTTCGCGGCCGTGGGCATGTACCTCGGCAACCCCGTGGCCCACAACGCCGGCGCCGCCTTCGGGGCGCAGATCCTCGGCGACGTCCTCCACACGCCCAACCGCTACAGCGCCTCGACCGTCGACCAGGCGCCGCACATGTTCGCCGCGTGGCAGATGTTCGGGAACGCGCTGAGGATGCCCGTGCCCGACCTCGACCGGTGCCGCCACCTCGTGATCGTGGGCGCCAACCCGATGGTGTCGAACGGCTCGATCATGACGGCGCCGGGCATCAAGCGGCGGCTGCGGGGGATCCAGGAGCGGGGCGGGCGGATCGCGGTGATCGACCCGCGCCGGACGGAGACGGCGGCGGTGGCGGACCGGTACGTCGCGATCCGGCCGGGGACGGACCCGCTGCTGCTGCTGTCGTGGGTCCACGTGCTGTTCGACGAGGGGCTGACGCGGGGGGACGTGCGGGGCGCGGACGCCCTCCGGGAGGCGAGCGCGCCGTGGCCGCCGGAGCGGACGGCCGACGCGACGGGGGTGGACGCGGACGTCCTCCGGGAGCTCGTCCGGGACCACGCCGCGGAGGCCGAGGGGGCCGCGCTGTACGCCCGCCTCGGCGCCTGCGTGCAGGAGTTCGGGACCCTCGCGGCGTGGCTCGCCTACGCGGTCTCCGCCCTGACCGGGAACCTCGACCGGCCGGGCGGGCTGATGTGGACGACGCCGGCGTTCGACCTCGGCCGCATCGGGACGCTGATGGGGCTGGGGGGCAAGTGGGGGCGGTGGCGCTCGCGGGTCGGCGACGTCCCGGAGTTCAACGGCGAGCTCCCCAGCGCGGAGCTCGCGGACGAGATGCTGACCCCGGGGGAGCGGCAGATCCGGGCGCTGATCACCGTGGGCGGCAACCCGGTGCTGTCGACGCCGGACGGGAAGCGACTGGCGGAGGCGATCGACGGGCTCGACTTCCACGTCGCCGTGGACCCCTGGATCAGCGCGACGGCGGCGAAGGCGGACCTCGTGCTCCCCCCGGTCGGCCACCTCGAGCACGACCACTTCGGGTTCGCGTTCCACGCCTTCGCGGTGCGGAACACGGTCAAGTTCCACGGCCCCGTGTTCGACCCCGGGCCGGACGGCCGCGACGACTGGGACGTCCTCGCGGAGCTCGCCGCGGGCGTCGCGAGACGTTCGACGCACCCCAAGGCGGGAGCCGACCGGCGGCGCACCGCGATCGCCCGCAAGCTCGGCGCGCGCGGCCTCGTCGACCTCGGCCTGAAGGCAGGCGCCCACGGCACGTGGCGCAAGTGGTTCGGCGGCGGCGTCTCGATCAAGAAGCTCCTGAAGCAGCCGAGCGGCGTGGACCTCGGCCCCCTGGAGCCGCGCGGCTTCCCGGTCGACGTCGCCCCGCAGCCGATCCTCGGGGACCTGCCCCGGCTGGAGTCCGCGTTCGAGGACGGCGCCCTCACCGGCGGCCTCCGCCTGATCGGCCGGCGTCAGCTCCGGGGGGCCAACTCCTGGCTCCACAACAGCGCCCGCATGCACCGCGGCAAGCAGCGCCGGTGCACGCTCCTGATGCACCCCGAGGACGCGGAGGCGCGCGGCGTCGCCGACGGCAGGCCGGTCCGCGTGTGCAGCCGCGTCGGCGCGGTCGAGGTCCCCGTGGAGGTGAGCGACGAGGTCATGCCCGGCGTCGTCAGCCTCCCCCACGGCTGGGGCCACGCGGGCACCGGCGCGCGCCTGTCGGTCGCCAACCAGGCGGGCGGCGTCTCGATCAACGACCTCACGGACCCGCGCCGGGTCGACCGCCTCAGCGGCAACGCGGCCCTCAGCGGGGTGCCGGTGGAGGTCGAGCCGGTCGGAGGGGGCGCGGGCTAGGCCGCGAACGACGGTGTCGCCGCGCGCATCGCGCGGATCGCTTCGAGCTGGAACCGGACCGCGTCCACGTCGGTCGGGCGGTGCGCCGGGTCACGCTCGAGCATGCGCCGGAGCAGGCGCTCCAGGCTGCGGGGGAGGTCCGAGCGGAGCTCACGGGCGCCGGGGATCCGGGCCTTGAGGACGTTCGCGCAGATCGTCCCGAGGTCGTGGCCGCGCAGGGGGAGCGCGCCCGTGAACAGCTCGAACAGCGTCACGCCCAGCGCCCATACCTCGCTCCGGACGTCCTCCGGGGCGCCGCGGTAGCGCTCCGGCGGGCAGTACAGCGGCGAGCCCTCGAGGTTCTCCTCCTTCGTCCCGCGCGACGCGTGATCCGTCGTGCGGGCGAGGCCGAAGTCGATGAGCTGGACGCGGCCGTCCCGCGTCACGAGGAAGTTGCCGCTCTTGACGTCCCGGTGGAGGACGTCCGCGTCGTGGACCGCCGCCAGGCCGCGGCAGGCCTCGATCGCGAGGTCCAGCGCCTCGTCCAGGGGCAGGTGCTTCCGCCGGGCGTGCGACCGGAGCGTCACGCCGCGGACCACCGGCATCGACAGCCACAGCGCGCCCCGCCACGTCCCCGCGTCCAGGGGCCGGACCACCGCGTCGGAGCGGACCCGCGCCGAGAGCAGCGCCTCCCGCCCGAAGCGGTCGACCGTGTGCTCGTGGCAGTCCAGCGTGTCGATGATCTTGAGCGCGACCTCGCGGAACCGGACCCGGTCCCACGCCTCCCACACCGTCGCGATGCCGCCGCACCCGAGCTCGTCCCGGAGTACGAAGCGGTCCGCGAACACGGCGTCCCGACGCAGCTCCAGCGGCGCGTTCGAGGTCCGGGCGGGGAGGGTCTTCGTCGTCATGCTCACTGTCTGTACGGACGGGGGTCCGGGGGGGTTTCATTCGATGGGACCGCGAGAAGAGGTGATCGGTTCCCGCGGGTCTCCGCACGGCAGGGTTGTTCGCGACCCGCATACCCCTTCTTCCCCGAAAGGAAGCCCCCATGCGCCCGACCTTCGCCAACGCCCTGACCCCCCTCCTCGTCGTCGTCGTCGCCGGCCTGTCCGCCTGCCCCGCCCCCGGAGACGAGCCCCCCGCGCCCGGCAGCACCCCGCAGGGCGAGCTCGTCGCCGGCGCCGACGCGTCCGACGCCCTCGACCTCGCCATCGACAGCGACCGCGGCCGCGTCGTCGTCGTCGTCGAGGAGCGGGACGACGTCGCCGTCTACGCCGAGATCGACGGGGACGAGTCCGCCGTCGACATCGACCTCGCCACCAGCGGCCAGTCCATCGACCTCGACGTCGCGATCGCCGACGACGATACGTTCGCCGACATCGACGTCCGCATGCCCGAGGGCCTCCAGCTGGAGATCCAGTCCTTCGGCGACACCACGACCGTCGGCGCCGCCGACACCGTCACCATCCACGCCCTGGCCGGCGACGTGGACGTCTCCCTGAGCCCGTCCGACGGCGCCCAGGTCACCGCCCAGGCGACCGGCGGCTCCGTCTCCTTCGTGGGGCTCGACTTCCAGGGCGTCAACACGGCCGGGAACGCCACCGGCACGCTCGCCGGCGGCGGCGACCCCATCACCGTCGACGCCGAGGACGGCGGCATCACGTTCCGCGCGCTGTAGGAGCGCGCCCCCGACCCTGGCGGGGCGGCGCGCAGGTCTCTACAGTTCGCCCCCGATGCGCCGCCCCGCCACCCTCCTCCTGGCTCTCCTCCTGCTCGTCCCCGCCGCCGCGGCGGCCCACGACTTCTGGCTCCGCGGCCACGTCGAGCCGGGCGAGCCCGTCGCCGTCCGACTGTGGATGGGGGACCACTTCCACAAGGGCGAGGAGGTCGCCTACAAGGCCCGCAAGGCGGCGTCGTTCGTGCTCGTCGACCGGTCCGGCACCACCGACCTGAAGCCCGACGCGACCGACGGCGCGACCCCGCTGCGGACGTTCACCCCCCGCGGCGAAGGCGGCCACCTCGTCGCCATGGACCGGACGACGAGCAAGATCACGCTGCCGGGGTGGAAGTTCACCAGCTACCTCAGCGCCGAGAAGTTCGAGTCGGCGCTGCAGGCGCGCAGCGAGGCCGGCAGCACGTGGAGCGAGGGGCGGGAGATCTACACGCGCCACCTCAAGACGCTGGTGCAGGTGGGCGCCGCGCAGGACGAGGTCTACGGCACCGTCCTCGGCCACGACTACGAGATCGTCCCCCTCAACGACCCGTCGTTCCTCGCCCCCGGGGACCCGCTGGTCGTCCGCGTGCAGTTCGAGGGGAGCCCCCTGCAGGACGCCCGGGTGGTCGCCTGTTCGATGGGCAAGGAGGAGGTCGAGACGCGGACCGACGAGCGCGGCGTCGCCCGGCTCGTGATCCCGACGGCCGGCGTGTGGAACGTCCGCAGCGTCCACATCGCCCCCTGCGACGGCTGCAACCACGCCGAGTGGCAGTCGTGGTGGGCCTCGTACCAGTTCTCCAACAACAGGTAGATTGGTCCGCATGATGCGGATGATGGC
>CAYFOA010000119.1:19639-22628 GCA_964344575.1 uncultured Rickettsiales bacterium | reverse complement strand
GCGCGGGCGTTCTCCAGCGCCTCCTTCTCGGCGCGCTCGGCGTCCGCGGCCGCCTGGGCCGCGGCGGCCTGCTCGGCGGCCTTCTCCGCCAGCGCGGCGGCGGACTTCGACGCCTTCTCGGCCTTGGCCGCGGCTGCCTGGGCGAGCCTGCTGTGACTCGCCTCCCGGGCCTCTTCGACCGCCGCCGAGGCCTCGTCGGCGAGGATCCGCGCGGCGGACGCGTGCTCGCCGGCCTTCTTGACCGCGGCCTTCCCCTTCTTGTCCGCGCAGCCCTCCATCGCCGCCGACGCCTGGTCGCGCTGCCCCTCGGCGGTGGCGGCCTGGAGCGAAGTCTCCTCGGCGAACCCCTCGGCGTCGGCGACGGCGAGCGCCCGCGCGCTCAGCTCCTCCTCCACGGCCGCCCGCGTGGCCGCCTCGGCCTCCGCCGCCTGCCCCGCCGCCTCCTCGGTGCCGGTGGCCAGCGCCTCGACCTGGTCGGCGGACTTCTCCGTCGCCCGACCGCTCGCCGTCTTCGCGCGTTCGACGATCGACTTCGCCTTCGTGACCGCCTTCTCGGCGGCCTTGAGCGCCTCCCCGGCCTTGGCCGCCGCCTCGACGGCGGGGGTGTCGGGGGCGGTGGATGCGGCGTCGTCCGCGCCGTCCGCGGACGCCTTGGCGAGCGCGGCAGCGGCCTCGACCCGGGCGAGGGCGGTCGTGAGGCGCTCGTCCGCGGCCTCCTTGCGGGCCTTCTCCTCGGCCTCGGCCTGGGACACCTTGGCGACGTCGTCGCGGATCCCGGTCGCCTGGGCGAGGCACGCCTCGGCCTGCTTGGCGGCCTCTTGGGCCCGGTCCGCGGCGGCGTCGGCGGCCTCCGGCGCGGTCGCCGCGTGGGCCTCCTCGTGGGCCGCGCGGGCGGCCTCCGCGGCGCGACGAGCGGCGTCCGACGACGCCTTGGCGCGGGCGCCCGCCTGCTTCGCCTTGGGGTCGTCGCAGGTCTTGGCGATCTCGGCGGCCTCGGCGGCGACGCTCCCGGCGCTCTCGCCGGCGGCCATCGCGCGGGCCCACGCCCCCTCGGCGCGGGCGACCGCGGACGCGACGGCCGACGCGTCGGCCGCGGCCTGCTCCGCGACGGCGATCGCCTCCTGCGCCGCGGCGGCGCACTCCTCGGCGAGCCGCTTCGCCTTGCCGGAGGCCTTGGCGGCGCGCTTCGCGGCGGCCTCCGCGTCCGCCGATGCGCTCGCCTCGGCGGCCTCCGCGCTGGCCTCGGCGGCCTCGCCGGTCTGGATCTCGACCTGCCCGGAGAGCTTCCGGACCTTCTCCACCGCCTTGGCGACGGCCTTCGTCTCGACGGTCACGGCGGCCGCCGCCTCGTCCGCAGAGGCGGCGGCTCGGATCGACGCCTCCGCGGCTTCGGCGGCGCACCCCGCGGCGTCGTCGCGCGCCGCCGCGAGGGCGTTGGCCTCGGCGTTGGCGCGGGCCTCGGCCTCGGCCGCGGCGGCGTCCTTGCCCCGTACGCTCGTCTCGGCGGCGAGGTCAGAGGCCTCCTGCGCCTTGTCCCGCTCCTCCTCCGCCTTCCCGGCCGCCTTCTCCGCGGCGGCGGCGTCGTCAGCGGAGGCGGCCGCACCCGCCGCCTCGCGGGCCTTCTTGGCGGCGGCGTCGGCCTTCTTGGCGGCGGCGGCGACGTCCTTGCGGGCCTCCTTGACCGACGGGCCGGACGCCTCGAGCGCCTCGATGTCGGTGTCCAGGCTGGTGAGCGCGTCGCCGGCGCGTTCCGCTGCCCCCTCCGCGTCGGTGGCGGCCCTCTCCGCGCGGGCGACCGCGCCGGCGTGGGCGGCCGCCTCCGCGGCAGCCGCGTCCACGGCTTCGCCCAGCTCCTGGAGGCGTGCCTGAGCTCGTTCGGCGGCCGCCTCGGCGTCCTCGGCAGCGTCCTCGGCGGCCTCGACGGCCTGCCCGGCCTCGTCCGACGCCTTGGACTCGGCGGCCTCCTCGGCGGCCCGCCGGGCCAGGGTCGCCGCCTCCGCCGCCCGCCGGCCGGCCCCCTGAAGCGCAGAGAGCAACTCCTTGACGGCGTCGTCCTCGGAGCCCTCTCCCGCGGACTGCCCCTGGAGGACCGCGTCGGACGCGGCGTCGGACGCCTTGTTGGCCCGCTTGACGGCCTCGTCGGCGGCCTTGCGGGCTGCCTTCAGCGCTTCCTTCTCTTGCCGTCTCGCCTCGGCCTTGGCGTCGGCCTCGGCCTGCGCGAGGCGGACCGCCTCCTCGACCGCAGCAGCCGCGACGTCGACGGCCCCGGCGGCCTCGGCGGCAGCCTTCTCGGCGTCGTCGGCGTTGGCCGCGGCGGCCTCCGAGGAGGACGCGTCGGCGGCCTCGGCGGCGGCCTCGGCGGCGCGCTGCCAGGCGGCCTTGGCGGCGTCGGCGGCGGCCTGGGCCTGCTTGGCGGCGGCGCGGGCGTCCGGGTCGTCCACGCCCGTCGTCTTCTTGGCGGCCCGGTCGGCCGACTTCGCGGTCGCCTTGCTCGACTTCTCCGCGGCCTTGGCGGCGCCGTCGGCGCGCTTGCGGGCCTCCCCGAGCGCGGCCTTCTCCATCCGTTCGGCTTCGTTCAGGAGGGCCGCGGCCTTCTCCGACAGCTCGCCGGCCCCCTCCGCCGTCTCGACCGCGTCGGCGCACGCGGTCCGCACGGCGCCCAGCGCCGCCGAGGCGTCGTCGGGGGTCTCGGCCTTCCCCACCGTCGCGGCCTGCTCGCCGGCGGCGGCGAGTCCGGCTTCCGCCTCGGCGCCGGCCTTCGCGGCGCGCTTGGCCAGCTCGTGCGCCTGCTTCGGGGCGAGGAGCCCCAGCTCGTCCGCGACGATCAGGCCCGAGAGGATCCCCGCCACGGCGGCGCGCGCATCGTCGACGGCCGCCTCGGCGTCGTCGGCGGCGGCAGCGATCGCCTCCTTCCGGGCCTCCTCGGCCTGCCGGCGCGCCTCCTCCTCCGCGGCGGCCTTGGCGGCGGCCTCTTCCTCGGCCTTCTTGC
>CAYFOA010000119.1:0-19539 GCA_964344575.1 uncultured Rickettsiales bacterium | reverse complement strand
GGGCCTCCTCCTCGGCGGCGGCCTTGGCGGCGGCCTCCTCCTCGGCCTTCTTGCGGGCCTCCTCCTCGGCGGCGGCCTTGGCGGCGGCCTCCTCCTCGGCCTTCTTGCGAGCCTCCTCCCCGGCGGCGGCCTCGGCGGCAGCCTTCGCCTCGGCGTCGGCCTCCTCCTTGGCGGCGGCCTCCTCCGCCGCGCGTCGCGCCGCCTCCTCCGCGGCCGCCCGCGTCTCGTCGTCGGCGACCCGTGTCTCCGCGTCGCCCCCGTCGGCCGCCGCGTCCTCCGCGTCGTCGCCCTCGCGGACCTCGACGAGGCTCACCTCGTCTTCCAGCTCGATCTCGGCGGCCGCCTCCTCGTTCAGCGTCTCCCCGGCCTCGTCGTCGTCGTCGATGAGCAGCTCCGCCGCGACCTGGGCGTCGGCGACGGTGAAGTCCCCCGCCTGCAGCTCCCGATCCCCCGCCGGCTCCGGTTCCCGCCCCGCGTCGGTGGGGACGTCGTCCCCGTCGTCGGCGCCGGTCTCCCCCGCTCCGGGACCGATCGCCTCGGGCCCCTCTCCCTCGTCTGCCCAGAGCTCGTCCTCGGGGGCCGGTCCCAGGTCGTCGTCGTCCCCGAACGCGGTCCTGAGCTCGAGGCTCGTCGCGACCGGCCCGTCGTCGGCCCACAGCTCGTCGTCGTCGCCCAGGTCCGCGTCCTTCGGCGCAGCCGACGGCCCCAGGTCGTCGGGGCGGGGCGCGTTCTTGACGAGATCGGCGGCGACCGCGTCGGTCACGACGTCGGGGTCGCGCCGCGCGTACAGGGTGTCCTCGCGAGGCTCCTCGGGGGTCCCCGCCGCGTCCCCCGGTCCCATCGAGCCCGGCGCCACGGGCCGCGGCCCGGTCGAGAAGAAGTCCTCCTCCAGCGTCCCCGCCCACTTGGAGGAGTCGGGGTCTGCCGCCGCCTTGCCCGCCGGGGGCTCGGCGGCCGGCTCGGGCTCGGGAGGCGGCGGCGGGGGCTCGGACTTCGCGGCGGCCGGCTCGACCGGCTCCCCGTGCTCGTCCAGCTCCTCGAAGACGAAGAACTCCTCCTCCTCCTCCTCCTCCTTGTAGATGAACTCCTCGACGGACTCGTCCAGCGACGGCGGCGCGGCGGCCTTCGCAGCCGCCTTCGCCCGCTCCTTCCGCGGCGTCGTCTTGCCCTCGGGGGGCGGCGGGTGGAGGGGGACGGGGGACGTGTCCTTGATCGTCGCCTTGTGCGGCTTCTTCTTCCCGGGACCTCCGGATGGGCTCACCTTCGTCTTTTCGTCGTCCTCCTCGGGGGGCGGCGGGGCGGCCGGGACCGACCCCGATGTCTTCGGACGCCGGCCGAGCTTCGTGATTTCGCTGACCTGCGACAGATCGTCGAGCGCGCGGAGCCGGTTCATCGTCCGCCGCCCCGCGACCTGCGCCCCCGAGGCTCCCAGCAGCAGCCCCTTCAGCGCCTCCCCCAGCTCCTCGGCCGACCCGTACCGGTCGTCGGGGTGCGGGGCCTGGAGCTTCTTGAGCAGCTCCCCCGCCCCCGGCAGCTTCGCCTCGGCGCGGTCGAACGCGTCCCCGACCTCGACGCGGGCGACCTTCTCCATCACCTTCAGCATCGAGCTGCCCTGGAAGAGCGCCTCGCCGGTGAGCATCTCGAAGAGCACCGAGCCAAGGGAGAACAGGTCCGACCGCCCGTCGAGGTCCTTGCCGAGCACTTGCTCGGGGCTCATGTACGACGGCGTCCCCCGGATCACCCCTTGCGCCGTGAGCGCCGCCCACGACGCCGTGGCCCGCGCGATGCCGAAGTCCATCACCTTGACCACGCGGTGCTGGGAGACCATCAGGTTCCCCGGCTTGATGTCCCGGTGGACGATGGTCAGCGGCTGCCCCGTGGCCTCCTCGGTCAGCCCGTGCGCGTAGCCGAGCGCGCGGCAGCACTGGATGGCGACGTCGAGCGCGAGCCCCGGCTCCAGCCCGCCCCCCGCCTCCTCCAGCATCTGCGCGACGGTCCTCCCCTGGACGAACTCCAGCACCAGCACGTACAGGTCGTCGAAGATGTCGAACGACAGCGTCTGGATGATGTTCGGATGCCGCAGCAGGCCCCCGATCTGGGCCTCCCGCGTGAGCATCTTGATGAACGTCTCGTCCTCGGCGTACTCGCCCTTGATGATCTTGAGGGCGACCTTCTTGCGGAACCCTCCCGGCCCGGACTGCTCCGCGAGCCCCACGGTCGCCATGGAACCGGTACCGAGCACGCGCAGGACCCGGTAGGGACCCACCTGCTCGGGAATCTGGGTCCCCTGTCCCTCGTCACCCATCAGCGCTCAATGGTACCGCTTTCGCGTACGCGGGCGCGCGGGGGCCTACCAGCTGAGCAGCTCGAGCCGGTTCCTCTCGATCCACGCCTCGGCGCGTTCGTGGTCCGGGTGCGCGGCTTCCCGCTCCCGAAAGTCGTCGGTGTGGAACCGCCGTCGGCCGCCTGCCTCCACCACCCCCAGCTCCGCGTGGAGCATCTCGTGGAAGACGATGTAGGCGACGACCCAGGCGGGCACCTCGGCCGAGTCCAGCGCAGGGTGGACCCGGATGAGCCGGTGCTCCTCGCTCCACGACCCGAGCCGGATGCGCCGCCGCACCATCGCCTGGGGCGCCCGCGACCAGCCGATGCGGCCGCGGAACCGGCCCCCGAAGTGGCGCCGGTTCTGATCGCCGAGGATCTCCCGGAGGTCGTGGTACCGCCCCGCCGGGGGGGCGAACACCGCCCGCCCTCGGGGGAGCTGCGAAGTGAACGTGGCGGCGTACCCCTGCACGGCCGCCTTGGCCTCGGCATCCCGCGAATCGATGAACCGCGCCACCGCCCGGAGGACGTCGTCCGGCGCCAGCGCGTACTGACGCTGGATCCGCACCACGAGCAGCCCGTCGATCACCCGCCAGGACAGCAGGGAGCGGCGGTTGTTGGTGCCCACGACGTCGAGCGGACGCGCCAGCAGCTCGCTGAGCCGCCGGTGCAGGCGGGCCAGGTCCTCGGACGACACCTCGGGCAAGCGGGCCTCCTCCGTCCGGGGACGCTCCAAGGCGTCTCCGAGCGGCAAGAAGAGCTGTTGATCCGCGGGACGGGGGCCGACCATCGGCCCCCGTCTTGTACCGCGCCTAGAAGGGGATGTCCTCGACGACTTCCGCGATCTCCTCCCCGCGGGGGGTCTGCTGCCCCGCGTGGACGACCCGCCGCGCCGGCTCGGCCGCCGCCTGCGGCCTCCCGCCGAGCAGCATCATGTCCCGCGCCGTCATCTCCAGGGTGTGGCGCACGATGCCCTCCTTGTCCGTGTACTCCTTGTTGAACAGCGCGCCCTCCAGGAGCACCAGCTCGCCCTTGTTGAGGTACCTGCCCGCGATCTCGGCGAGCCGATCCCAGAGCACCGCCCGGTGCCAGGTGGTGATCTGGGAGCCGTCCTTCTTCTTGATGTCGGTGGCGACTCGGAGGTTGACGACCGGCTTGCCGGCCTGGGTGAAACGGACGATCACGTCGTTGCCGACGCGACCCACGATCGTGCTTCGGTTGTAGGTACGCATGCGGGGCCCTGATGCGAGCCCCGTGCCAAGTTCAAAACCCAACAAAATCAGTGAGATGACATAAACTTGGCTGTCCGGCGGTGTCCGGCCTCCCGGACACTTTCGGACACCCCCGGACACCGACTGTCCGGCCTGCTAGAAAGGCCCCGTGAGGATCCCCCGCTACATCGCGGTCGAGGGTGTGATCGGTGTCGGAAAGTCCAGCCTGACGCGGCTCCTCGCGGAGGAGTTCGAGGCGCAGGCCTGTTACGAGCCCGTCATCGAGAACCCGTTCCTTCCGAAGTTCTACAAGGACCGGAAGCGGTACGCGATGCAGACGCAGCTCTACTTCCTGCTCACGCGCTACCAGCAGCAGGTCGAGCTCAAGCAGCCGGGCCTCTTCGTCCAGCGGACGGTCTGCGACTACCTCTTCGCGAAGGACCGGATGTTCGCGACGCTGAACCTCGATCGCGACGAGCTGGCCCTCTACAACCAGATCTACGAGACCCTGGACGCCCGCCTGCCGTCACCGGACCTTGTGATCTACCTCCAGGCGGACGTAGACATCCTCATGGAGCGGATCCAGCGTCGGGGGCGGGAGTTCGAGCTCGACATCGAGCGTTCGTACCTCGTCGAGCTGTCCGATCTGTACAACGATTTCTTCTTCAATTACCGTGGCGCGCCGCTCCTCGTGGTGCAGACTTCGGGCATCGACTTCGTCGGCAACGACAAGGACAGGGAGTGGCTGATCAAGGAGATCCTCGCCATGAAGGGCGGGACGAAGCACCTGATTCCGCTGGGATCCCTGTAGGGACCGAGACGGGCGACGGTCGTCCCCGCCGCGACTGACGCGGACCTCCGAAACCAACAACGACGGGCGAGCCTGAGGGCCGCGCGATCGGAGGTAGACGCGATGCGTGCCAACGCACCTGTGACCGTCCCCGCGCTTCGGCGCATGAAGCGAGACGGCACCAAGATCACGATGCTCACGGCGTACGACGCCACCTTCGCGCGGCTGCTCGACGCGGCCGGCGTGGACATCATCCTCGTCGGCGACAGCCTCGGCATGGTCATGCAGGGCAAGCCGAACACGCTGAAGGTGTCCGTCGACCACATGGCGTACCACGGCGCGTGCGTGACGTCGGTCACCCAGCGGTGCCACGTCGTCGTCGACATGCCGTTCATGAGCTACCACGTGGACGTCGCCGACGCCGTCCGCAACGCCGGTCGCCTCGTCCAGGAGGGCGGCGCTCACGCGATCAAGCTGGAGGGCGGCGCCGAGCGGGCCGAGGTCATCGCCGCGATCGTCAACGCCCAGATCCCCGTGATGGGCCACATCGGCCTGACGCCGCAGAGCTACCACGTCCAGGGCGGGTTCAAGGTCCAGGGCCGCTCCGAGGCCGCCGCCGAGCGCCTCATGCGGGACGCGCTGGCCGTCCAGGAGGCGGGCGCCTACTCGCTCGTGCTCGAGGGCATCCCCAAGGAGCTGGCGACGAAGATCTCCGAGGCGCTCGAGATCCCGACCATCGGCATCGGCGCAGGCAACGGCTGCGACGGCCAGGTCCTCGTCATCCAGGACCTCCTCGGCATGGACGCCGACTTCCAGCCGAAGTTCGTCAAGCGCTACGCCGAGCTCGGCGCCGTCATCCACGACGCCGTCGGCACGTACCTCGACGAGGTCCGCTCCGGGGCGTTCCCGACGGACGACCACAGCTTCCACCGGAAGCGCCGCAAGGGGCCGGTCGCCGAGGCGCCGTCCGGGCGGTACGGTCCGACGGACACCGACGCCGCGACCGCCTGACCCCGACGATGCACACGATCGAGTCGCCCGCCGCGATGGCGGCCTGGTCCCGCGAGGTCCGCGACCGGGGCGAGACGATCGCCTTCGTCCCCACCATGGGCTACCTCCACGAGGGCCACCTGTCGCTGATGCGGGAGGCGCGCGCGCGCGGCGACCACCTCGTCGCCTCGATCTTCGTCAACCCGCTGCAGTTCGGTCCGAACGAGGACCTCGACACGTACCCCCGGGACGCCGCCGGCGACGCCGCCAAGTGCCACGAGGTCGGGGTCGACGTCCTCTTCACGCCGACGAAGGCGTCGCTGTACCCCGACGGCTTCCAGACCACCGTCCAGCCCGGCCCGATCGCGGGACCGCTCTGCGGCGCCTCCCGCCCCGGCCACTTCGAGGGCGTCTGCACCGTCGTGCTCAAGCTGTTCAACCTCGTGAAGCCGAACGTCGGCGTCTTCGGGCGCAAGGACTACCAGCAGCTCGCCGTGCTCAAGCGGATGGCCCGCGATCTGGATCTCGACGTGGACGTCGTCGGCATGCCGATCGTGCGCGAGGACGACGGGATCGCGATGTCGTCCCGCAACGCCTACCTGTCGGCGGAGCAGCGCGCGCAGGCCCGCGTCCTGAACCGGAGCCTCGCCCTCGCCGGGCGCCTCGTCGCCTCGGGCGAGCGCAGCGTCGAGACGATCACGTCGACCGTGGCCGCGCTCATCGCGGAGCAGCCGCTGGCGGACATCGACTACGTCGAGCTCGTCGACGCCGGCGACCTGACGACGATCTGCGACCTCGAACGCCCCGGCGTCCTCGCCCTCGCCGTCCGCTTCGGCAGCACCCGCCTCATCGACAACCGCGTCCTGACGCCCTAGAAAGCGCCGGTGGGCTCCGAACACCTGATCCTGATCGTCGCGCTGGTCATCGTCGTCAACCGGCTCTTCGACCAGACCGGCCTCAAGAGGTACCGCCCCGCCTACGTCGCGGTGCAGCTGTTCGACCTCGCCTGCGTCGGCGTGCTCTCCGCCGCCCGCATCCCCGAGCTGCCCACGAAGGCGGACTTCATCATCCGCATCTTCCTGATGCTCTTCGTCGCCTACCACATGGTGATCAACAACAAGGCGCGCGACGAGGCCATCGCCGCTCAGAAGGAGGCGTTGGCCTCCGGGCCGGAGTCCGTCACCGACGCCCGCTGAGCTCGAAAGTCCTCGACCACGGCCATCACCTCCTCATCGGTGAGCACCCGGGAGGTGGACTTCGCGTGGTCGAAGATCGCGGTGAGGAGGTCGTCGTGGGGCTCGATTCCGCGGAACTGGAGCCAGTAGACGACGTTGGAGCGGCCGCCCATGTGGCCGACCTCGATGACCTGGTGCAGGCCGAACATGCTCGCGGGGACGCCGCTGTAGACCGCGTCCGCCAGCGCCGCGTCCCCCTTCCGGAGCGCCTTGATGACGGCGGCGGCGTGGACGCCCGTCCCCGTCCGGAACGCGTCCGTCCCGAACACCGGGTAGTTGAACGGCAGCGGCGTCGACGTGGCCCGCGCCCCCAGCTCGGCGTACTCGCGGAGCTTGCTCAGGTCGCCCTCCCACTGGACGCCCATCAGGCGCATGTTCACCAGCAGCAGGTCGATCTGCGTGTTCCCGATCCGTTCGCCGACCCCGAGGATCGTGCCGTGGACCCGCTTGGCGCCGTGCATCGCCGCCGCGATGGCGTTGATGAGGCCCAGGCCGCGGTCGTTGTGGCCGTGCCAGTCGATCACCGTGTCGGGGTGGCCGAGCTCGGCCACGACCTCGCTGACCCAGTGGATGATGTTCCGCACGCCCGAGGGGGTCGCGTGCCCGACGGTGTCGCAGATGCAGAGCCCCTTGGCGCCCTCGTCCAGCGCCACCCGGAACAGCCGCTTCAGCGTCGCCGGGTCCGACCGGACCGTGTCCTCGGTGACGAACGTGCAGGGGACGCCGTTGCCGACGGCCAGCCTCACGGCGTCGCGGGTCAGCGTCTCCAGCCGCTCGACGTCCCACCCCTCGGTGAACAGCCGGATCGGCGAGCTGCCGAGGAACGCCATCACCTCGATGGGCACGCCGACCTTCTGGGAGATCTCGATGATCGGCTTGATGTCGTTGGGGTGCGTGCGCGCCGCGCAGGTCAGGTTGATCTTCAGCCCGCCGTCCCGCGCGAACTTCGCCAGGTGCGTGACATCGGCGACGGCGCGCGGTCCGGCGCCGGGCAGGCCGATGTCGGTGTGCTGGATGCCGACCTCGTCCTGCAGCGCGAGGATCCGCTCCTTGTCCCCGATCGACGGGTCCGTCGCGGACGGCGACTGGATGCCGTCGCGGAGCGACTCGTCGTAGAACTCGAGGCCGACCCGCCAGTCCGCGATCGCGTTGTTGTCGTGGTCGTTCCAGTCGTGGATCCACTCGCTGCGGTCAGTCATCCAGCGCCTCCACGATGACGGCGATGCCCTGCCCGCCGCCGATGCACGCCGAGCCCAGCCCGTAGCGGCCGCCGCGGCGCCGGAGCTCGTGGATGAGCGTCAGCGTGATGCGGGTGCCCGAGCACGCCAGCGGGTGGCCGATGGCGATGGCGCCGCCGTTGACGTTGACCTTGTCGCGGTCGAGCCCGAGCTCCTTCTCGACGGCGAGGTACTGCGCCGCGAACGCCTCGTTGACCTCGACGAGGTCCATGTCGTCCAGCCCCAGCCCCGCCGCGGCGAGCGCCTTGCGGGACGACTCGGCCGGGCCGATGCCCATGATGGTCGGGTCGCAGCCGCTGATGCCCCAGGAGATGAGCCGCGCGATGGGCTTCAGCCCCCGGTCGCGCGCCGTCGCGCCGTCGGCCAGCACGACCGCCGCGCCGCCGTCGCAGATGCCCGACGCGTTGCCCGCCGTGACCAGGCCGTCCTTCTTGAAGACCGGCTTCAGCTTCGCCATCGACTCCATCGTGGCGTCCAGCCGGGGGTGCTCGTCCACGGTGAACGGCACCTCCTCGCGGCGCTTCTTGACCATCGTGGGCACGATCTCGGTGTCGAAGAAGCCGCTCTCCAGGGCCGCCTTGTACGTCATCTGCGAGCGGAGGCCGACGTCGTCGCACTCCCGCCGCGTCACGCCGTACTGCGCCCCCAGCTTCTCCGCCGTGCCCGACATGGCGAGGTCCGCGTAGGGGTCGTAGAGCGACTCCCAGAGCGCGTCGACGAGCTTCTCGTCCTGGCCGAGGCGCATGCCCCAGCGCATGTTCCGCGCGACGAACGGCGCCTGCGACATCGACTCCGTGCCGCCCGCGAGGATGTAGTTCCCCTGGCCCAGGAGGATCTGCTCGGCACCCGAGACGATGGACTGGAAGCCCGAGCCGCACAGCCGGTTGAGCGTCAGCGCGGGGACCTCGGGGGGCACGCCCGACTTCAGCGAGACGTGCCGCGCGAGGTAGATGGCGTCGCCGGACGTCTGGGAGGCGTTGCCGAAGATGGTGTGGTCGACGTCACCGGCCTCGATGCCGGCCGCCTCGATCGCGCCCTTGGACGCCACGACCGCCAGATCGGTCGCGGAGTGCTTCTTCAGCGTCCCGCCGAACGTCCCGAACGCAGTCCGCTTGCCGGACAGAAAGACGACTTCCTTCGTGGTCTTCATCGAACTCACCTTCTCCTGATGCTCACGCGCCGCCAAGCGCGTTCACGCGCGCGAGTAGATAGTCGGCGACTCCCGCCGTGTCCATGGTTCCTCCGAGATCGGCCGTCGTCGCGTCGTTGGCGATGGCGTCGGCGACCGCCCGGTCGAGGATCGCGGCTTCCTCCGCGTACCCCAGGTGCTCCAGCATCAGCGCGGCCGTCACGACCGCGGCGATGGGGTTGGCCTTGCCCTGCCCGGCGATGTCCGGCGCGCTGCCGTGGACCGGCTCGAACATGCCGATCCCCCGCTCGGGGTTGAGGTTGGCCGACGCCGCCATCCCCAGCCCGCCCTGCAGCGCCGCCCCGAGGTCCGTCACGATGTCCCCGAACAGGTTCCCCGTGACGATCACCTCGAAGTCCTCGGGGTGCCGGACGAGCTCCATGGCGAGGACGTCGATGTAGAGGTGGCGGTGCTCGAGATCGTCGTACTCCGCCTTGAGGTCGGTCCACGTCCGGTGCCACAGGTCGCCGGTGAAGCGGAGGGCGTTGGACTTGTCGGACATGCAGACGCGCTTGTGCCCGCGCGCCCGGGCGAACTCGAAGGCGTGGCGGATGATCCGCTCGACGCCGCGCCGGGTGCAGACCGACGTCTGGGACGCGACCTCGTCGATCGTCCCCTTGCGGTGGAAGCCGCCGATGCCGACGTACGACCCCTCGGTGTTCTCGCGGAATACGGTGAAGTTCACGTCGTCCGGGGTCTTGCCCGCGAGGGGGCAGAACCGCGCGTCGATGAGCTTGCAGGGGCGGTGGTTGACGTACAGGTCGAGCCCGAACCGCGTCTCCAGCACGATCTCGCGGGCGTGGGCGGAGTTCGGGACCCGCGGATCGCCGACGGCGCCGAGGTAGATGGCGTCGCACCGGTCCGCGATCTCGTTCCGCTCGGCGTCGGGGAAGCCGGTCCCGTCCTTCAGGTACCGGTCCGCGCCGTAGTCGTGCCACTCGAAGGCCAGGTCGAGCGCCGGACGGACCTCCGCGAGCGCCTTGAGGACGTCCACGCCGACGCTGATGACCTCTGGTCCGATCCCGTCGCCCGGGATCACCGCGATCCGTGCCATGCCCGCTCTCTCCGTTGGCCCCGCTGAGGGAGGCGGCGTATCCTACGGAAGCCCTGCGTCGATTCAATGGCTGAATACAAGATCCGCAAAGGTGGCAAGGAGTTCACCGCGAAGAAGCTCTCGACCCTCGTCCAGCTGGCCGAGCGGGGGCTGATCCGCCACGCCGACCCGATCCAGGTCGACGGAGGGGCGTGGCGTCCCGCGGGCGAGATGCCCGAGCTCAGCGACGCCCTCCCCGACGCCGGCAGCTCGATGGGGGGGAGCAGCTCGGATCTGTGGAAGCACTTCGCGGACGAGCACGAGGGGGGCGAGGAGGACGGCCTCCTGAAGGACTTCCTCGCCGAGGTGAACACGGGGACCCTCAAGAAGATCGACACCCACAACGAGCTCCCCGCGATCAAGCCGACGCGACCGCGCCGGCCGCCGTCCTCGTCGATCGTCCCGGGGGGGCTGAGCGCGGTGATGACGACGAGCTCGGGGCCGCGGCCGACGACCTCCGAAGAACGCCTCCCCATGGTGGACGTCGAGCCCCTCGACGACGAGGAGGACGAGGCGGAGGCGGCCGAGACCGTCGCCTACAGCACCCCCCCCAAGCTCACCCCCAGCGACGTCCCCGTCTCCTTCACCGAGTGGATGGAGAAGCGGGACGACGACGCCAAGACGCTGCTGGAGGGGTTCGGCCGGTACGACGACGGCATCGTCATCCCGCGGGAGCCGCTGGTCGCCCAGATCAACTGGTGGCGGGTCGTCGGAATCTGCGGCGTCGCCGCCGTGATCATCGTGTTCCGGTGGATGTGGGTGACGACCGTCGCCGAGCAGAAGTACCCGCTGGAGTCGGAGATCGTCGCCGCGCGCCAGCCCGCGGCCGAGACCGGCACGATCGACGTGACGCCGGCCCCGTCCAGCGGGCTCACGCCGCACGAGCTGTTCGAGCGGACCGCCCGCGGCGAGCTGCGGGCCGCCCAGATCAGCCCCTTCAACACGCCCGCGGAGCTCGAGGACGTCCTCTTCTTCGAGCTGGCGAACCGCGGCGTGAAGCCGAGCTCGTCGGTGAAGGTCGAGTCGCTTCACGCCGCCGGGACCCAGGACGTCGCCCACCGCCGCCCGACGAAGGCCAAGCTCCAGGTCCAGCTCCAGGGGGTGGGGGGCGAGGACGCCGTGGACCGGCTCATCGAGCGGCTGACGACGACGTGGCTCCTCCTCGGCAAGTACCAGACCGAGGGCAAGGTGACGTTCGTGGAGGTCCGGATCGAGGTCGGCGAGCCCACGCCGTTCGGCAAGACCTACGAGAGCGCGCAGCTGGCGCAGTTCTACGCCGGCAACGTCTCCGCGGAGGATCTTTTCCTCGAGGAGAGGTAAGAGGGTCGGACCGTGCGGATCCGGCGCATCGAGCTGCGGGGCTTCAAGTCGTTCGTCGAGCGGACGACGCTTCAGCTGGGGCCGGGGATCTCCGGCGTCGTCGGGCCGAACGGCTGCGGCAAGTCGAACGTCATCGACGCGATCAAGTGGACGCTGGGGGAGCAGTCCGCGCGCACCCTGCGCGGGGCGGAGATGAAGGACGTCATCTTCGCGGGGGCGGAGGGGCGGCGTCCCGCGGCGAGCGCCGAGGTGACCATCGCGTTCGACAACAGCGCCGGCGCGTTCGGGGGGAAGTTCGCGCGGTTCCAGGAGATCGAGGTCGGGAGACGCCTCTTCCGCGACGGCGGCAGCGACTACCTCCTCAACAAGGCGTCCTGCCGGCGGAAGGACATCGTCGAGCTGTTCCTCGACACCGGAGTCGGCGCGCGGGCCTACTCGATCATCGAGCAGGGGCGGGTGGACTTCGTCGTCCAGGCGCGCCCCGAGGAGCGGCGCGTCCTCGTCGACGAGGTCGCCGGCATCAACCGCTTCAAGGTGCAGCGCGCCGAGGCCGAGCGGCGGATGGCGAAGACGCGGGAGAACCTCGTCCGCGTCGCCGACCTGATGACGGAGATGGGGCGGCAGCGACGGTCGCTCCAGGCGCAGGCGGGGCGGGCGCGGAAGTACCGGGAGCTCCGGGCGGAGTGGCGCGAGGCGGCGCTGGGGGCGCTGGTGGGGACGGGCGTCGCCCACCGGACGAAGCTGGAGGAGGCGAAGGGGAGGCTGCGGGGGCTGAAGGAGGCCGAGGCCGAGGCGGTGGCTTCGCTCGACGCCGCTGCGGGGGAGTCGGCGGCGCTGCGGGAGCGGTCGGCGGAGGCGCGACGTCGCCACGAGGAGCTCCGGGACCGGCGCGCCGAGGCCGACGCGAAGCGCCAGCTCCGGAAGAAGGAGGTCCAGCTGCGGTCCGAGGAGCTGGCTTCGGTGACCCGGCGGCTGGAGCGGATGGACGGGGACGCGGGGGACCTGGAGAAGCGGGCCAAGGCCGCCGCCAAGGAGCTGACGTCGGCCCGGGATCGGGTGACGTCGGCGCGGCAGGAGCTGGCTGCGGCGGAGGCTGCGCTGGCGGCGGCGACGTCGTCGGAGGCCGCGCTCCGGACCGCCGACCGGGAGGCGCGCGGCGCGGTGGAGGCGGCGAAGGCGAAGCAGCTGGCGTCGATGACGGAGTCGGCGCGGGCGAAGAACCAGGCCGAGATGCTGCGCCGGACGATCGCCGGCGCCGAGGAGCAGCTGGCGACGCAGGCCGAGCGGGTGGCGGAGGCGCGGGCGAGGCGCGACGAGGTCGAGGCGGGGGTCGCGTCGGCGGAGGAGGCGCTGGCCGATGCGGGCACCCGGCGCGCCGAGCTGGCCGAGTCGCTGGCTCGGGCCGACGCTTCCCTGGGGGCGGCGAAGTCGGCTGCGAAGGAGGCCGAGGCGGCGGTCGCGGCGACCCGGCGGGGGCACGCCGCGGCGGAGGCGCGCCTCCGGTCGCTGACGGAGCTGATCGAGGGGTTGGAGGGCTTCGGCGAAGGCACGCGCGCGGCGGCGGAGCAGCTCGGAGAGGCCGTCGTCGGCACGGTCGCGGACCTCCTGGAGCCGACTTCGGAGGTCGAGCCCCTCGTCGAGCTGGCCCTCGGCGACACCCTCCAGGCGCTCGTCGTCGACGACCCCGACACCGCGGCGGCCGCGCTGCAGCTCGAGTCCGGCGGTGTGCTCCTGGTCCCCCGAGCCTCGGACGGGTCGCCGTCGCCCTCGTCGCTGGCGTCGGAGGTGGAGGTCGCCGGGGGCGCCGCGGGGCTCGCGGCGCGGCTCCTGGGGGACGTCGAACGGGGCCCCGTGGAGGGCTCCGTCCGCGACCGCGTCGGCGTCCGCGTCGGCGCCGGCGGGTCGTCGTCGGGCCTGCTCGCCCAGCGCCGGGCGGCCCGCGAGCTGGTCACCGAGATCGAGGGCCTCGCCGCCGCCGTCGGGATCGCCGAGCAGTCCGCCCGCGAGGCCGCCGCCGACGTCGACGCCGCCAACGCCGCCCGCAAGATGACGGCCGCCGAGGGACACGAGGCCGAGCTCGCGGAGCTGACCAGCCGCCGCGACCTCGACGCCGCCCGCGCCGCCCGGGACCGCGCCGTCGCCGCGATCGAGGACGCCGACGCCGCCCGCGCCCGCCTCGACGCCTCCCTCGCCACGACCCGCGAGGAGCTCGCGGGGGTCGACGCCCGCATCGCCGAGGCGGCGCGCGTCCAGGCCGAACTCGACGCTGCCATCGAGGAGCACCGCGCGCGGGCCGTCGCCGCCGAGGAGAAGTTCGAGGCCGCCACCGCTGCCTCCACCGAGGCCCGAGTCGCGCTCGCGAACGCCCAGCAGGCGACCGCCGTGGCGTCCCGGGATCTCCGCCGGCTCGAGGCCGACGCCGCCGACGCCGCCCGCCGCCGCGACCGGGCCGCGTCGGACCGCGCGACGGCCGAGGCGCGCAAGGTCCACCTCGCCGACACGATCGCCGCCGGGGAGGCCGAACACGTCGCCCTCGTCGCGGAGCTGGAGACGCTCGCCGGGGAGGTCGAGGCGGCGGCCGCGGCGCGCGAGGAGACGTCCCGCCGCTGGCAGCGCGCCGAGGACGGCCTCCGCTCCCTCCGATCCGCCGTCGAAACCGTCCGCCGCGACCTCGGCACGGTCGAGGTGACGTGCGCGGAAGCCCGCACCGCCCTGGCCGGCGCCCGGGCCCGCGCCGCGGAGCAGTTCGACCTGGACCTGGAGCCCGTCCTGAAGGACCTCGTCGTCGCCCCCGCCGACGTCGATCGCGTCCGCGTCGAGCTCCCCTCGGGCGACGCCGTCCTCCTCCTCCGCGACCGGCTGACGTCCCCCGAGGCGGTCGCCGCCTGGTCGGAGGCGGCGACCCGGACGTCCGCGAAGATCGACGCCCTCGGCCCCGTCAACCTCGCCGCGGACGACGAGTTCCGCGAGGTCGACGCCCGCTACTCCGAGCTGGAGTCCCAGCGGACCGACCTCGAGTCCGCCCTCGCCGATCTCAAGCGCGCCATCGCGAAGATCCAGCAGGAGACCCGGGAGCGGTTCGGCGAGGCATTCCAGCGGGTCAACGAGCGGTTCGCGGCGCTCTACCCTCGGCTCGTCGGCGGCGGCCGCGCGGAGCTCCGGCTCACCGACCCGAACGACCTCCTCGGCACCGGCATCGACATCGACGTCGAGCCCCCGGGGAAGCGCCTCCAGAACCTGACGCTGCTGTCCGGGGGGGAGAAGGCGATGGCCGCGATCGCGCTCGTGTTCGCGATCTTCCAGGTGAAGCCGTCGCCGTTCTGCCTCCTCGACGAGGTGGACGCGCCGCTGGACGACAGCAACGCCCGGCGGATGGGGGAGATGCTCCGGGAGATGGCGGCGGAGACCCAGTTCGTGGTCATCACGCACAACCGCGCGACGATGGAGATCGCCGACGTGCTGTACGGCGTGACGATGCAGCGGCCGGGGATCTCGACGGTGGTCTCCGTCCGCATGGACTGACCCGGCGTTTCGACTAGTATCCGCGGCCATGTCGCCGCTGGTCCTCGGAATCATCGCCGCCGTCGTCGTCCTCGGAGCCATCGGCTTCGCGCTGACGCGGGGCGGATCGAAGAACTACGACGCCCTGGACGACGGCGGGCCGAGCGAGCTGCTCCCGGCCGCCGGCGCCGCCGCCCCGGACGCGCCGGCGCCGGAGGAGGAGCCGAAGGACGAGGGGCCCTCCCTCTTCAGCCGCCTCGTCGACGGCCTCGCCCGCACCAAGGGGCGGATGATCGACGGCCTCGACGACCTCTTCGGGGGCAGGAACATCGACGACGACCTCTGGCGGAAGCTGGAGGAGCTGCTGATCACGTCGGACGTCGGGGTCCGCACGTCCACGCGGCTCCTGGAGCAGATGCGCGACGAGGCGGCCAAGGAGGAGCTCCAGGACCCCGCCCGCCTCCGCGAGATCCTGAAGGAGCGGGTCCGCGCGCTGCTCGTGGCGAACGCGGGGACGATGGCGGATCCGGGGGACGGGCCGCTGATCATCATGGTCGTGGGCGTCAACGGCGCGGGGAAGACGACGACCATCGGCAAGCTCGCCTCCCGCCACGTCCGGGCCGGCCGCAAGGTGGTGATCGCGGCGGGGGACACGTTCCGCGCGGCGGCGATCGACCAGGTCGTCGTCTGGGGGAAGCGGGCCGGCGCGGAGGTCGTCAAGCACGCCGAAGGGAGCGACCCCGCGGCGGTGGCGCACGACGCGGTCAGCGCGGGCGTGGCGCGGGGCGCGGACGTCGTCATCTGCGACACGGCGGGCCGCCTCCACAGCAAGGGCGACCTGATGCGGGAGCTGGTGAAGGTCCACCGCGTCATCGGCAAGGTCCACGCCGGGGCGCCGCACGAGGTCCTCCTCGTCCTCGACTCGACGAACGGCCAGAACGCCATCGCCCAGGCGCGCGAGTTCGGCGAGGCGGTGGGCGTCACCGGCATCGCCTTGACGAAGCTGGACGGCACGGCCCGCGGCGGCGTCATCATCGGCATCAGCGACGAGCTCGACATCCCCATCAAGCTGATCGGGATCGGCGAGGGGGTGGACGACCTCCGCGACTTCGACCCGGAGGCGTTCGTGGACGCGCTCTTCACGACGGGCGAGGTCGGCCGCGGCAGCAACAGCGCCGACGCCGCCGCGCTCGACGCCGAAGCGGGGATCGCCTAGGCTTCCCGGCGAACGAAAAACATCGACCCGGTCGGGACTTGACCGGTTTCAACACGACATTCGGAGCAGCGCTTGCCGGTCGTCCAGATCGAAATCCTCGGCCGACGGTACGCGCTGCAGAGCGACCGCGACCCCGAGCACGTCCGCTCGGTCGCGGCCTACGTAGACGAACAGCTCCGCGAGGTCTCCGGGAACCGCCCCTCGGCGGTCCAGCGGGACCACGCGATCCTCGCCGCGCTCAACATCGCGAGCGAGCTCTTCCTGGTGCGAGAGAAGAGCCAGGACCTCGCGACGTCGGTGGACCGGCGCCTCGCGTCCCTCGTCACGCTCCTGGATCAGTCCGCCGCCGCGGCCGCCGAGTCGGCCCTGGGCGACAACCGGACCTGATCGCCGCCCGTCCGGGTCGACGAACCTCGGATCCCTCCGGCCGCCTGTCGGGAGGGCGGAAGGATGGGCTGTGGACCCGATGCAGATCGCGCTCGTCGTCCTCGCCGCGGCGCTCGCGGGGGGTGCGATCGCGCTGGCCCGGCGACTGAGCACGACCGAGTCGGCGCTGGCCGTGGCGGAGGCCCGCGCGAAGTCGCTCGAGGACGACGCGGCGGCCCGGGTGGAGCAGGCGCGGAAGGAGGCCGATCTCGAGCTCAAGGAGCGGCTCGCTCACGCGCGCGACAAATTGAACGAGGAGAATCGCGCCCGGACGGAGCGCCTCGAGGAGGACGAGGGTCGCCTCAAGGACCGGGCTGAGGAGCTGGATCGCCGCGCCACGCGGTCGGAGCGTCGTGAGGAGGACCTGGCTCGTCGGGAGTCGAAGCTGAGCGAGCGGGACGCGGCCGCCGACGCCCGCGCGGCGGAGGTCGAGACGCTGCACGCAGAGGCTGCAGGGGCGCTCGCGAAGGTCTCCGGGCTGACCCCCGAGGAGGCCCGGGAGCGGCTGATCGAGCGGGTCGAGAAGGAGACCCGGGCGCTGCTCGCCCACCGCGTCCAGGAGGTCGAGGCGGAGGTCAACGAGCGGGCCGAGAGGACGGCCAAGAACCTGATCTCGATGGCGATCCAGCGCTACGCGGGGGAGTACGTCTGCGAGCGGACGGTCTCGGTGGTGACGCTGGACAGCGACGAGCTCAAGGGGCGCATCATCGGCCGCGAGGGGCGCAACATCCGGGCCCTGGAGGCGGCGACGGGGGTCGACTTCATCATCGACGACACGCCCAACCAGATCGTCATCTCGGCGTTCAACCCGATCCGTCGCGAGGTGGCCAAGGCGGCCCTGGAGACGCTGCTCGACGACGGCCGCGTCCACCCTTCGCGCATCGAGTCGGTCGTCCGCAAGTCCGAGGCGGAGTTCGGCCGCGTCATCCGCGCGGCGGGGGACGAGGCCGCCAACGAGGTCGGCCTGACGGGCATCCACCCGGAGATCCTCAAGCTCGTCGGCGCGCTCAAGTACCGCACCAGCTACGGCCAGAACCAGTGGCAGCACGCCATCGAGGTGGCGTTCCTGTGCGGGATGATGGCGGACGAGCTGGGGCTCGACGTCAAGCGGGCGAAGCGGGCGGGGCTGCTGCACGACATCGGCAAGGTCCTCGACCAGACCGCGGAGGGGTCGCACGCCCTGATCGGCGCTGAGTTCGCGAAGAAACACGGCGAGTCGGCCCTCGTCTGCAACGCCATCGCCGCGCACCACGAGGAGGTCCCCCAGGAGACGATCTACGCGGTGCTGGCGCAGGCCGCCGACGCGATGTCGGGAGCCCGCCCGGGGGCCCGCCGGGAGATGATGCAGACGTACACGCAGCGGCTGACGGACCTCGAGACGATCAGCAACTCGTTCCCCGGCGTGGACCGCAGCTACGCGGTGCAGGCGGGGCGCGAGATCCGGGTGGTCGTCGAGAACGCCGAGGTCAGCGACGCCGAGGCGGTGCTCCTGTCGCAGGACATCGCCCGCAAGATCGAGAGCGAGATGCAGTACCCCGGCCAGATCAAGGTCACGGTCATCCGCGAGACGCGGGTGGTTCAGTACGCGAGGTAGCCCCGTGAAAGTCCTCTTCGTCGGCGACGTCTTCGGCAAGCCCGGCCGCCGGGCGGTGCGCGAGTGCATGGACGGCGTGGTCCGCGAGCACGACGTCGACTTCATCGTCGTCAACGCCGAGAACGCCGCCGGCGGCTTCGGCCTGACGCCCGCGATCGTGGACGAGCTGCTCGGCTACGGCGCGGACGTCCTCACCGGCGGCAACCACACGTTCGACAAGCGGGAGGCGTACGGCGTCCTCGAGGACCACGAGCGCGTCCTCCGGCCCCACAACTACCCCGTCGACAACCCCGGCACGGGGCTGGCGGTGGTGACGTCGGGGGGAGTCCGCGTGGCCGTCCTCAACCTCCAGGGCCGCATCTTCCTGCCGCCCACGGACTGCCCCTTCCAGGCCGCCGACCGCCTCATCGAGAGCGTGCGGGACGAGGCCGACGTCATCCTCGTGGATCTCCACGCGGAGGCGACCAGCGAGAAGATGGCGATGGCCTGGTACCTCGACGGCCGCGTCGCCGCCCTCGTCGGCACCCACACCCACGTCCAGACGGCCGACGAGCAGGTCTTCCCCGAAGGCATGGCGTACATCACCGACCTCGGCATGACCGGCCCTCACCGGAGCATCATCGGCGTGAAGGTCGAGCAGAGCCTGGGACGGTTCCTGACCAGCCGGAACCAGCGCTTCGAGGCCGCCAAGGGCGACGTGAGGTTCCACGGAGCGGTGGTCGACGTGGACGAAAGCACCGGCCGAAGCCGCGGAATCACCCGGATCCAGATCCGCCTGAACTAGTCGGAATCACTAGGCTTCTCACTTCCAGTGAATGTCTCTGGAAAAAAAGCCATCGAAGTCCTTGACGCCCTTGGGGCCGATCAATATCTTCCGCGCTCCGTGCCGCACGGAGTCTCTCCCTGCGGAACGGGCTTGACACTCGGCCATCAATCCGTAGAGTCAGGCGCCGCCCTTCCGGGGGCAGCTGAAGTCGGTCTTTGAAAACTGAATAGCGATCTCGTCAATGAACGTAACGCAGTGATGTGTACGAAATTGAGTTAATTGATTTAACTCGCCAGATACAACTGGAGAGTTTGATCCTGGCTCAGAACGAACGCTAGCGGCGGGCTTAACACATGCAAGTCGAACGCCAACACTCCACTTCGGTGGATGAGGAGTGGCGCACGGGTGAGTAACACGTAGGTAACGTGCCCAGAGGCGGGGGATAACAGTTCGAAAGGACTGCTAATACCGCGTAAGACCACAGACCCCTCGGGGACAGTGGGAAAAGGTGGGGATCTTCGGACCTGCCACCTCTGGATCGGCCTGCGGCCCATTAGTTAGTAGGTGAGGTAACGGCTCACCTAGACAGTGATGGGTAGCTGGTCTGAGAGGACGATCAGCCACACTGGGACTGAGACACGGCCCAGA
>CAYFOA010000118.1:1552-22685 GCA_964344575.1 uncultured Rickettsiales bacterium | reverse complement strand
CGGCTGCCCGGACGACGACGACGACGACGCGACGGCGGACGACGACGACGACGCCGCCGACGACGACGACGCGACGGACGACGACGACGACGCGACGGACGACGACGACGACACCGTGCCGCCCGACCCGATCGAGTGCGACGGCGACCTCCCCGTGATCGAGGAGTCCGAGGTCAACGACACGCCCGAGAACGCGACCGCCGTGGGCGAGGTGCCGCCGACCGGGTTCTGCGTGCAGGGCTCGATGGAGTGCGGCGCGCAGTCGTACCAGGACATCGACCTGTTCTCGTTCGCCCTGCCCGCCGACCGGAGCGTGCGCGTGGTCCTGAACTGGACCGCCGACGCGGACATGGACAAGTACCTGTGGGACGCGGCCACCTTCGACACCGAGAGCAAGAACTGGCTCATCCCCTTCGAGGACGGCTACGTGCCGCCCGAGGACGGTGAGGCGGACGTGACGGAGGACCAGGACCTGCTGCTCGAGGTCGCTTGCTGGGCGGGCCAGGACGGCGACTACACCGTCGAGGTGACGTACGTCGACCTGACCTTGGGCGACGACGACGACTCCGGGGACGACGGCGACGACTCGTCTTCCGACGACGACGACTCCGCCTAAGGCCTCGGATCCGCCTACACTGACGGCTCGGTGGCCAGCCCCTCCCGGGTCCTCGTGATCGAGGACGACAAGCACTTCGCGTCGCAGCTCAAGGAGCTGCTGGAGTTCAACGGCCACGCTGTCGGCCTGGCCCACTCGGGGCCCGAGGGGGTCGACCGGTTCTCCTCGTTCCGTCCCGACTTCGTGCTCATGGACGTGATGCTCCCGAACCTCCACGGGATCCGGGTGCTGGAGAAGATCCGCGGCCTCGACGGCGGCGCCGACGTCCCCGTGATCCTGATGAGCGCGGTGTACCGGAGCGAGTCGATCTTCGCGAAGGACATCAAGCGCCTCGGCGCCCTCGGCTTCCTCTCCAAGCCGTTCTCGCTGATGGACCTCGCCCGCAAGGTGGACAAGATGCTGGCCCGACCGGACCGCGGCCGGGACGAGGTCCGCGAGCTGCTCGCCGAGGCCCGCGCGACGATGACGGGGCCCGTGCCGGTGGTCCCCGAGGAGGAGGACGAGGACGGCGAGCCCGCCCCCGCCGAGCCCGTGCCCGCGCCCGCGCCCACGGCCGAGCCCGCCCCGGCGTCCACCCCGACGCCGCCCCCCCGCAAGCCGGAGCCCATCCAGGCGTCCTCCACGCCGTCCCTGAGCGAGCTCCCCGCGGCCATGCGGCAGCCGCGCAAGCACGAGCTCGACTCCGGCGACAGCTTCGTCCGCGTCGACACCAGCCGCCGCCTCCCCGCCGTCGGCGAGCTCACCCCCGCGGTGTTCGTCCAGATGCTGACGACGCTCTTCCACTCCCACAGCAGCGGACGCTTCGTGCTCGAGATGCCGCTGGGGCGGAAGACGATCTTCCTGCTCAACGGCTACCCCGTGTGGGTGGAGTGGTCGGACCCGATGAACGGCCTCCCGCGCTGGCTCCGCCGGACCGGCCTGCTCACCGACGAGCAGCTCGGCAAGCTCGGCTCGGACGCGCGGGACGGGGCCGAGTTCCGGCAGCGGCTGCTGCTGCGGGGGCTGCTCCGGGCCGACGAGCTCGACGAGCAGCTGGAGGCGTGGGTGGCGGACGAGCTCCGCGCCGCCGTCGGTCACCGCGGCCCGTTCAAGTTCCACCGCGGGGACGACTTCGCGGGCTCCATCCCGGTCTACGAGACGAACCCCATCCGGGCGCTCCGGACGGCGCTCCCGGAGCACCTCGACCTCGGCGACCTGCAGCAGGAGCTCGACGCCCTGGAGGGGCGGTCGATCGGGCGGACGCGGACGTTCAACCGGCTCTTCGGCTACGTCGCATCGACGCAGACGCTCCGGTCGCTGGGCGAGGCGCTGCTCCGCCCGCGGCGGATCGAGGAGGTCCGGTCCCGCTTCCCCGACCGCAGCGGCGACGTCACCCGCTGCCTGTGGTTCATGATCCACGCCGGGCTGCTGGCGCTGTCGGACTCCCCCGAGATCGACCGCCCCACGTCCAGCCGCCGGACGCGGAAGCCGCAGCCGCGGGTAGCTACGCCGCCCTCGCAGCCGGCCCCCCAGGAGCACACCGTCGAGTTCACCACGGGGCGGGTCCCCGCCGAGGTCGTCAGCGAGCTCCGGAACGCCGTCCCGAAGCAGAGCGCCGACCACCAGGCGCTCATCGTCCGCGACTACGTCACCCGGATGGACCTCGACCACTACGCCTTCCTCGGCGTCCCCGCGGACTCGACGCTGGACACGATCGACCGCGCCTACCAGGCGCTCGCCCCGCGCTACCGGCTCGTCAACCTCGGCCCCGACATCCAGGGGGACGTCCGGCGGAAGGCGAAGGAGCTGCTGACGCGGCTGGTGCAGGCGTTCGACGAGCTCAGCGACCCGGCGCGCCGCGCCCGCTACGACCAGCTCCGGACCGAGGCCCGCGCGGTCGGCGGAGGGGGGGACGCCGGCGCCACCACGAGCATCCCGTCGCTGGACGCGATCGACACCGACGCGGCCTTCGCCGACGAGGACCTCGCCTCGATCTCGATGGTCATGGACCCGATCGCCGAGGAGCCGCAGGTGTGGTGGCCGGGGGCGGACAACCCGGCGGTGCTGTCGAAGCGGATGAGCCGGCTCGACCGGACCGACGGCGCCCAGCTCGCCAAGGCCCACGCGTCGATGGCCCAGGGCGACTGGAACGACGCCGCGCAGACCCTCGAGCAGCTCCGCCACCGGCACCCCAGCAACCCCGGCATCCTCGCCGACCTCGGCTGGTGCCGGTACGCGATGGCGCCGACCAACGCCCGCGCCCTCGACAAGGCGATGGAGTGGGCCGACCTCGCGCTGGCGTTCGACCCCGAGTACGCCGACGCGCTGGAGGTGCGGGCCCGCATCCTGTCGAACGCCGACCGGCCGGACGACCTGAAGCGGGCGCTGAAGATGCTCCTCCGGTTCCGCAAGGACTCGGCCTGGGGGAAGGCGCAGCTCGCCCGGCTCGACGCCGACCCCGACGAGGCCAAGAAGGGCGGCAGCCTGGGGCGTCTCTTCGGCCGACGTCGCTGAGGTGCGGGCGCTGCTGGAGCGCTACGTCGCCGCGTTCGACGCCTCCGCCCACGTCCAGCGGGACCCCCTGAAGTTCCCTTCCCGCTACGCCGACCCCGCCGACGCCGAGGCCGTCGCCTTCATCGCCGCGACGATGGCGTTCGGACGGGTCTCCCTCTTCGCGCCCGTCCTGGAGGAGATCTTCGCCGCGCTCGGGGACCGGCCCGCGGACGCCCTCCGCAGCGGCGACGTCCCCCGGATGACGCGTCAGTATCGGTGGCTCCAGCCGCGCGACATCGACGCGCTCCTCGCCGCCGTCGGCGACGGCCTCCGCCGGTTCGGCACCCTCCGCGCCCTGTTCGCCGCCCACGACGACGGCGAGGACGACACGTGGCGCGCGCTCGGCGGTACGCTCGGCTGGCTGAAGGAGTCCGCCGCCGCGGCCCACGAAGCCCCGGCCGACCGGGCCCGCGCCCTGGGCTTCCTGTTCCCGTCGGTGAAGGGCCAGGCGGCGTGCAAGCGGCAGCACCTCTTCCTGCGCTGGATGGTCCGCCCCGACGGGCCCGATCTGGGACTCTGGGAGGGCGTCGGGACGTCGCGGCTGGTGATGCCCTGCGACGTCCACACGGCCCGCATCGGCCACGCGCTGGGGCTCGCGACTCGACCGGAGAGCACGCGCCGGACGGCGAACGAGCTGACGAGGAGCCTGCGGAGGATCGACCCGCGCGACCCGGTCCGCTTCGACTTCGCGCTGAGCCACCTGGGGATCAGCGGCGGCTGCCGCGGGAGGCGCTACGACCCGGTGTGCGGGACGTGCGACCTCCGCGCGGCGTGTGCCTGGTGGACCGGCTGAGGAGTCGCCGCTACTCGGCGATGCAGTTGACCTCGCCGGGGCTGCTGCCGCAGGCGTCCTCGGCCCAGTTGCCCTCGACGTCGCCGTCCTCGAGCACCTGCCGCGACACGCTGGTGCCGTTCCCCGGGTTGAAGGGGAACGTGTAGCTGTCGATGACCGAGTAGCCGTCCGCCTCGTAGATGTAGACGGGGTCGTTGCTCGCGGCGAGGCCGGAGCCGAGGGCGCCGTCGTCCACCGTCACCAGCGTCACGTCCGTGGGGATGGCGTACTGGTAGGCGTACTGGAGGTCGACGATGACCGCGTACTCGCCGGGGTCGACGATGGTGGAGCCGAAGTCGAACTCGCGGATGAAGTCCCACGCGTCGCCGTCGTAGACGATGAGGCCCCAGAGGTCGATCGGCGTGCTGCCGTAGTTGTAGACCTCGATGTACTCGCCCGTCGCCTCGTCCAGCGGGTTGGCCATCACCTCGCTCAGGTAGAGCTCGGTCGTGCCGCCCGGGATGGGCACGTAGGAGACGCAGTTCTCGAGGCCGGCGCTGTGGCCGAGCGTGCACGTGGACGCCGCCCAGTTGTCCTCGGAGTCGCCCGTCAGCGCGTTGATCTTCTCGACCGACGTGCCGTTGCCCGGGTTGAAGGGGAGGACCCAGGTGTCGACGGTGGACTCGAGGTCCGTCTCCAGCAGCGTGATCGGGTCGCTCAGGCTGAGGCCGTTGCCGAGGTGGCTGTCGGCGGTGGTCAGCGTCACCATCCCGGTCGGGATCGTGAAGTCGCCGTCGTGGCCGCTGTCGACGATGAGGGCGTACTCGCCGGGGTTCAGGACCGTCGGGCCGCCGTCGTACGAGATGAGCTCGTCGACCTGGTCGCCGTCGGTGATGCCGAGGCCGAGCAGGTCCACGCTGCCGGGGCCGATGTTCTTCAGCTCGATGAACTCGCCCGTCGTCTCGGACAGCGGGTTGTTCATCACCTCGTTGATGGCGATGCCGTCGCCCACGCCGCCGGCATTGCAGCTCAGCCGCGCCGCGCTGTGGCCGATCGGGCAGGTGCTCGGCGCCCAGTTGGCGCTGTCGTCGCCGGCGAGGTAGTCGACCTTCTCGACCGAGATGCCGTCGCCGTAGTCGGCGGGGTAGCTGTAGCTGTCGATGACGGTGGTGCCGTCGGTGTCGTACAGGGTCACGGCGTCGTTGCTGTTGCCGAGGCCGTTGCCGATCGTGCTGTCCGGGGTGGTCACGAGGATCGTGTCGCCGGGGACGAGGTACGTCAGCGTGTAGTTCGGGTCGACGATCAGGGCGTAGCCGTTGGCGGGCACGACCGTGTCGCCGCCACCGAAGGCGATGAGGACGTCGTCGCTGGTGTTGCCCGTGTTCTGGTTCGTGTCCTCGATGACGAGGCCCGCGAGGTCGACGTCGGCCGAGGAGTTGTTCCACAGCTCGACGTACTCGCTGGTCGTCTCGTCGACGGCGTTGGCCATGACCTCGGTGATCACGAGGGTCGACGGGTCGTTGGGCGTGATCTCGCCGGCGGCGCAGTTGACCTCACCGGGGGAGCTGCCGGAGGGGCAGGCGGAGACGACCCAGTTGCTGTTGACGTTGCCGCTGAGCACGTCCACGCGCTCGATGCTGTTGCCGTTGCCGGCGTCGAAGGGGAGCGTGAACTCGTCGATGACGACGTAGCCGTTGCTCTCCAGCAGCGAGATCGGGTCGTTGTTGCTGAGGCCGTTGCCGAGGGTGGCGTTGCCGACCGTCAGGAGGGTCGCGTCGCCGGGGATCGTGTACTCGTTGGCGTAGCCGGGGTCGAGGACGACGCCGAAGCCGCCCCCGGGGATCACGGTGCTGCCGCCGAGGTAGCCCTCGAGGGTGTCCTCGGAGTCGCCGTCGCTGACGATGAGGCCGGCCACGTCGACGGGGTCGTTGCCCAGGTTCGCGATCTCGATGAACTCACCGGTCGCCTCGGTGGTGGGGTTGGCCATGATCTCGTTGACGACGAGCGTGAACGACGACAGCGACCACTCGTCGGCGCCGATGTCGAAGCCGGGGCCGGACGGGCGGCCGAGGCCGTCCCAGTCGTGGTCGGGGGCCAGCTCGGCGCTGCCCGCGTCGATCAGCAGCGACGTCTCCTGGAGCCGGAGGTTGCCGTCGGAGACGGAGACGTACTGCGGATCGACGTTCAGGTCGGTCGACTCCTGGCCGGCGTCGCCGGCGTAGTTGGTCGTGTTGCCCCAGACGTTGTTGTGGCTGAACTGCGCGTCGCAGGCGTCGCACTGCATCCCGTAGAAGTTCGACGTCACGCTGTTGTTCCGCACGACGGAGCCGGTCGCCCCGACGCCCAGCGAGATGGCCGCGTCGCGGTCGGACGTGTTGCCGCCGAAGCTGTTGCCGATCAGCGTGTTGTTGATGACGCGCGCGACGGCGCCGTCGAACGCCCACACGCCCGCGCGGACGCCGTAGACGATGTAGTTGTTGGTCACGTCCGCCTCGCCGCTGTAGACGACGACGCCGTAGCCGTTGCTCTGGAGCGACGCGCGGTCGATCAGCGGCCAGGGGACGGCGATCGACGGACCGGGGTCGAAGCAGACGGCCGCGTACCAGGACGAGACGCGGATGGACTGGATGAGGATCGAGTCGCCCGCGCCGGTGCTGATGCCGCAGTCGGTGTTGACGTTGGCGCCGAGGCCGTTGACCTGCAGCGACGCGAGGCCCGCCTGGCCGCCGGAGACGGTGACCTGGCCCTCGATGGCGGTGGCGTCGAGGCCCGCGCCGAGCACGGTGACGCCGCCGGGGATGGTGATGTCCTCGACGTACACGCCCGCGGCCACGTCGACCACGTCGCCGGGGACGGAGACGGCGAGGGCGTCGCCGATGGTGGGGTAGTCGCCGGGGACCTCGATGGTCACCGCGAGGTGCCGGATGTCGGCGATCTCGGGGAGCGTGCCGGGGCCGTCGTCGGCCACTTCGGCGCAGCCCGCGAGGGCGAGGGGGAGAAGGAGGAGGAGTTCGACAGCGCGGGTGCGGACCATGATCTGTACCTGTACCTCGGATTGACGGGGGGGGCGGAGGCCGCCGATAGTAGTGCCCGCTCGAATACCGACAAGAGGAAACCCACTTTGTTTTCAAATGAAATTCCGCAGGTTTGGATGCGCCTCCCGGCGCTGATTCTGTTCGCGCTGGCGCTCGGGCTCTCCGGCTGCCCCACCGACGACGACGACTCGGCCCCGGCCGACGACGACGACGCGGCCGACGACGACGACGACGCGACGGACGACGACGACTCCGGCGACGACGACGACGCGACCGACGACGACGACGACAGCGCCGGCGACGACGACGACAGCGCCGTCGGCTCGGTCGAGTCCGTCACGGCCACGCCCGACGCGTCCGAGGTCACCACGCGGGACACGGTGACCCTGACCATCGAGGCCTTCGACAGCGACGGGAACGCCGTCGCCGTGGAGCCCGACGACGTGTCCATCAGCTTCACCACCACCGCGGGCGACCCGACCCCGGTGGCGACCGGAGCGGAGATCACGTCGGTGACCGCGGGCAGCTTCGAGGTGGTCGTGCAGATCGACCTCGCGCAGACCAACCTGACCCTGAGCTTCGCCGCGGCCGCGGTGGTGGCCGGCGACGTCAAGCTCAACGAGCTCCTCGCCGACGGCACCGCGGGCGACGCCAACGGCGACGGTTCGACCAACGCCGACGAAGACGAGTTCCTCGAGTTCGCGAACATCGCCGGCATCGAGCTCGACTTCGGCGGGGCGACGATCTTCGAGTCGGAGCTGATCGCGCTGGCGCGCCACACGTTCCCCGAGGACACGTTCGTGCTCCCCGACGAGGCCGTGGTCGTGTTCGGCGGCGGGAGCCCCGGCGCGGCGCCGGCGGGGGCGCACTTCTTCGCCGCGGCGAACGAGGACCCGGGGACGCCCTTCTACCTGGCGCTGGACGCGACCGGCGACGTCGTCACCCTCAACGACGCGGGCGGCAACGCGGTCGTGTCGCTCGGCTACGGCGACGAGGCGGGCGGCGCCCCGAACGCCAACATCGACCAGGCGATCACGCTGGATCCCCAGATCACGGGGACGTCGTACGCGCCGCACAGCGACGTGGCCGGCGATCCGGGGTCGCTCTTCAGCCCCGGCACGCTCGCCGACGGCACCGAGTTCTAGACCGCCGCGTGCAGCTTCGGCTGCTCATCACGGCGTTCTTTCTCCTGAGTGGCGCCACCGCGCTCGTCTACCAGGTCGTCTGGGTCCGGACGATCGGGCTCGTGGTCGGTCACTCCGTCGTCGTCGCGGCGGCGGTCGTCGCCGTCTACATGGCCGGCCTCGGGCTCGGGGCGCGCGTCGCGGGCGCGAGGGCGGGCGCCGCCGCGCGCCCGCTCGCCGTCTACGGGGTCCTCGAGGCGGGCATCGGGGTCTTCGCCCTCGCCAGCCCGGCGCTGCTGAGCGCGAGCGGCTCGCTGCTCGGCGCCTCGCTGCTGTTGCTCCTGCCGACCACCGCGATGGGCGCGACGTTGCCGCTCATGACGGCGTGGTACGCCCGCGACGACGCGTCGCTGGGGCGCGACATGGGGTGGCTGTACGCGGTCAACACGACGGGCGCCGTCGCGGGCGCGGCGGTCGCGGGGTTCCTGCTCCTGCCGGGCCTCGGGCAGCCCCGCACGATCGCGGTCGCGGCGGGCGTGAACCTCGCGGTGGGGGGGCTCGCCGTCGTCGTCGGGCGCGCCCGCGCCCACGCCCCCGCCTCCCCGGCCGCGTCCGCCCCGGCCTCTGCGCCGCCCGTCGCCCTCTCGGTCGGAGCGCGCTGGGTGCTGCTCTCGTTCGCGCTGTCCGGCGGCGCGGCGCTGGCCAACCAGATCGCCTGGAACCGCAGCTTCGTCCTCTTCGTCGGCTCCACCACGTACGCGTTCTCCCTGATCGTGTGCGCCTTCATCGCCGGCCTCGCGCTCGGCGGGCACGTCTTCGCGCAGTGGGTCGATCGCGTGAGGGACCGCGTGCGGCTCCTGGCCGGGGTCAACGTCGGGATCGCGTTGACGACGGCCCTCCTGATCCCGTTGCTGGGGGAGCTGCCGCTGTTGCTGATCGACCCGCTCGCCGCCCGCGCGGACTCCTTCGGGCGGTCGCAGGGGCTCGTGTTCGGCGTCCTCTTCGCCGTCGTCGTCGCGCCGACGTTCCTCATGGGCGGCACCTACGCGGTCGCCACCCGGGCCCTCGCGGCGGGGGCCGAGGACGCCCCCGCGGCCGTGGGCCGGGCCTACGCCTGGAACACCGTCGGCGCCGTCCTCGGGGCGCTCCTGTGCGGCCTCGTCCTGCTGCCCGCCCTCGGCATCCGGAACGCGCTCTGGCTCGCGGTCGGCGTCAACCTCGCCGCCGCGGCGGTGCTGCTCGCGCCTTCCCGCCGGGTCGCGCTGCTGCTGCCCGCCCTCGCGCTGGCGGGGTCCCTCGTCACCCCCGCGTGGAACCCCCGCCACATGAACCTCGCGCCGCACATGTACGCGACCGAGCTGGCCGCGGACCCCGCCCTCCGCGAGGAGTTCGCCGAGGGCGGCAGCCTCCTCTTCCACGAGGAAGGCGTGGGCGCGACCGTCACGGTCCTGCAGCGGGCGAGCGGCGCTCGCGTGCTCCGGATCGACGGCAAGACGGACGCGTCGACCGAGCGGGATCGCCTCTACCAGGGGCTCGTGGGGGTGCTCCCGCTGCTCCTCAGCGACGGGCAGGAGGACACGTTCCTGCTCGGGCTCGGCTCGGGCATGTCGCTGGCGGCGGCGCTGGACCTCCCCGTCGAACGGGCGACGGTCGTCGAGCTGCTCCCCGAGGTCGTGCGCGGCGCGGAGCACTTCGGCGAGCTGCTCGGCGATCCGCTCGAGGACCCCCGGACGCGGCTGGTGCTCGGAGACGGTCGCCATCGCCTCGCCCACACGGATCAGCGCTTCGACGCGATCGGCAGCAACCCCACCAACCTGTTCGTCTCGGGGATGAGCACCCTCTTCACCGTCGAGGCGTTCGAGGCGATGCGGGACGCCCTCGAGCCCGGCGGCGCGGTGCTCGTCTGGGTCCAGGGCTACCTGCTCCGCGGGGACGACTTCGCCACCGTCGCGCGGACGTTCCAGGCGGTGTTCCCCGACGCCACGCTGTGGAGCGGCGGGCCGTTCGACTTCTACCTCGTGGCGCGCACGGGAGACGCGCCCCTGACGGCGGCGGAGCTGGACGCTCGGATCGCCGCGCTGGAGGGGACCGAGGCGGCCGCATGGACGGGGCTGACGTCCGCGGTCGACCTGCAGCGCCACTACCTCGCCGGGCCGGAGACCCTCCGCGCCATCGCCGGCCCGGGGACCGTGCAGCGGGACGCCGATCCGTTCCTCGAGTTCTCCACCCCGCGCGCGCTCTACGCCCGTGATGGTCTGCTGGACGTGGGCGCGCTGCTCGCCCGACGCGAGCGCATGCCCCTGGCCGGCGCCGGCCCCGCTCTCCTCGACGCCCGGCTGGAGTCGGCCCGGGCGGTGGACGCGGCGCTGCTGGGGGGCGACGTGGCGACGCTTCGGCGGGCGCTCCACGGCGACCCCGGGCATCCCGCGGGCCGGGCCCGGCTCACCCACCTGCTGCACGCCGAGGCGATGGACCGGGCGCGCGCGCAGGACTTTCCCGGCGCCCTCGCGCGGCTCGAGCTGCTGACGTCGATCGACCCGCTGGCGCTGACGTCGTGGCGGCTGCGGGCCGAGCTGCTGCGGGTGACGGGGCGACCCGACGAGGCGGTGGCGGCGCTGGTGGCGGCGCGCGACGCGCAGCCCTGGAACCCCTACGCCCACCTCGCGTTGGCCACGCTGCTGGAGCAGACGGGGGACGCCGCCGCCGCCGCGTCCGCGCGGGCCGAGGCGCGCCGCCTCGATCCGGCCCTGCCCGAGCTGCTCGCCCCCTGACGCGGAGCCGTCACTCGGGATCGGGGGGCGTCCACGGCGGAAACTCGCGCAGCTCCAGGCCCGAGTCCGGGACGCGCACGTGGAGCACGGCGTTGACCGTCTGGGGGTCCAACAGGGACGTCCCCTCGTGGGCCAGGCCGACGACGGCGCCGCCGGTGGAGTTGGCGACCCGGGTGAGGTCGTGCTCGACGCCGTCGCCGTCGGGGACGACGAATCGCCCCGAGCCCCGCCCGATCGCCTCCAGGACGATGTCCTCGTTGCTGTCGTCGAGCCGGAGGTGGCAGCGGTCGCAGGGCTGGACCCCCGACGACGTCGTGTGGGGCGTCACCGGCGCGAAGCCCATGCCCGGGTCTCCCTCGGCGGTGTGCCGGACCTGGTCCTTCCACACCGTCCGGCCGGGCCCCCGGCCGTCGTCGGTGGGCTCGACGTCGCACGGTCCGGCCTGCGGGTCGCACGGCGCGATGACCGTGACGAACATCTTCTCCTGGGGCGCCATCGGCGTGATCAGCCCGTCGGGACCGACGCCCAGCGCGAAGTAGTCCAGGGCGACCCAGCTCCCGACGCCGGACGTGCGGCCGGCGGAGACGGTCCCGTCGATCCCGCTCGTGCCCGACGCGCGGGAGTCGATCGTCACGTGGCAGCCGAAGCAGGACTGCGTCCACGCCGTGTGGCAGGCGTAGCACTCCATCGTGTCGAGGTGCGAGAACCCGGTGGCGTCGGCGCCGTGCCCCTCGACCAGCGCCTCGCTGCCCGTCTCCTGCAGGACCCGGAGCTGGCTGACGGGGTGGTCGGCGCCGTCGCGCGCGCCGCGGAGCACGAAGGAGCCGTCGGCCTCGACGCGCAGCCTCCGCAGAAGGTCCCCGGCGGACGTCCGGAACAGGCCGTCGTCACCCGGGACGGGGGACGCGTCGCGCGTGCCGTGGCAGTCCTCGCACTCGATCCCGACCTGGTGCTCGTCGGCGCTGTACAGCCGCCCGTCTCCGTGGACGTCCCGGCCGACGTGGCAGTCCACGCACCCCAGCCCCGCCTGCTGGTGGACGTCGGGCGGCGTCTCGTCGACGTCGTTGCTCGTGTCTTCGTCGAGCACGAACGCGCCGGCGGGGAGCCCGTGCAGGGGCTCGCTCGAAGCTTCGAGGTGGGCGGGGTCGCCGATCCGCCCCGCCTCCCGCACGCCCCGGTACATCGTCCCCATGCGGACGTGGCAGGTCTCGCACTGCGCGTCGGGGATGGCCGACGTCATCCGGTGGCGCTCGGGGTGCGCCGGCGACGTGCGGTCGGCGTTCGGGTCGTCGGAGCGCGACAGCCCGTGGCGGCCGTAGACGACGTGGCAGCCGGTGCAGCCCGACGACCGGTAGCCGCCCGGCGCGTCGTCCCGCCCGAACGCCCACAGGTGGCACGTGGGGCAGCTCTTGACGAGGTAGTGGTCGAGGTGATCGCCCAGCGACGAGTCGTCGGTCAGGGGCGCGGGGGCGAGCGGGTGGAGCTCCTGCACCGTGCCCGGGGCGCCGTCCCAGCCGAAGTCGAGGTAGTCGTGGACCGACCACGCCGCGGCGCGATCGGGCTGCTGACCGGCGGAGAACCGCGGGTGGTTCCAGTGGCCGGCGAGGGTGTTCATGACCGAGGTGGGCGACGTCGCGGAGATGTCGGGGTGGCAGCCGGACGCGCCGCAGGTCTGTTGGGTGACCCGGCAGTCCCCCGGGTTGACCCACTGCACGTACCGCGGATCGACGGCGTCGAGCTCGACCGCGGACAGGGCACGGAGCGCCTGGGGCGACGCCACCCCGGCCGGCCGCGGCACGTGGGCGCGCTCCTTGGTGTCCGCCTCGGGGTCGCCGCCGTGGCACGTGACGCAGGCCAGCGGCACGTCGGTCGGGTGGATCGCCTCGAGCCCCCCGGGCACGCCCCCCTCGGTGAGCGGGGCGTGGCAACGGGCGCACCCGGAGCGGGGGTCGGCGGGCGGTGCGCCGCACGAGAGGAGGGGGCTCGCCGCCACGACGACGGCCGCGAGGCGGAGACCGAGCCGGCGCGCGGTCAGTCGAGCCCGGGCGGGTCCCACCCGTCCCCCGCGACGTCCACGAAGAACGCGTTCGTCGCCGCGTAGGGGACGCCCCCGCGCCACACGCCGCCCATGCCGCCGGCGCCCTCCGTCTCGAGGACGTACCAGGCGTCGGTGTCGTCCTCGATCGCGAAGACGTGCTCCAGCCAGAGACCGTCCGCGGGCTCGGCGGCGACCGCGATCTCGTCGACGATCTCGCCGTTCCGGATCAGCCGCAGCGGACCGGGGACCAGCCAGCTCGGGGCGAGCACGCGGGCGCTCAGCTCGTGCGCGCCGCCGGTGAGGACGTCCCCGGGGAGGGCGTCGCCGTCGTCGGCCGAGGCGCGCAGCGTCGTCCCCCCGGCGACGACCGTGTGCCCCGCGACGAACGCGGCGCGGACGTCGGCGGGCGTGATCGAGGCCGGGTCGGTCGAGCCGACGAAGATGTCCGTCCTGCCGTAGCCGCACGGCGAGCCGCGCCCGTGGCTGTCGGAGACGCCCGTCGCCACCTTCCCCATGCCCAGGTTCAGGAAGCTGAACCAGTCCGCCCGCAGCTCGCTGAAGTCGCCCCGCCCGCTGCCGTTGATCAGCTCGAAGACGTCGAAGTCCCAGGACCAGGTGTCCTCGTCGCCGGCGAGGCCGGACTCGGGGGCGTAGCTGGCGAAGTCGAACATCCCCGAGCGGCCGTGGTTGACCTGGACGAGGCTGTGCTCGGTGCCGCTGGCCCGGATGCGCGCGAGGAGGTCGTCCTGGTCCTCGGGGATGACCCACCAGGACTCCGCGCCGCCGTTGATGAGGGCGGGGTCGGGCTCGACGGGGAAGAGGTTGAAGTGGCCGCGGAGGACGGGCGAGACCTCGACGCCGGGGAGAAACTGCATCCGCCCGGACAGCCCCAGCGCCTCGACGATCGGCTGGTAGTCGACCATCCGGTCGTGGTCGGTGTTGACGGGGAGGTCGACGCCGGTCGCCGCGCAGGCGACGACGCGGTGCTCCATGGGGAGCTGGCCGTCGTTGCTGGGGGCCGCGTGGAGGTGCGAGTCGACCGCCAGCCAGCCGTCGTGGGGGAGGGTCTCGGCGAGGGTCGCGGTGGCGGTCGCCGTCTCCCCCGCGGCCACCGCGACGTCCTCGATGCGGACCCGCTCGTGGCGCCAGGAGTGCTCGACGTCGAGCCGGTACGTCGCCGGCGGGAGGTCGATCGTGAGGTCCCCGTCGGGCAGCCACACGCGCGCGAGGCGGCTCCCCGTCTCGACGATGCCGAGGTGGCGCGCCAGCTCCGGGGGGACCGCCGCGGCGGGGTCCTCGCCGTCGGTCCGGTGGATCTCGACGTAGGCGGGCAGCGGCGCCCCCGCGTCGTCCTCGATCGTCAGCGCGATCGCGCCCCTCGGGGGGAGCTCCAGGTCGGCCGTGATGTGGTCGCCGTCCACCACCCCCACGGAGACGGGGGCGGGGGTCGGCCAGCCCGTCGCGAAGGCCAGCGGAGGCGGGGCGGCGGCCCCGGAGAGGGCGTCGAGCTGGGCGCCGTTGATCGGCCCGGACGCGTACGGCGCGTACCGGCCCGCGCTCGCGGGGAGGTCGACGTGCTCGCCGGAGCCGCGCCCGACGGCGTAGACGTCCCACGTCCCCACCGGCACGCGCCCCTCGTAGGCGCCGTCGGTGCCGGTCACCGCGAAGCCGGCGATGACGGCGGGGTCCGTCGCCGGGTCCACGAACCAGACGCGCACGCCCGCGACCCCCTCGCCGCCCGACGAGACGACGCCGGAGACGGTCCCCAGGGGCGTCCCCTGGGCGTCGTGGCGGGCCGCCTCGGCGGTGAGCGCGTCGGGCGCGACGGTGAGGTTCTGGACCATCGACACCGCGTCCCCCTCGGCCAGCAGCGTCCACCCCGCGGTGGTCGCGGAGATGCCGGCAGAGGAGACGAGCGCCGCCACGCCGAGCGAGTTCAGCTCGCCGTGGTCGGGCCAGAAGCTGTACGTCGCCTCGCCCGCGGCGCCGACCGCGCCCACCGCCGCGAGCCCGTCGAGGTCGTCGGGGTCGACCCCCTGCCCCGCGGCCCACCCGTCGAGGTCCTCGTCCGACGCCAGCCACCCGAGGGCGGGGTTGATGTTGGCGTCGTCGCGGCCGACGTTGGTGTACGTCGCCTCGATCCGGACCGTGTGCGACTCCGGCGGGAGCGTGTAGTCGACGACCACGCCGATCTCGACCCAGGGGAGGATCGGGTCCTCCGCCTCGACCGCGCCCTCGATGAAGGACCACCGGACGAGCGAACCCGTCGCCCGGACGCGCGCGGCGATCCCGTCGCCGCCGGGCGACGCGACGTCCACCGTGTCCGCGTGGAACAGCCACCCGACGCCGTGGGAGATGAAGAGGTCGTCGATGGGATCGCGGCCCAGCTGCCCGCCGGCCCGCACGAGGTCGGCGTCGATGATGGCGCCGCCGGTGTCGATGTAGCCGTGGCTCCGGTAGGCCCCCTGGACGACGAACTGGACGAGGCGGTTGTAGAGCATGACGTCGCCGGCCTGCCCCTCCGCCGCGATGCCGCCGAACAGCGCGTCCTCGCCGCCGTCCCGGATCCGTCCCGCGCGCGCTTCCCCCTCGGCGGCGGCGACCCCCGGATCGACGCCGTCGGCGGGGTCGGGGGTCGGCTCCTCGGGAGGCTCGGTGGTGGGGCAGCCGGACAGGGCCAGCGCGAGCGCGGCCGCGAGGGCGTGACGGAGGGGGCGCGGAAGCATGCGCCGGACCGTAACACGCAGGCCCGGGGGGTTAGACTCCCGTTCATGCGCCGGTTTGTGACGTTCGTCAGCCTCTCCCTGCTCGTGCCCGCGCTCGCCGCCGCCGAGCCCATCGACATCGATCTCGACGCCGTCGGCAAGCGCTGGCTGGGACCGCAGTTCATCGACAACCTGGGCTGGTACGCGCTCGCGCCGGGCGACCTGAATGGCGACGGGCTCGCCGACTTCGCCGTCAGCAGCCCCCAGGACGACGGCCCCGTGACCTTCCGCTCGGTCCTCCGGATCTACCTCGGCCGCGAGGGCGGTCCGCCGCAGAGCGGGCTCGCGGACTGGAGCGACGTCGACATCACCGACGGCAAGGTCGGCGACGACGCCGTCTTCCACTTCGCGTTCATCGCGGACGCCACCGGCGACGGCGTCCGCGACCTGATCGTGGCCGAGCCGAACGCCTCGAAGGCCGGCAAGGTCCTCCTCTACCCGGGGACGGACGGCGCCTGGCCCGCCGCCCTCGGCGCCCCCGACTCCGTCGCCCGGTGGGACGGCTACCTCCAGGAGGAGTCCACCGAGATGCAGCCCGAGACGCGCCCCAGCGCCGTCGCCGCGGGAGACCTCGACGGGGACGACGTCGCCGACATCGTCATCGCCTCGCGCCTCTTCAACCGCGTCTGGATCGACTACTCCGACGAGGCCTACGCGGAGACGACGTCGGTGGAGACGCTGGACCTCCTGAGCCAGTGCGCCGACGAGCACCCCGAGGCGCAGTTCGGCGCCACCATCGCCGTCGGTCACTTCAACGCCGACGGACGCGCGGACCTCGCGGTGGGCGCGCCCGGCTGCAACGACGACGAGGGGCGCGTGTTCGTCTGGTACGGCAGCGCGGCCGGCCTGCCCGCCGATCCCGACCTCACGATCGGCGGCGGCGACCGCCTCGGCGGCGCCCTGAACGTCCTCGACCTCAACGGCGACGGCTTCGACGACCTGCTCGTCCAGGAGCTCCTCAGCGCGGTCGACGGCGACGCCAACCGGGAGTCCCGCGGCAACCTCTGGATCCACTTCGGCGACACCAACGGCCTCGAGGCGGTCCCCGACGGCCGCATCCTCGGCGGCTTCAGCGACAAGCGCTTCGGCGAGACGGTCGCCCTGATGCGGGACACGTCCAACCCCGCCGACGGCCTCCCCGAGCTCGCGATCGGCAGCCCCGAGGCGGCGATCGGCGGGGTCGGGCAGGGGGCCGTCTACATCTTCGACGGCGTCGACGACTGGAGCGGTGACCGGAACAGCAGCGACGCCCACTACCGGATGGTCGGGGCCCACCGCGAGGCGTGGTTCGGCAACGCGCTGGCGTCCACCGACGACTTCGACGGCGACGGCTACCCGGAGCTGATCATCGGCGAGCCGAACTTCACCGACGGCAAGTCCGAGAACGACTACCACCGCGGCCGCATCTACTACTTCAACGGCCTCCCCGACCGCGACGAGGACGACGACGGGATCAGCACCCTGAACGGCGACTGCGACGACACGAACGCCGACGTCAGCCCCCTCGCGTTCGAGGACTGCAACGACGACATCGACAACGACTGCGACCACGAGGTCAACGAGGACTGCGGCGACGACGACGACGCGGCGGACGACGACGACGCGACGGCCGAGCCGCCCGGGGACGACGACGACGACGACGGCGGCGACTGCGACTGCAACAGCAGCCTCGCGGGCACCGACCTCCCCGTCGCGGGGGCGCTCCTCGCCCTCGCGCTGGTCGCGGCCGTCAGGCGCTCGCGAACGTCCCCGTGGCGTCGCCCGCGCGCTTGAGGTTGTAGACCCCGGTCGCCTCCGCGATGAGGCGACGCTCCTCGAACGGACCGGCCTCGTCGGCCTCCTGGAAGACCTGGATCCGGGCCACCCCGACCCGGTTGCCGAGCCGCACCACCCGCGCGACGGCGATGAGATCGGCGGCCGCCCCGCGCCGGAGGTAGTCGACCCGCAGGTCGATCGTCGAGCAGACGTCGCCCGGCTCGCTGGCGCTGAAGACCGCGGCCCCGCCGGCGGTGTCGGCGAGCATCGAGATCGTCCCCCCGTGCAGGGCGGGCCGGTTGGTGTCGCCGATGAACTCGTCCCGGAACGGGAGGCGGAGGGCGGCGTACCCCTCCCGCAGCTCGACCGTCTTGACGCCGAGGAGCTTGTTGAAGGGGATCGACTCCTCCATGAAGCGGACGATCTGGTCGAAGTAGGCGGCGTTCGACATGGCGCGGGAGGGTAGCAGCCCGGCGGCGGCTACAATCGAAGGATGCGGATGCGATCGCGGTGGTGGCTGGTGGGGGTGGTTCTGCTCGCGGGGTGTCCGGACGACACCGAACCCCCGGAGCCGCCGCAGATCGACCCGGTCTCGCGGATCGCGGCGCTGAACCTCGTGGTCGGCTCGGCGGACTCGCTGGCCGCGGCGCTGGCGACGTCCGAGACCTACCGACCGACCGGCGTCGTCGTCTCCGACCCGGCCCTGCTCGACGGGATCCCCGAGGACGTGACGCTGGCGCGCGTCGTCGCCGTCGACGCCCTCGAGGCCGACGCCCCGGCGTCCATGTGCTTCGACCCGGGCGACCCCGCCGCCGACCCCTACCTCGCGCAGCGGGCCGCCGACCTCGCCGCCCTGCTGGAGGCCCGCCCCGACATCGACGAGGTGTCCGTCGACGTGGCCGGCGCCGTCGCGCCGTGGGACGTGGAGTGCACCTGCACGGCGTGCGACTCGACCGACGCCGCGGGCCACGCCAACCGCCTCCGAGCGGTGTACGGCGCGCTGGACGCGTCCCTCGACTCGTACGGCCGCGCGGGGTGGTGGCACGACGCGCTCACCGACGCCCCCGACGCCGTGGACGTCGCCCAGGTGATGTCCCTGGCGCTGTCGTCGGGGGTCGGACGCAGCGCCCGCGTCCGCGCCTCCGGGGTCCGCGGCCCCGCCCCCCACCGGTGGTCCCCGGACAACCCCACGCTCGCCCTCGCCGGCGCCCGCGAGGTGGCCGCCGACCTCGACCTCTGCGGCGCCCCCTACGGCGACACCGGGGCGCTGCTGCTCTTCGGCGACCGCCTCTTCGACCGCGTCCGGTGGGACCGCCGCCGCGGCGTCGTCGCCTGGTTCGCGGAGGTCGACTGCGGCGACCGCTCCCTCTGGGGGACGCTCAACGAGGCCAACGTCGGCTTCGCGTCGCGCCTCTTCCGGGAGCTCGGGGTCACCTCCGACGACCTCATCGCGGACTGGACCGCGGACCGCTTCGGGCTCGACCCCGACGCCGAGGAGACCGCCGCCCTCGCCGCCGCCCTCCGCGGGACCGGCCGCGCCCTCGAGCTCGCCACACACCCCCTCGGCATCGCGGTCGCCGACATCGCGGCGGGCCCGTCGCTGCCGCTGACCTACGACGACCCGACCCCCTGGGACGCGGGCTGGGCGGACCGGGTCGAGCAGCTCGACGCGACGCTCCAAATCGACCTCATCGCCATCCACCAGTGGGGTCACGAGGGGCGCGCGCTGGCCGAGGCGGCGGTCGCGGCGGTGGACGAGGCGGCCGCGGCGGGGCTGCTGAGCGGGGACGACCTGGCGGCGCTGAAGGCGGGTGCGGTCACCCTGGAGCTGCACACGCGCGCGTGGGCGCTCGTCGTCAACGCCGACGTCACCCTCCGCGCGTGGAACGGAGATCCCGGGCACGAGGTCGCGTCGTGGCTCCGCGACGACGCCGCGGCCCTGGCGCTGCTCGCCGACGACGTGAGCGCGGCGCTCGCGGCGGGGCTGACCGAGCCGTCCGTCCACGCCGACCCGGAGGCGCTGGACGCGCTCTCCGCGGAGCTCCTCGGCGCGGTGGGCGCAGGCGGCGCTGCCGAGCGCCCCTTCCCGGGCATCACCGAGATCACCGTCGACGGCGCCGAGGACCGCGTGAACGTCCACTGGACGCTCCGCCCCGCCGGCATCGGGTGGTGGGAGCGCGGCCCCGGCTGGCCCGCCGCCTACGACGACAGCAGCTCCATCGGGCAGTCCCCGGCCACCTTCTGGCACGGCTGGACGCGCTCCCTCGACCCGGACTCGCGCGTCGCCTTCCGCACCTGCGGAATGGTGGACGGCGCCGAGATCTGCTCCTCGGATCGCGTGCTCTGGACCCCCCCATGAGACGTTGAATCACGACTTTCTGCAAAGGAAGTCAAGAATTCGTGAAGGACTTGTGGTGATCGTGCTAGAAGGAGAGGCAACCCACTCCCCAGGGGCCGGCTATTCGCTGTGAGGGGGAGGGAACACGGAGGACGTTCGATGCGTCGTCAGGTTTTTGCCGCGTGTGTCCTTGCCGGCCTCTGCCTCCTCGCCTCGACGGCGCAAGGTCAGTGGGCGACCTCCACCGACACCCCCCTGCCGATGGCCCAGAACGCGGTCGTGGCCGACGACGCGGGGAACATCTACACGTTCAACGGGCAGACCCACTACAACTGGATGCCCCCGAACTTCACGCCCGCGCTCGACTGCGCGTTCGTGTTCAACGTCTGCAACGGCACCTGGGACACGATCTCGTTCCCCGGCTGGACGTCCTACGGCGGCTCGGCGGTGTACCTCGACGGGTCGATCTACTGGCAGGGCGGCGTCAACGCGTCGCCGGGCGAGCTCCTCCGCTACGACATCGACTCCGACTCGTACACGTCGCTCGCGGCCGCGCCGACGGCGACCAACAGCTACGCCCCCGCCATCGTGGCGGACACCACGCGCGGCCTCATCCACTGGATCGGCGGCGAGGACTTCGGCTCCGAGCACAACGTCTACGACCCCCTGACGGACAGCTGGTCGGCGGCGGCCGCCCCGCTGGTGGGCGGCTTCGGCCAGGTCTCGGCGTACGACCCCGCCGCGGACCGGATCGTGCTCGTCGGCGGCTGGGCGGGGAACAACGAGGAGACCGGCAGCGCCACGACGGCGGTCCAGGTCTACAACCCGGACACGAACAGCTGGTCCTACGGCGCCAGCATCCCCGGCCCCCCCCGCTTCCAGGCGGCCGGCGACCTCAACCCCGACGACGGCCTGCTCTACGTCTGGGGCGGCAGCAGCGCCTACTTCAACGGCGACTCGCCGTACTACAACGACGGCCCGTTAACCTACGACGTGTCGGCGAACACGTGGGCGGACCTGTCCGACCTGAACCCGAACGGCGGCAACCGCGAGATGGGCGCGGCCTACGACACGTACGGCCTCCTCCACTTCGTCGGCGGCAACACGTACCCGCCGAACAGCCGCCACGAGACCTACGGTCCCGGCGTCCCCGACGCGGACGGCGACGGCGTCGACGAGTGCACCGACTGCGACGACTCCGACCCGGACAACTTCCCCGGCAACACCGAGGTCTGCGACGGCCAGGACAACGACTGCGACGGGGACATCGACGAAGGCTTCGACCAGGACAACGACGGCTGGACGACGTGCGCGGGCGACTGCGACGACACCAACCCGAACGTGAACCCGGACTGCCCGGACGTCTGCAACGGCATCGACGACGACT
>CAYFOA010000118.1:0-1452 GCA_964344575.1 uncultured Rickettsiales bacterium | reverse complement strand
ACGGCTGGACGACGTGCGGCGGGGACTGCGACGACACCGACCCGAACATCAACCCGGACGCGACCGAGGTCTGCGACGGCATCGACAACGACTGCGACGGGGACATCGACGAGAACGCGGTGGACGCGGACGGCGACGGGGTCGACTCCTGCGACGACTGCGACGACAACGACCCGGACAACTACCCGGGCAACACGGAGGTCTGCGACGGTCAGGACAACGACTGCGACGGCGTCGTCGACGAGGGGTTCGACCAGGACAACGACGGCTGGACGACGTGCGCGGGGGACTGCGACGACACGAACCCGAACGTGAACCCGGACTGCCCGGACGTCTGCAACGGCATCGACGACGACTGCGACGGCCAGATCGACGAGGACTTCGACGCCGACGGCGACGGCTGGACGACGTGCGGCGGGGACTGCGACGACACCGACCCGAACATCAACCCCGACGCGACCGAGGTCTGCAACGGCATCGACGACGACTGCGACGGCGACGTCGACGAGGACGGCGTCTGCGTCGAGCCCGAGTGCCCGCTGCTCCTCGACTTCGACGTCGACAGCTACGGCGCGGCCATCGAGGCCGGGCAGGACGTCAGCGAGGCGTACGCCGGCTGGGGCGTCCACCTGATCACGTGGAACACCCAGAACATGAGCAGCACGGGGCTGGGGATCGCGTTCGACTCGAGCAACCCGACCGGTGGCGACGACGACCTCGGCACGCCCAACCAGGACTTCGGCGGTCCCGGCATCGGCGCCGGCGGCGAGGCGGGCCAGCCGGGCGAGAACAGCGTCGCCCACGGCAACCTGCTCATCTCCGCGGAGAACTTCACCGACGCCGACGGCGACGGCCTCATCGACGTCCCCGACGACGACGCCAACGGCGCCTGGTTCGAGTTCTTCTTCGACGACCCGACCTGCGTCACCTCGCTCGACCTCATCGACATCGAGGCCGGCGAAGGGCCCGCGGACATCTTCTTCTACGACGCGGCCGGCAACACGATCCTCCACCTCCAGCCGGTCGGCCTCGGGAACAACAGCTTCCAGACGGTCGACGCCGACATCTGCGGCGTCTCCGAGATGATGGTCGACATCTACGGCTCCGGCGCCGTCGACAACATCGTCATCTGCCCCGAGGGCGAGGACGAGGTCTGCGACGGCGTCGACAACGACGGCGACGGCGAGATCGACGAGGGCTTCGACGCCGACGGCGACGGCGTCACGAGCTGCGGCGGCGACTGCGACGACGACGACCCGGACAACTTCCCCGGCAACGTCGAGGTCTGCGACGGCCAGGACAACGACTGCGACGGGCAGGTCGACGAGGGCTTCGACAACGACAACGACGGCTGGACGTCCTGCGGCGGCGACTGCGACGACACCAACCCGAACGCGAACCCCGACTGTCCGGACATCTGCAACGGCATCGACGACGACTGCGACGGCGAGA
>CAYFOA010000117.1:0-22726 GCA_964344575.1 uncultured Rickettsiales bacterium | reverse complement strand
AACACGGAGATCTGCGACGGCCAGGACAACGACTGCGACACCCTCCTGAGCGCCGAGGAGCTCGACGACGACGGGGACGGCCAGACGGAGTGCGACGGGGACTGCGACGACGCCGACGACACGAGCCTGACGGGCGGCACCGAGGTCTGCGACGGGGCCGACAACGACTGCGACACGGTCACGGACAACGGGATCCAAGGGGTCGTCCCCGGCGACGCCGCCGGGCTCGCCCTCGCCGACGCCGACACGACCCTCGACTTCGCGTTCGTCCCCCACGACGGCGTGATCCTCGACGTCAACGTGGCCCTCGACATCACCCACACGTTCGACGCCGACCTCGACATCACCCTGATCTCCCCCGCGGGCACCGCCGTGGAGCTGACCAGCGACAACGGCGGCAGCGGCGACGACTTCACCGGCACGCTGTTCGACGACGAGGCGGTCGACCTGATCACCGACGGGTCGGCCCCCTTCACCGGCTCGTTCCAGCCGGAGGGGAGCCTGGCCGACTTCGACGGGGAGACGGCCGGCGGCGTCTGGACGCTCGAGGTGGTCGACGACTTCTCGTTCGACACGGGCACCCTGAACAGCTGGTCGCTCCAGCTCACCTACGACGCAGGCGCGGACCTCGACGGCGACACGATCGCCGACTGCGCCGACTGCGACGACGACGACGCGACCACGTTCCCCGCCGCCCCGGAGCTGTGCGACGCGGTCGACAACGACTGCGACGGCGTCGTGCCGTCCGACGAGATCGACGACGACGGCGACGCCCAGTCCGAGTGCGAGGGCGACTGCGACGACGCCGACCCGGCCAACTGGGACGGCAACACGGAGATCTGCGACGACCAGGACAACGACTGCGACACGTTCCTCGGCGGCGACGAGCTGGACGACGACGGCGACGGCCAGACCGAGTGCGACGGCGACTGCGACGACGGCGACAGCGACAACTACACCGGCAACACCGAGGTCTGCGACGGCTCGGACAACGACTGCGACACCGTCGCCGACGCCGGCACCGCGGGCGGGGACGCGACCTGCGCGGGGGTCGACTGCGACGACATCCTCGACGACGAGCCGGGGTCCGGCGACGGCCTCTACTGGATCGACCCGCTGACGTCGGGCACGCCCTTCGAGATCTTCTGCGACATGACCAACGACGACGGCGGCTGGACGCTCGTCGCCAACCTCGACGACGCCGACGACCCCTACTTCAACGGCCCCGCGCCCTACTACGACACCGACTACGTCGAGGCGTGGGAGTCCGACTCGGTCCGCAACGACACGACGTTCCCCAGCTTCACCGTCGACATCAACGTGACCACGAAGTACCGGAGCTGGAGCGAAATCGACGTGAACGACGTCCGCATCGTCTACAAGAACGACGGCGCGACGTTCCTGTGCGAGGGGCTCGACGTGGTCGACACGCTGGACCAGACGTTCCAGGTCGACCCCGGCCGGGGCAACTGCGCCTCGACCTGCACGACGGTGACCGACAACCGGTTCGCGTCCGGCGCCACCACGACGCCCTACGGCCTCAACTGCAGCGACCCCAACGAGGACTGGTACCCCGCCAGCCCGAACGCCGAGAACGCCCGCATCGGCGGCCTCGACGTCGACATCAGCTGCTGCGTGTTCAACGCCTACCTCGGCGCGATGGGCGACCGCGGCTACAGTACGAGCACCTTCGAGCGGACGTGGGCGGAGTACTCCACCGGCACGATCCACGACGACAACGTGATGCTCTTCGTCCGGTAGGGGGCAGCCGCGTCGTCAGCGGTTGCCTCGAGGGGCGATCGCGGCTCGATCGAGCCAGGCGGTCACGGCGGGGACGGCTGCATCGGTGGCGAGTCGGACCTCGCGCCCCCTGCGTGCGCCGGCCGGGTCGAGGAACGTCACCTTCCCGGTCTTCGGCTCCACGGCCGCGACGAGCCACGTCCACCCCCACCGCGCGGCGTCGGTCTCCATGCGGGCCCACGCGTCCTCCGTGAACCTGAGCGGGAGCGCGCTTCGCTTGACCTGGACGCCGAGCTGGTGCGGGCCGCGGGTCGCGAGGAGGTCGAAGGCTCCCCGCGATCCGCGCGACTGGTAGACGAGCTCGAAACCCTGGCGGGCCAGCCGATCGGCGACCTCGCGCTCGGCGTCGTCGCCGAGGACCGTCATCGGCACCACGGTGCCGCCCGGCTGGCGCCACCTCAGCCACAGGGCGAACACCGGATCCGTCACCCGATAGCGGTCGCCGTCGCCCTTCGTCACCGCGTCCCCGAGGCGCTCCAGGTAGCGCGCCGCCGAGCCGGTCGACGCGCCGATCGCCGCCGCCACGTCGGTCACCCGGGCCGGACTTCGCGCCACCGCCAGCAGCGTCGCCGCCACCGTCGCCGCCTTGCCCACCAGCCGCGTGTACTCCCCCTCGAAGTACAGCGCCAGCCGCCCCGCCCGGGAGAACAACACCCGCTGCACCGCCGCCTTCAGCGCCGCAGGCCCGCGATCGCCCTCGCGCAACACCTCGTCTCCGAGCACCTGCAGGTAGAACGGGTGCCCTCCGAACAGCCCGTACAGCACCTCCGCTTCCGCCTCGTCCAGCCCCCCGTCGGTCAGCAGCGCCATCGCGTCGACCCGGGGCAGCGGGCCCAGCTCCACGACGTCGAAGTGCTGGAAGAATGGCGCCCGCCGGTCCGTGATCATCCCCAGCAGCGTCGTCCGCTCCGACCCGGAGATCACGTAGCCCACGCGCTGGTGCCGCTGCCACGTCGCGCGCATCAGGGGGAGCGGGTCCGGATGCCGGCCGCGGCGGATCGAGGCCAGCTCCTGGAACTCGTCGATCGCCACCAGCAGGCGCCGGTCCAGCGCCGCCGCCAGCCGCTCCGGCAGGTCCAGGCTCAGCCGCAGCAGGCGCTCGTCCGCCGCCTCGGGCAACGACAGCAGATCGGTGCGGAGGTCCGCGGGGAGGGCCGCGAACGCCTCCTTGGCTGCCAGCGCCGTCCGGTACGCCTCCGGCGCGTGCTCGTGGAGCTCCAGTCCGCGCCCGAGCAGGGTGTCCGCGACCCGGAGGGCGTACCGGCGGAAGAACCGGACCGAGACGGGCAGATCCTCGAAGACGTCGATCAGCGCTACCGCGGGCCGCTCCGCCAACCGCCGCGCCGCCTCCAGGAGCAGGCTCGTCTTGCCGATCTTGCGCGGACCCAGCACCGCCAGCCACCGGAGCTGCTCACCGGCTTCGACCAGGCGGGCGAGCTCCCGCTCCCGGTCGTAGAAGGCCTCTCCCTGTACGGGCACGTTGGCTCGGAAGCTCACGCTCCGAGTATGTCGGCAAATTTGCCTGCAGGCAAGTTTGTCAGCAGATCAGATCGTGATGCTGGTCGGCACCTGGCTGGGGAGGAGCTGCTTGTAGGCGACGGGTCGGTTCTGGTTGCGCGCCTTGTAGCGGGCGTCCAGCGCGGCCATCGTCTCCTCGAACTCGTGGAGGACGGCCTTCGCCTCGTCCTCCTCGAAGAACTCCTCGTGCATCCCGCCGTCGTTGTGGAGGTACTCCTCGTCCTTGCCGAAGGACGCCAGCGCGCGGCCGATCGCGACCTGCCACGTCGACTGCGACTTGCTCGGCATCAGGTTCACGAGCCCCTTCTCGTCCAGCAGCCCCTTCTCCGTGGGGCGCGGGCCGCGCATGCACAGAGGCGCGTTGGGGACGAACGCGTAGTGCTCGTACTGCTGGTAGTTCACCGCCGCGTGCTGGCCCGTGACGGTCCAGATGAAGATGGTGAGCATCTCCGCGAGGTCCTCGACCTTCGCGAGCGCGCCGCAGTTCAGCTTCTCGACGGGGTGCCCGTTCGTCGTCAGGTCGCGCCACCAGTCCTGCATCTCGTTGTCGTCGATGAGGTCGCGGTCGCTCGCGTAGAACAGGTTCAGCGTGTCCGTGACGTACTTGCTGATGGCGTTCCAGATCGGCACGCCGTCGTCGCGGTAGGGGTAGTAGGGGAGCACCCGCTCGTCGAGCACGCCGCGCCGCTCCAGGTCGCGGAGCAGGTGGCAGTCGTCCAGCTTCCAGCTCTCGTAGCCGTTGATCAGGAGCTGGATGTGCCCCTGGTCGGGGCCGCCGGTGGCCATGAAGTTGTCGAACACGCCGCCCGGCGCGAGCAGGCTCTCCCGCGCCCCCTCGTTGATCGCCAGCGTGTACCGCATGTGGCGGCGCAGCAGCTTGAAGACCGGGTGGCTGGCGGCGAGGTTCCGGAGCGTCGCCATGACGAACGGCTCCATCGTCAGGTGCGTCCGGAGCGCGTGGGGGATCAGCTGGTGGACGTTCCCCTCCGACGAGCGGAGGAACATCTTCGCCGCGAGCCAGTCCCACTTGCTGTCCTTGGGCGTGAAGACGAGCCCCTCGTCGCGCCGGTCCAGCTCGATGCAGAGCGGGCGGAGGTGGCCGTCGCTGTGGAGGTAGAAGAGCGCCCGCGCCGCGTAGCAGTACCGGTCCTCGATCGAGCCGTCGTCGTTCTCCTTGTGGAAGAGGGGGATGCCGATCAGCTCGTGGAAGTCCGTCAGGAAGAGGCGCTGCTCCGCGAGCGCCTTCTCCAGCGTCATCCCCGCCTCCATGAGGCCGTAGACGAGGTCCTCGGTGGCGGCCATGCCGTCGGGGATCGCGTCGATCAGCTCGATGTGGACGGGGCTGCAGCCCTGGACGGTCTGCCGCGCGAACTCGAGGTCGTCGTGCCAGCGCGCCGACACCTCGGGGGGGGTGAACTTGCTGAAGAGCTCGAAGACGTCGTCGACCTTGTCCCAGGCCTTCTTGAGGATGTTCGACGACAGCTTCATGTCGAGCATCGTCTTGGCGAAGATGACCTGGTAGCTGGCCTCCTTCAGGTCGCGGTACTTCTCGTCGACGGGGATGGGGCGCTGCTCGCTGATCTCGAGGGCGCCGGGGAGGGCGTGGCCCTCGTTCTTGCGCCACGGGAAGTTCTCGCGGCGCTGCATGATCTGCATGCGGCGGAGGTCGAACTCGCCCGTCAGATCGCACCGCTGGGGCAGCCGCGCCGCCTCCTCCTGGACCGTCAGCTGGTTGCCGCTGCGGAGCCACGTGTAGTTGGGGAAGTCCCACCGCTCCTTGTCACGGGTCACGTGCGCGGTGGTCATGTACCAGTCGCCCTTGTTCCCCAGCGTGCCCGCCGCCATCTGGAACCGGAGGCCGATGAGCTCGCCGACGTGGGGCGCCTTGACCTTGTAGGTGTCCGTCTTGCCGGGCTCGAAGTCGTCGTGGAACCGCTTGTCCAACTTGTGCGGCCCGCTCGTCCCGTTCGTCCCCAGGAACGTCACCGACACGTTCCCGTCGGTCCCCGCGCCGGTCTTCGTGCCGGTCGTGATCGTGATCTCGTAGTGCTCGGTTGCCATCTCGCCCTCCCAAGTGGACGAGCAGCCTACAACGGTCAGGTAGGGTTTCCGAAATGTCGCTCAAGCGTTGGCTGTGGTCGCTGTTCGGACGCTCCCTCCCCGAGGCGGTGGAGGAGCCGCTGTTGGATCCCGAGGAGCTGGCGGACTGGTACGAGGCGCTCGATCCCGAGGGGCGGCGGACCATCACGGCCGAGCTCGCGGCGCGCGTGCGGGGGCGGGAGCGCGTCGGCGGGGAGCACGGCAAGGACAAGCGGGCGCGGGCCACGGGGCGGCTGGTGTTCGAGCACGACGGGCCCGACGGGGCGCCCGTGCCGCTGCACCACGTGAAGGTCGAGCTGTGGGACCGGGACCCCGGCAGTCCGGACGACTTCCTCGGGGACGGGTTCACCGACGAGCAGGGCAGGTTCGAGATCTGGTACGACCCCGACGACGCGGGCGCCTTCGACCTCCCCGACCTCGACCTCCGCGTCTTCGAGCCTCACCACACGTTCAAGAAGGACGGCCGCGTCCTCGACCGGTGGCGCCGCATCTGGGCGGAGAAGGGGGCCGACGACTTCGAGGGGGAGCACTACGACTACGGTGACGTCCGCATCCCCTACTGGGAGTACGCCGGCGGGCCCGTCCCGCGGCTGCTGATCACCGAGCACGGGCAGGCGCCGACGGGGTACGCGCCGGGCCGGAACCTCGCCATGCTCAAGGCGGTGGCCCCGATCGAGGTGACGAAGCGCTCGCACCTCGCGAAGTGCGCCGACGGCGGCGCACTCGACCTGTTGGCGATCCAGAAGGACTACCCCGACTCGCTGACCGTCCGGATGGAGCGCGAGTCGCCGGGGAGCACGAGGACGGACGAGTGGTTCGGCCTCCGGTTCATGAACGGGATGCTCGCGGGGCCGCTGGACCGGGATCCGGAGGACCCCGAGCAGTTCTGGATCTACCACCACTGGAACTCGTACGAGCAGGACGGGATCCACTGCCTCCCGAACGTCGCGATCCGGTTCGGCGTGCGGGACGACCAGCTCGTCCCCGTGCGGATCGACCTGTGGATGCGGGAGCCGGGGGCGACGGCGCCGAACAGCCCCACCACGCACCACCGGATCACGCCGGAGGACGCGACGTGGGCCGCGGCGAAGCGGATCGCCCGGATCAGCGCGACGCTGGACGTCGAGCTCGGCAGCCACCTCGCCCAGTGCCACCTCAACGTCGAGCAGTACGCCATCGCGGGGCAGCGCCACCTGCGCCGGAACCCGATCCGCTGGCTGCTCTTCCCCCACCTCCGCGAGGTCGTCCTCATCAACCACTCCGCCAACAGCTTCCTCATCGGGCCGGAGGGGTACATCACGCGGGCGTCGGCGCTGACGGAGGACGGGATCAACGCCCGCGTCGTGCACCTGATGGGGTCGTACGACTGGAAGGGGTGGGCGCCGGCGCCGCCGATCAGCGACAAGCACCACTACGCGCGGGCGGCCAACCTGTTCTGGGGGCTGCTGAGCGAGCACGTCGACACGTTCGTCGAGGAGCACCGGGCGCAGATCGAGGCGAACTGGATCGAGGTCGAGCGGTTCAGCGACGACGTCGTGCGGCACTCCGCGCCGTTCTTCGCCTGCGGGTTCATCCGCTCGCACGTGATCGAGGACGGGGCGGACTGGTTCCAGAAGCGCGAGCGGATGGACCTGCACGCCGAGCGCGAGGTCCACGACGGGGTGGCCCGGGTGGTCTCGCCGATCGAGACGGTCGAGGACCTCGCGCAGGTCTGCAAGTACGTCATCTTCATGGCGACGTTCCGGCACGCGTGGGCCAACAACAAGCAGTGGGACGACGGCGGCGAGGTCCTCTACACCTGCCTCGGGTTGCGGTGGGGGCCGGACGGGGTGCTGGTCCCCGAGGACGACCTGCGCGTCGCGCCCGAGCCGGGGCACGCCACCGAGATGCTCTGGATCTCCTACATGCTGTCGAAGACGCAGTACGGGTTCCTCCTGAGGAACGAGGAGGAGGACGTCCACCCGCGGTTCGTGGACATGCTGCGGGAGAAGGTGGCCGAGTTCGCCGAGTACGAGCTGGATCTGGACACCGTCAGTTCGCGGATCAACATCTAGACTCTGCGAATGGCACGTCTCCTCGCGATCTTCGTCTTGCTCCTCGGCACTCCCGCGCTCGCGCAGGACGCTCCCGAGAACGAGAACGAGAACGAGAACGAGGGCGAGAAGGAGAACGAGGACGAGGGCGAGAACGAGGACGAGGGCGAGAACGAGTCCGAGCTCGAGGCCCCCGCCCCCGTGACCGCGCCTCCCCCCGCCCCCTCCGTCGATCTCGCCCGCGGCACCGCGACGCTGTACGCCGAGGCCTACGAGCTCTTCGGCCGGGCCGACTTCGCCGGCGCGCTCCCCCGCTTCGAGGAGGTCCTCCGCCGCGAGCCGGACCACCCGTCGGCGCGGAACTACCTCGTCGAGTGCCTCGCCGCGCTGGGCCGGGCCGACGACGCGGAGGCCGTCCGCCACGGGGCCAACCCGCCCGGCGCCGCGACCGCCGTCCCCGCTCCCCCGCCGGCCCCCGTCGCCGCCCCCGAGCCTCCGCCGAAGCCCAAGACCGAGGCCGAGCTGGCGGCCGAGCGGGAGGCTCGGCGCGACCTGTGGAACCCGCGGCGGACCTCCCGGGGCGGCGTCGGCGTGTCCCTGCTGGGGCCGTCCGTCGGCTTCGGCGTGTTCGGCGAGTGGCGGCCCCACTGGGCGGTGTCCGTGGGCGGGGGCATCGGCGCGGTCGGGATCAAGTCCGGGACGGGCGCCCGGAGCGGCCTCGCGGGCGTCTGGATCGAGGCCACCGCGCTGGCCCTGCCGTTCCGCCTCACGCCCACGATCGGCGTCGGCCTGACGACGCTGGCGGGGACGGCCTACTGGCGGTTCGACACGGTGGGGGCGGCGATCTACGGGACCGGGCGCGTCCGGATCGTGGGGTACTGGGCCCTCGGGCTCCGGTACGACGCCAAGCGCTTCTTCGCGACGGTCGGCGTCGGCCTGATCCCGACCGGCCGCGGCCCCGGCGAGGCGTTCGCGCCGTGGCCCGGCTTCCGGTTCGGGGTCCGGATTTGATGCGACTTCGGGGACCGGCGGCCGCGTCGGCGCTGCTGCTGCTGCTGGCGGCGTGCCCGGCGTCGGACCCCTCCGGCGGCGCAGCCGCGTCCGCCCCCGTCGCGGCGACGTCCCCCGAAGACGCCGTCCCCGACCTCCCCGGCTCGGGCGCCATCCCGGGCGCTCCCCCCGACGCCGTCGTCGTGAACGGCGAGGTCGAGCCGGCGTCCTTCGCGGAGGTCCGGATCGAGGTCCCGGGCACGATCAGCGCCGTCTACGTCCAGCGCGGCGACCGCGTGAGCCGGAACGACGTCCTCGCCGAGCTCGACACCTACGACCGGACCGAGCGCCTCGCCGAGGCCCGCGGCCGCCTCCGCGACGCCCGCGCCTCGTCCGTCGGCGGGGTCCGCGCCGGCGAGGAGCCGCCCGAGTGGTTCAAGGCCGAGCTCCGCCGCCGCCTCGAGAAGGCGGAGGGGGCGGCCCGCTACAGCGAGTCCGATCGCCGCCGGATCGTCGAGGCCGGCCTGGAGCGGGGCGAGGAGGAGGCCGCCGAGCGCGCCGCCGCCATCGCGTCGGTCCGCAACCGGGGCCGGGGGGCGAGCCGGACCACCCGCCGCGCCGCCGAGGAGCGGGTCGCCGCGGCGCTGGTCGACGACCTCTCGCAGCGCGTCCGCCGGCTCGAGGACGACATCGCCGCGTCGGTCGTCCGCTCCCCCATCGACGGCGAGATCGTGTCGGTCCGCATCCACGAGGGCGGGCAGTGGAACACACGGAACGTCGACCCCGCGTTCGAGATCCTCGACGTCCGGAGCCTCGTCGTCCGCGCGTCGGTGCCCAAGGGGCTGGGCGACGTGATGCGCCCCCGGGAGGTGGTCTGGCTGGACCTCGGCGAGCGCGACCCGAACCCCGTCGAGGCGGTGGTGTGGGTGATCGCCGACGACGTCCTCCGCGTCAGCCGCGACGACGGCAGCTTCGAGTCGGTCCGCGAGGTCCGCTTCACGGTCGCCCCCCAGACGGCGGCCCGCCTCGACGTCGGCCAGCCCGTCCGCGTCGCGATCCGGCGCTAGCAGGGGCGGCATCGCTCGATTTTCGAGACGGGTTCGCGGCCGTGCGCCGGGGCGTCCTGCTCCCTTCGGCCCCTGCCCGGGTGCCCGTCGTCCGTCCGGGACGACGGGCGAGGCGCGAAGACACGAAGGAACGCGAAGGGTGGGGATCGCGTCCGTCCGGGACGCGCCTCACCGGGACCATCTGGGTATTGCAGGGAGGACCTACCGTTCTCAACACGGAGGACCACGGAGATCAGCACGGAGGGTCGCTGTCTCCGTGTCCAGCTCCGTGGCTCTCCGTGGCCCCCCGTGTTGAATCACGAGACTCCCGGTCCACCACCCCCGCCGCAGCATCACCTCCCCCGTCCCGGCCGACCCTTCGCGAACCTTCGCCCCCCTACCGCGTCACGTCCTCGCCGAGCACCAGCCCGATCAGCGTCTCGGGGAAGAGCCGGTCGTCGAGGACGCCCGCGATGCGGGTGCTCTTCTCCCCCCGCTGGAGGCTCAGGTCGAGCGCCTGCGGCGGCGTGATCGGGCGCCCCTCGCGGTCCCGGACGATGAGGACGGACGGCCGGTCGAACATCCGGGCGTCCCACGAGGGCGCCGCCGTCATCGCGATGTGGCCCTCCTGCAGCCGGACCACGCTCCCCGGCGGGAACCGGCCCATCATCCCCGCGAACTCGTGCAGGAGCATCCGGTCGAACCGCTTGCCCGCCTCCTGGTAGAGGACCTCGAGCGCGACGGGGCGGGGGAGGCCGGGGCGGTCGCCGCGGTCGTGGACGAGGGCGTCGTAGCCGTCCGCGATCGACACGATCCGGGAGTACAGGTGCGGGCGGCCCCCCGGGGCGGGCGCCGGGTAGCCCTCCCCGTCGACGCCGCAGTGGTGCTCGAACGCCACCGCCAGCCGCGCCCGGTCCCCCGCCTTGAGCGGCGTGTCCGCCATCCCCGCCGCGAACGAGACCAGCGGGTGGGCGAGGACGCCGCTGACGTGGTCGTCGTCCAACTCCCCCAGACGCCGCGCGTCGGCCGCCGTCGAGGCCATCCCGATGTCGCAGAACAGCGCCCCCCGCCCGCAGTCGAGGATGCCCGCGAGCCCCAGCCCGATCGCGCGGGCGAGGACCATCGAGAGCACCGCCGTGTTGGCGGCGTGGACGACCTCGTAGTTGTCGGAGTCGCGGTGGGTGGCCGCGCACATCAGCGCCTCCGGCGCCGCCGCGACCACGTCGGCCGCCACCTGCAGCGCCGCCTGGGCCCGCTCGGCGGTGCTCTGCAGCGCGACCGTCTGCGGGTCCATCAGCAGCTCGGACACCACCAGCAGCGCGCAGTAGGCGCGGAGCCCGTCCTCGGGGGTGAGGACGTCCGGCCCCATCTCCGCGAGCTCCTCCTCATCGACGACCTGGGGGGGGAGGACGAGGATGCTGTCGACGCCGCGGTCGTGGAGCTCGTCGTTGAGGATGCGGGCGCCGACCTCGGGGGGGAGGTCGTCGTGGCGGCCCCACAGGTCGACGAGGGCGCGGACCTCCTCGGGGGACGGCGCCCCCTGGAAGTGGAGGCCGCCGAGGCCCCGGGCGGCGAGGTCGTCCGCGAAGCCGGACAGCTCGGCGACGGACGACTTCCCGAGCTGCGCGATCATCGTCCCGTTCACGCGGACGAGGACGCCTTCGATCTTGATCAGCAGCTCGCCGAGGTTCTCCACGAGCGGCGCGATGCGGCTGACGGCGGACTCGATGCCGTCCTGGAGGGCGCGGTTGTCGGCCGAGTAGACGCGGGCCGAACGGAGGACGCCGGCGAGCCGGAGGACGGCCGCGCGGACCGCGATCACGCGGTTCCGGGCGGCGACCCGGTCGACCGTGTGGCGGGCGTCGCGCCGGCTCACGGGTCCTCCTCCTCGAGCCGGACGGGGGCGCCGGGGACGCTCGCGCCGGGGACGCTGCCGCGCGGTGCCCTCGTGGCGGGGTCGGTCGTGCGGGCGCGGCTGGGGGCTCGGTGGGTGCCGCTGGCGGGCCGCTCGAACACGCCCGAGGCGGGGAACCCGGGCGCCGACGGGATGGGCATCCCGGGCGACGTCTGCATCGGCGGGGCGAGCTGCCCGCGCGACGCCCGCCGGCGCTCCCACAGGGGCCGCGTGTTGCGTTCGATGGTCTGCACCCGGGGGTCCGACGAGGCCGCCATCGCGTCGAGGTACTCGCCCGCCGCGTCCACGCCGGTGGCCGCGAGGCAGACGATCCAGGGGACGCACCGGTCCGGCTGGAGCCGCTCGAAGCCGGCCGGCAGGTGCGTCCACGCGAGCTTCTCCGCGTCGTCTCCGCCGACCACCCCGATCGTGCGGCAGACCTCGCACCGGCCGGGGAGGTCGAGGTTCGCGAACAGCCCGCTCTGCGTGTAGTCGCGCAGGGTCTGGAACGCGGGGCGGTAGGCGTAGCGGGCCATGTAGGCGAGCGCGGCGGCGCGGACGTCTCCCCGGTCGGAGGTCGCGTAGGGGAGGATCCGCTGGGCGATCCGGCGGGACCGCATGGGGAGGAGGAAGCGGAGGGCGCGGGCCTTGAGCGCCGGCTCGGGGCGGTCGAGGGCGTCCAGCGCGAGGATGACGGCCTCTTTCGACGGCGCGAGGCAGCCGAGGGCGTCGACCGCCACCAGCGCGGGGCCGACCGGGCCCTTGACGACGGGCTCGTGGAGGAGGTCGAGGTCGTCCTCGGCGTGGGCGGCGACGACCTGGATGAGCGCCTCCCGGTTGGGCCCGTCGGGCAGGACCGACGCGAACTCCAGGACCGACGCGAGCTGCGTCGGAGGCAGCGCCTCCCAGAACGACTTGAGCTCCGCCGGGGCGATGGTCCGGCCGCGGGCGTCCTCGAAGAGCTGACGGAGGAGGTCGTCCCCGAGCATCAGCGGGATCAGCGCGGCGAGGCGGTTCTGGAGGAGCATCTCGTGGTGGTCGGCGGGCTTCGTCGCGGTCCACCGCAGCAGCGGCGCCACGAACCGGCCGACGTCGCCGGGGCGGCCCTCCTCCACGAGGCGGCGGACGGCCTTGGGGATGGGCTCCAGCAGCGTCGGCAGGCGGGGGTCGTCGCGCCACTCGCGGAGGCCCAGGAGCATGAGGTGGCCGACGCGGTCGAGCTCGACGCGGTGGGCGACGACGTCCTCGGCCTCGCGGTCCAGCCGGGCGGCCTCGGCGGCGGGCAGGGCGACGGGCCAGGGGATGCCGCCGCCGGTGACGTCCCACGCGATCCGCATCGCGCCGTCGGCGAGCTTGCCCCCGCTCCGCTGCACCCGGAGCATCCAGTCGCGCTCGCGCGAGGTCAGCGCGTCGACGGCGAGGCCTCCGGGGCCGGGGCGGTGCTGGACGTGGAAGGTGAGCCCGTCGAACGGCTCCCAATGGAGGCGGTCGCTGACGGGCTGGATGGGGGCGAGGTCGGCGTAGCAGTAGGGGGCGAGGGTCCTCAGGAGGCGGAGGGCGGCGGCCTTGTCGAAGTCGGCGGTGAACGTGAAGCCGCGGACGCCGTCCGCGTAGAGCCGCTCCACGAGGGTCTCCCGCTCCTCGGTGGTGTCCTGCAGGAGGTCGTCCTCGAGGTGGACGGAGTGGGCGCGGATCTCGATCTGGAGGGACGGCCGGATGGCGACGGCCGACGCGAGCTGGGTCGTCATGTTGTACGCCCACCGGTCCACCTCGGCGTGGTCCGGCGTGTACAGGTTCACGGCGCGCACGCCCTTGTACATGGCGAGCCAGGCGCTCCGTGCGTAGCCAGTCGCTCTCCCCATCGTCCCTGCCGAATTCTCGCAACTCTCAGAGTACCAAGCAGGGCGATATGCTGCCGCGGTGGAGGGTGCGCTCAAGATCCTGACCGGGGTCGTCGTGGCGATCGGGGCGTGGGTGTTCGCGGACCTGTACCTCCGCGTGGACCTCCCCGGCGTGGCCGCCCTGATGCACCTCGGCTTCCGGACGGCGGCGGCGGGGGTCGCCTGGATGCAGGAGGGAGACGGCAACCGGCCGGCGCTGGTGGCGGGCGCGGCGGGAGGCGTCGTCGTCCTCGGGGTCGTGCTCGCGGCGCTCGGGAAGGGGCGCCCGTTCTGGCGCGCGGCGGCGCTCCCGATCGTGGTGATCCAGGGCGGCGTCATCGTGATCGGGGCGCTGATGGAGCGCGGCGCGGCGCTGCTGCTGGTGCCGGTCGGGATCGCGGTGGCGTGGAAGCTGAAGGGGGGCATCCCGTCGAAGGCGCGGTTCGCGGCCGGGGTGGCGGTGGCGGCGGTGACGACCGCGCTGGGGGCGCTCTACCTCGTCGAGCTGCTCGCGGCGCGCTCCGAGGGGTACGCGGTCACGGCGTGGCTGGCGGCCCGGGCGGGGGACGGCGGCCTGCCGGGGTGGGGGAGCGGGCTGTGGCTGCTGGCGCTCGCGGCGGTGCTGGTCGCGTACTGGGAGCTGACGATCGCGGCCCGTCCGGACGAATGGTGGGAGCCGGCGTGGTGGCCGGTCCGGCTGGGGCCGCTGGTGCTCGTCGGGTTCGGGTTGATCGGGCACGCGTACGTCGAGCGGGTGTTCGACTGCAGCGGCGTGGCCGACTACGGGTTCGACGAGGCCCACGAGCTGGTCTGGCCGGAGGGCGCGGCCGCGGTCCGGGTGATCCCGCCGCGGGGCGCCGAGCCGGCGTTCCGGGTGGCGCTGAACGCGGACGGATCGAAGGCGGCGCTGTCGCTGCGCGGCGAGCGCGCGATCGGCTACGTCGGCTTCGACGAGCACGGCCTGCGGGACGGGTACGGCGACGCCGATCCGGGGGCACTGCCGGCGTACGAGCCGAACATGCGGGACTTCGAGGGGCAGAGCCTCGCGTCGACGGAGGAGCTGCTCTGGGCGGACGGCGCGGGGCGCTTCTACGGCACGGCGCTGGGCGGCCACCCCGACTTCTACGGCGTGCCCAACTCGCCGTCGAACGTGGTGAACAACGTGATCCTCGAGCTGCCCGCGGACGCGTCGCGGGTGACGCGGAGCCACGGCGTCGAGCACCTCTGCTGGATCGGCGCGATCGCGTGGCGGGAGGCGGACGGGCGGCTCTACCTGGGGTGCGAGTACGAGCCGGCGCTGCACCGGTACGACCCCGAGGCGGGGCGGGTGGAGGCGACGCTGGAGGACGAGGCGATCGGGGACGTCGCCGCGCTGGCCGCCGATCCCGAGGGGGATTCGCTGTACAGCGTGTCGTTCTGGTCGTCCCAGGCGGTGGCCGAGATCGACCCTGCGACGATGGAGATCCGGCAGCGCCGGGACGTGGGCGGGGCGCACTACGACGTCGCGCTGGACGCGCAGGCCGACCGGCTCTTCCTCAGCGCCTACTACGGCAGCCGGGTGCGCGTCCTGCGGGCGAGCGACCTGGAGCCCGTGGGTCGGATTCCGACGGGCCTCGGGACGCGGGCCCTGGCGACGGATCCGTCGCGCGATCTCGTGCTCGCGAGCAGCGCGTACGACGGCGTCCTGACGGTCGCCCGGAGCTCCACCGGCGAGGTGCTGGCGAGGCACCGCGTCGGCGGGCACGTCAAGGACATCGCGATCGACGCGGCCCGCGGACGCGCGCTCCTCGGCAGCCAGTGCGGCCTCGTCGCCGTCGAGCTCCCAGAAGCCGATCTGTCACGGAAACCGTGACGGAATCCGCGCTGGCGGGTGCCAGAGGGCGATCTGTCACGGTTTGCGTGACGAAACCGCCGCTGGCGATCAGTCGATCGCGAGCAGGAAGACGGCGACCGCGCTGGCGGCGGCCGCGGCGGTGAAGGCGGCGGCGATCAGCCAGCCCCTCAGCGCCGAGGGTCGCGGCGGCTCGACTGCGTGGATCTCGTCGCGGACGATCGACATCGTCGACGGCCGCCGCACCGGGTCCACCCCCGTCGGCGGCTCCAGCGAAGGCGCCTTCATCTGCTGCTCGACGTGATCCCACCAGTCGGTGAAGTCCTCCCGCGCCGTCGCCTCGAGCAGCTCCGTGCGGGCGGAGTCGTCCAGGCGGCGGAGCTGGCGGAGGACCCGACGGGCGTCGCCGTCGGTGGCGAGGAGCTGCTCCACGGCGGCCTGCTCGTCGCGCGACAGCTCGCCGTCGAAGAAGCGGTGGACCAGCTCGATCTGGTCCGGGGACAGCGCCATGAGGAGCATCAGCGGGGTCATCGTACGAGGTCCGCGAGCAGCTCGCGGAGCCGCTCGCGGGCGCGGAACAGCTGCGACCCCACGGTCTTGCTGTCGCACCCCATCACCTCGCCCGCGTCCACGTAGCTCAGCCCCTCGAGGACGACGTGCGTGAACGCGAGCCGCTGCCGCTCGGGCAGCCGCTGCAGGGCGGTGAGGACGCGGGCCCGGACCTGCTTCCGCCAGATGTGGTGTTCGGGGGACGTCGTCGCCGAGCCGCCGTCGTTGACGATGGACTCCGCGACGTTGCCGGGGAGGTCGTCCAGGTGGACGAGCTTGCCGTCCCGCCGACGCAGGGTGATGGCGGCGTTGACGGCGGAGCGGCGGAGGTAGGCCTTGAAGTTGTCCGGGGGCGGCCCCGAGCGGAGCGCGAGCAGCACCTGGCCGAGCGCGAACTGACCCGCGAGGCGCGCCCGGTCGGGCTTCGGGTAGACCCCGTAGGCGGCGACGAAGGCGACGTTCTCGTAGGTCGCCACGAGCTCCTGCTGGGCCTCCTTGTCGTCCCCCGCGGCGCGCGCGAGGAGGTCGCGCAGGTCGGTCTGGAGATCGAGGGACGCGCCGGCCATCGGAACAACGACGCATCAGCCCCCCCGTTTATTCGCAGAAAAGTCACGGGTAGCATCCGTCGCCAGGAGGAGAACCCCATGCGTACGACCCGCGCGACCTCGCTCGCGACCGCGATCCTGTCCCTGGCCCTCGCGGCCGTCCCCCTCACCGCCCAGGCCCAGTTCGGCCGCGGCGGCGGCTCCACCGGCGCCGCCAACGGCCCCCAGGGCGGCTTCTGCGACGGCGGCGCGTCCAAGAAGACCGACAAGGACATCCCGAAGTGGCAGCCCGAGCTGGGCGGCGAGAAGACGCGGCAGGCGTGGAAGAAGCTCGTCAAGCTCGGCGAGCCCGGCTGCGACGCCGTCGTCGCCCACATCGAGGCCGGCGGGGCCGGCTTCGAGGCGGCCGACTTCGCCGACGCCGCCGAGTCCCTCATCCTCGGCGGCCAGCAGCGCCACATGGACGCCGGCGCCGCCCTCCTCGCCCAGGGGGACAAGGAGGTCACCCTCAAGATCCTCAGCGCGATGGAGACCCGTCTGATGCACCTGACCGCCGAGCAGGCGGCCGCGCTCGCGTCGGACGGCGACGAGGAGGTCCGCGAGAAGGCGATCGCCGTCCTCGTCGGCTACCACTCGATCGGGCAGCTCGTCTTCAAGATGGGCATCCCCGTGTGGGAGGAGCAGGACTGGTACGGCGCGACGGTCGCCCCCCCGCAGCACCACGTCGACGCCGTCGCGACGCTCCTCGGCGACGCCACCGTCGACCAGCGGCTGCGCGTCGCCAAGTACATCCAGCGGCTCTACACCGAGTTCCAGCCGAACCAGCAGGCCTGGGCCGCGACGCTGGTCCCGCTGGTCGAGCTGTCCGGCGACGACCAGGACGCCGCGAACCTCGCCGCCCGCGGCCTCGGCGCGGCCTCCCCCGACGGCATCGACGCAGTCGTCGACACCGTCCTCGGGGGCGGCAACGAGGCGACGCTCGACTTCCTCATCCAGGGGTTCGAGCTGCGGCTCGGCCGAGGCCTCGGCAGCGCCGCCACGATCGCCCTGCTCGACAAGATCGCGGGCGCGGCCGACAAGAAGAACGCCAAGGCCGCCGAGAAGCTCGCGAAGAAGTATCGCAAGAAGGTCTGAAGCTGCTAGATCGCGGTCGCCATGCCGCGTCGCACCGACATCGAATCCATCCTCATCATCGGCTCCGGTCCCATCGTCATCGGGCAGGCCTGCGAGTTCGACTACTCCGGCACCCAGGCCTGCAAGGCGCTCAAGGACGACGGGTTCAAGGTCATCCTCGTCAACTCCAACCCGGCCACGGTCATGACCGACCCGGAGCTGGCGGACCACACGTACATCGAGCCGATCACGGCCGCCGCCGTGGAGAAGGTGATCGCCCGCGAGCGGCCCGACGCGCTGCTCCCCACGATGGGCGGCCAGACCGCGCTCAACGTGACGATGGAGCTGCACGAGGCCGGCATCCTGGACAAGTACAAGGTCAAGCTCATCGGCGCCGACACCAAGGCGATCAAGATGGCCGAGGACCGGTCCGAGTTCGCCGCGGCGATGAAGCGGTGCGGGCTCGACATGCCGCGCGGCGACTTCGCCTACTCGATGGACGACGCCCTCCGGATCGTCGAGACGACCGGCTTCCCCGCCATCATCCGCCCGTCCTACACGCTCGGCGGCACGGGCGGCGGCACGGCGTACAACCGCGAGGAGTTCAAGTCGATCGTCGAGGCCGGCCTGCGCGCGTCGCCGACGACCGAGGTGCTCGTCGAGGAGTCGATCCTCGGGTGGAAGGAGTACGAGCTGGAGGTCATGCGCGACCTCCACGACAACGTCGTCATCATCTGCTCGATCGAGAACGTCGACCCGATGGGGATTCACACCGGCGACTCGATCACGGTCGCGCCCGCGCAGACCCTCAGCGACGTCGAGTACCAGGCGATGCGGGACGCGTCGCTCAAGATCATCCGCGAGATCGGCGTCGACAGCGGCGGCTCCAACATCCAGTACGCGGTCAACCCGCGCGACGGGCGGCTCATCGTCATCGAGATGAACCCGCGCGTGAGCCGGAGCTCGGCGCTGGCGTCGAAGGCCACCGGGTTCCCCATCGCTCACATGGCCGCGAAGCTGGCGGTCGGCTACCGGCTCGACGAGATCCCCAACACGATCACGCGCAAGACGCCCGCCGCCTTCGAGCCGACGATCGACTACGTCGTCACGAAGATCCCTCGCTGGGCCTTCGAGAAGTTCCCCGGCGCGGAGACCACGCTGGGGACGCAGATGAAGTCCGTCGGCGAGGTGATGGCCATCGGGCGGACGTTCCGCGAGTCGCTCCAGAAGGGGCTGAGCAGCCTCGAGCAGGGGCGCGCGGGGCTGGGCGCGGACGGGGCCGACGAGATCGACGTGGACGGGACGAGCGGCCCCGAGTCGCGCGCCGAGCTGCTGCGGTCGATCCGCCGCCGACTCCGCCGCCCCCAGTCGGACAACATCTTCTACCTCCGCCACGCCCTCCGGCTGGGGATGACGGTCCCCGAGCTGCACGAGTACACCGGCGTGGACCCCTGGTTCCTCGACCAGATCCTCCAGCTGGTGGAGCGCGAGGAGCAGCTCCGGGGCGCGCGCAAGCTCGCGAACGTCGACGACGACCTGCTGTTCAAGGCGAAGCGGGACGGCTTCACCGACATCCAGATCGCGCACCTCCTGGGGACGACCGAGGAGCAGGTCTGGTTCCGCCGTCGGGACGCCGGGATCCACCCCGTCTACAAGGCGGTCGACACCTGCGCGGCCGAGTTCGAGGCGGAGACGCCGTACTACTACTCGACGTACGAGGGGACCGAGACCGAGGTCCCCGGGCCGTCCGAGGACAAGAAGGCCGTCATCATCCTGGGGAGCGGGCCGAACCGGATCGGGCAGGGGGTCGAGTTCGACTACTGCTGCGTGCACGGCGCGCTCGCGATGCGCGACGCGGGCTACCACACGGTGATGGTCAACCTGAACCCGGAGACCGTGTCGACCGACTACGACATGGTCGACCGGCTGTACTTCGAGCCGCTGACGTTCGAGTCGGTGATGGAGATCGTCCGGGTCGAGCAGCCGTGGGGGGTGGTCGTGCAGTTCGGCGGGCAGACCCCGCTGAAGCTGGCGCGGAAGCTCGAGGCGGCCGGGGTGCCGATCCTGGGGACGCCGCCGTCGGCCATCCACCGCGCCGAGGACCGGGACGAGTTCCTCGCCCTGGCGAAGGAGATCGGCGCGCGGACCCCGCCGGGGGGGACGGCGAAGTCGATGGACGAGGCGGTCGGCATCGCCAACGACCTCGGCTACCCCGTGCTGGTGCGCCCGTCGTACGTCCTCGGCGGCCGCGGCATGGCCATCGTGTACAGCGAGTCGATGCTGCGGGACTACATCCGGAGCGCGCTCGACCTGGACGCCGAGCACCCGGTGCTGGTGGACAAGTTCCTCGAGAACGCCAAGGAGGTGGACGTCGACTGCGTGGCGGACGCCACGGGCCACGTGACCGTCGGCGGCATCATGGAGCACATCGAGCAGGCGGGCGTGCACAGCGGCGACAGCTCGTGCGTGCTGCCCCCGGTCGACCTCCCCGACGCCGTGCTCGACGAGATGCGGGAGGCGGTCGTCAAGTTCGCCCGGGGCCTCGGCGTGGTCGGGCTGATGAACACGCAGTTCGCGATCTACGAGGGGAAGCCGTACACGATCGAGGTGAACCCGCGGGCGTCGCGGACGATCCCGTTCGTGAGCAAGGCGATCGGCCGGCCGCTGGCGAAGCTCGCCGCGCGGTGCATGGCGGGCGAGACGCTCGAGGAGCTCGACTTCCTCGAGGAGATCGCGCCGGCGATGGTGTCGGTCAAGAAGGTGGTCCTGCCGTTCCGGAAGATGGGGGGCAGCGACCCGATCCTGGGCCCGGAGATGAAGTCGACGGGCGAGGTGATGGGCATCGCCGAGGGGTTCGGCCAGGCGTTCGCGAAGGCGACGATGGGGGCGGGCGAGAAGGTGCCGGAGACGGGGACGGTGTTCCTGTCGGTGAACGACGAGGACAAGCCCCACGCGGTCGCGCTGGCGCGCCGGCTGAAGCGGCTGAAGTTCCACCTCATCGCCACGCGCGGGACGGCCAAGGCGCTGGAGGAGGCGGACATCGCGTGCGACCCGATCTACAAGGTCAACGAGGGGCGGCCGAACCTCGTCGACTACGTCAAGAACGACGAGATCGACCTCATCGTGAACACGCCCCTGGGGGCCGACTCGATGTTCGACGAGCGGTCGATCCGGATGGCGGCGCTGCAGTACAACATCCCCTGCATCACGACCCTGGCGGCGGCCGACGCGATGGTGACCGGGATCGAGGCGCTGAGCGAGCAGGACTTCCGGGTCCGGTCGGTCCAGGAGTGGCACCGGCCGCCGGCGTGAGGCGGGCGCGGTGAGCCGCCGCCTCGTCGTCCACCTCGTCCTCGCGGCCACCACGGTCGCGGTGTTCGCGCCCGTGCTGGGGCGCGGGCTGATGCTCTACGACCTCGGCGAGCTGGTCTTCTACGCGGACAAGATCCGGTCCGGGGCGACCCCCGGGAACGACTACGTGGTCAACGGCTACGGCCCCGGCCGCTACGTGGTCGTGGCGGGGCTGTGGGAGCTCTTCGGGCGGTCGTTCGCGCCGGTGTGGGGGCTGTTCCTGGCGCTCCGGATCGGGATCGCGGCGCTGGCGTGGGAGCTCGCTCGGCGGTACGTCGGCCCGGCGTGGGCGGTCCTGCCGGTGGTCTGCCTGTGGGTCGCGCCGGGTCCGCTGCACAAGGGGTTCTTCCTGTTGGGGACGCTGGCGATCGCGCTGGCGCTGGTCGTCTACCTGGAGGAACCGGGGCGACGTCGTGCGATCGCGCTGGGGGTGGGGGTCGCGCTGGCGGGGTGGTTCCGGCTGGACCTGGGGCTGTTCGGGCTGCTCGCGGCGGCGTTCGCGATGGGGGGGGTGGCGGAGCGCCGGGCGGACCTCGCGGTGGCGTCGGCGCCGCTGCTGGGGGGGCTGCTGGGGACGGCGCTGCAGCTGGGGCTGCGCGCGGACGGCGTGGTCGCGGCGGTGCTCGGCCAGGTCCGGGCGGACGTCCTCGTGAACCAGCAGATCGCCCACCCGCGGCTGCCCGGGCTGGGGTCGCTGGTGGCGTTCGACAGCCTCGACCCGTGGCTGATCTGGTCGCCGGTGGCGGTCTACGGCGGGCTGTTCGCGCTGCTGGCGCGGGCGATGGACTGGTCGGACGAGCAGGCGGTGCGGCGGCGGAAGGTGGCGGCGGTGCTGCTGCTGGGGGTGCTGACGTGCAACCAGGTCCGGATGAAGCCGGAGGTGGGGCACCTGCTCCAGGCGGGGCCGATGCTGTGGCTGGCGGTGACGCTGCTGCTGTCGCGGCAGCAGGCGCGGGGGGAGGCGTTCGGGCAGGCGTGGCGGGTGCGGGCGGCGCAGCTCGCCGGGGTCGCGCTGCCGCTGGTGCTGGCGGCGCACGTGTTCGCGGAGCACCGCGGGGAGCTGTACACGGGGAGCTTCACGATCGGGGAGGAGCGGACGCTGCCCCTGGAGACGCCGCTGGGGACGGCCCTGCTGAACCCCGGGGAGCACGAGGTGCTGCAGGGGACGCTGGACGCGCTGGCGCAGCTGCCGGACGGGCCGATGTGGGTTCCCACGAACCAGCCGCTGCTGTACGCGCTGGCGGACCGGGCGGACGTGACGGGGTACCCGACGGTGCTGTACTTCGCGGGGTCGCGGGAGCGCGAGAGGCAGGTCATCGAGCGGCTGAGCGCGGCGCGTCCGCCGGTGGTGGTGTTCGTGGACGACACGATGGAGGGGCCGGAGCGGCTGCTGTCCCACGCGGCGCCGCTGGTGCACGGGTATCTGTTCGCGTCGTACGAGGAGATCTCGCGTACGGGCGGGTTCGCGGTCATGCTGCGGACCGACCTCGTCCGCCAGCCCTGAGGAGGCGTCCGTCATGTGCCGCAACATCCGTCCGTTGTTCAACTTCGAGCCCCCCGCGACCGCCGACGAGATCGAGGCGGCGGCGCTGCAGTACGTCCGGAAGGTGAGCGGGTCGACGAAGCCGTCGCAGGCGAACACGGCGGCGTTCGAGCAGGCGGTGGAGGAGATCGCGGCGGCGACGGCGAGGCTGGTAGCCGGGCTGACGACGACGGCCCCGCCGAAGAACCGCGAGGTCGAGGCGGCGCGCCGCCGGGCGAGGAACGCGAAGCGGTTCGGGCGCGCCTAGGGGGACGTCGCGGGGGACCCTCCGGACGCCACAACCCCACCGAGGTCGTCGACCTCCCGCCCGTGAGGGCCCCATCAGGTGCCCTGAACCCGCCGAGGTCGTCGACCTCACCCCCTTGAGGGCCCCATCAGGCGCCCCAGACCCGCCGAGGTCGTCGACCTCACCCCGTTGAGGGCCCCATCAGGCGCCCCAGACCCGCCGAGGTCGTCGACCTCACCCCGTTGAGGGCCCCTCCAGGTGCCCTGAACCCGCCGAGGTCGTCGACCTCACCCCCTTGAGGGCCTCT
>CAYFOA010000116.1:8682-22765 GCA_964344575.1 uncultured Rickettsiales bacterium | reverse complement strand
ACGCGACCTCCCGCGCGTCCCGCGCTCCGGTTCTCGTTCTCGTTCTCGTTCTCGTCCTCGTTCTCGTTCTCGTTCTCGTTCTCGTTCTCGTTCTCGTTCTCGTTCTCGAGAGCGGAGCGGGGGGACGGGCAGCCCGCCAGGGCCAGCGCCAGCGTCAACAGCAGGGCACGCATCAGATCGACTCCAGGAACGCGATGAGGTCGGCCTGGTCCGCGGCGCTCAGGTCGCACCCGAACTCGTGGCCGGTGTTGGCGTAGGGCGGCTCCCCGCTCGGCGGCCGCGCCTCGACGCAGAGCAGCTGCTCCAGCGACGTCAGCGACCCGTTGTGGAGGAAGCGGGTGAGGGCGTGGAGCCCGGCGAGGCGGGGCGCCTTGATGCCGCCGGTGAGGTTCCCGTCGACGTCGCAGCACATCTGCCCGTCTCCGTCGGCGTCGCCCCACAGCGCCATCGCGGGGTCCGTGCCGACCTCGTCGAACTCGAACCACCGGACTCCGGACCCCCGCGGGCCGGCGTGGCACCCCTCGCAGCCGGCGTCGGTGAAGATCTCCCGCCCCGCCGCGATCGCGCCCGCGTCCCCCGCCTCCAGCGGCGCCGGCGCCTCCAGCGACTCGAGGTACTCGCGCAGCGGCGAGAGCTCGTCGTACCCCCACGCCTCGGTGGGCCCCCCGCCGATGATCACGAACCCCTCGAGGAACCCGGTCAGCGACTCCGCCGCGCCGGTCCAGGCGAGCAGCGCGCTCTCCATCCCGTACAGCTCCTGCTCATCGACGGCGGGGATGCCCCACAGCGGCAGCGTCCGGCTGATGGTGTGGACGTCGTCCTCGATCGGGAGCGGCGCCATGGCGAAGTCCATCGTCCCCGGCGCCCACGACGCGTACAGCCCCTGGTTCTCGTACGACAGCCCGGGGATGTCCCCCGCCCCGCCGGCGAGCATGGGGAGCATCTCCCAGAGCAGGCTCAGGCCGAGCAGCGGATCGGCGTCGAAGCGGTCGAGCAGCGGCTGGACGGCGGCGATCGCGTCGGGGTGGTACGCGCTCGCGTCGAACCCCGGCATCCCCTTCATCGGCGCGATGAAGAGCGCGAGCATGTGGGTGCCGTACTCGTACTGGAGGTTCGGGTAGCCGACCGCGTAGCGGCCGTCGGGCAGCTGCCCGAAGTGGCAGTTGGCGCAGGTCAGGGCCAGGGTCGGCGTCCCCCCCATCGGCGCGCCGTCGCCGACGCCGAGGTGGCGCGGCTGGTCCTCAGTGGAGACGTACGGGTCCTGGACGAGCCCGTAGCCGGTGAACGCGGGCCCCGCCTCGTCGGGGAAGCTGCGCGCCATCCAGTCGAGCATCGGCTGGGGGATGCCGAGCGTGCCGAACCCCTCGTAGAAGAACATCCACTTGCCGCACAGCAGCTTCAGCTGGCGATCCGTGGGGTCGGCGGCCCAGGCGTCGCAGGCGCCGTCCAGCGCGCCGAACTCGAGGAGCTCGTCGAGGTCGGCGGAGACGTTGACGAGGCCCTCGGAGGTGTCGGGGCGGCCGGCGAAGGGGTCGAGGTAGTCGTCGTCGGGCTCGCCGTCACCGTCGCCGTCGCCCTCGCCGTCGCCGTCGCCGTCGCCGTCGCCGTCGCCCTCGTTCTCGTCGTCGATCTCGTCCTCGTTCTCGTTCTCGTCTTCGTTCTCGTTCTCGTTCTCGTTCTCGTCCTCGTTCTCGTTCTCGTCCTCGTCCTCGTCCTCGTTCTCGTTTTCGTTCTCGTAGTCGTTCGCGTCCCCATCCCCCGGGAACGGCGCCGGGCAGGCGGCGACGACCAGGGAGGACAGCGCGAAGAGGACGGCGGCGAGCAGGGTTCGGTTCAGCACGGCGGGATTCTTATCGAACGACTGGTAGATAAGCAAGTCCGAATCTGCTAGATCCTCCCCATGCCCCGCCGAGCCGGCCGCCCCCGCGTCCCCGTCCCCCGCGGCGTCCTGATCCGCCACGCCGTCGACGCCTTCGCCGACCACGGCTACGCCGGCGCGAGCCTCGACCGGATCGCCGACGCCGCCGGCATCCGGAAGTCCTCGCTGCTCCACCGCTTCGGCAGCAAGCAGGCGCTCTACCTCGAGGTCCTCTCCTCCGTCCTCGGCAACCTCGGCGCGATGGTCGCCGAGGCCGCGTCGGGGGACGGCTCGTTCTCGGACCGCCTCGACCGCCTCAGCTCCGTCATCACCGACTACCTCGCGGGCGAGCCCCGCGCCGCGCGCCTCCTCTTCCGCGAGGTCATGGACCGGGGCCCCTTCTTCGAGGGCGCCGGCGGGGCGGTCTTCGACCAGGTCCTCGGCACGGCCGTCGCGTTCCTCCAGGCCGGCGCCGACGCGGGCGAGTTCGCCCTCGCCGACCCGGCCGACGCGGTCCTCAGCATCACCGGCGTCCACCTCACCTACTTCGCCGTCCACGAGCTCAGCGAGCAGCTCCGCGGCGAGCCCGACGTCTTCGACAAGGCCTCGGTCGCCCGCCGCCGCCGGGAGGTCATCGCCCACGTCCGCGGGATCTGCGGGGTGTCCTGATGACGCCTTTCCGCCCGGGGCGGCCCCCTCTATAAGACGCGCATGCGCGCGACCGTCGCCCTGCTCGTCGTCCTGCCGCTCCTCGCAGGCTGCCCCGAACCGGAACCCGAGCCGGAGCCCGTCGGCGACCCGCCCGTCGCGGACTACGTCGAGGCCGTCCGGCTCGACATCTCCGAGTTCCGCGTGGCCCTCATCAACGATGTCGCGAACGACCCCGGCGAGGCCGCCGTCCGCGGGGGAACGTTCGACTGGCCGTCGACGGGGACGGACGAGTCCGGCGTCACGTGGTTCGACGTCGACCCCAACGAGGACGGCAACATCGGCGGCTTCAGCGCCAACGCGGCGTGGGCCGTGGCCCGCCTCGAGGACCGCCCCGACGTCGGCGACCGCCTCGTCATCCGCGCCAACGGCACGTCCGGCGTCTACGTCGGCTCGCACCTCCAGCCCGGCTACTTCTACGGCCACGGCCGCGTCCGCGTCCCCGGGGTCCCGTCCGAGGACAACTCGCTCGTCGTGTTCCGCTCGCTCCGGTACCGCGACATGGTCCTGCAGGTCTGGTCCACGACGGACGAGCTGTGGATGAACACGATGGACCTGACCGCGCCGGACCTCGTCGTCGGAGAGACCGGCGAACACTGGCTCGGCGTCCCCGTCCTGAACCTGGTCCGCCGCTACCTCCCGAACGTCCGCTGCGACGTGGTGGAGAGCGACTGGTTCGAGGCGACGTCGACGACGTTCCCGTCGATCGGTCCGGCGACCGTGAGCCAGCTCGGCTGCCTCCTCCGGCTGAAGGACGCGCCCACGGATCCCGAGACGCCGCTGACGGCGACCCTGCACATCGTCGCCCCGGGGCTGGAGTTCTCGTACCAGCGGGACGTCGAGATCACGGTCACGGACCCGGCGGCGGCCTACTGGCAGACGTTCATCGACCCGACCGACGGCAGCGTCCAGCGGTACGGCGTGCTCCGGCCGTCGGACTACGACCCCGACCGGGACGACTACGCGCTCTACCTGTCGCTGCACGGCGCCGGCGTCCAGGGGAAGGGCCAGGCGGGGGCGTACTCGGCGAAGGACTGGGCCTTCATCATCGCGCCCACGAACCGGCACGAGTTCGGCTTCGACTGGGAGGAGTGGGGGCGGTTCAACGCGCTCGCCGCGATGGACGACGCGATCGCCCGGTTCGACACCGATCCCACGAAGCAGTACCTCGGCGGGCACTCGATGGGCGGGCACGGGACGTGGCACGTGGGCGTGACGACGCCGGGCCGGTTCTCGACGGTCGCCCCGTCGGCGGGGTGGGAGAGCTTCTACACGTACGGCGGCGGGTCGGTCCCGACGGGGGCGTTCGGCCGGTCCCGCGCGCACAGCCAGACGCTCAACTACATCGACAACCTGGAGCAGCGCGGCGCGTTCGTGATCCACGGGACCGCGGACGACAACGTCCCCTTCAGCGAGGGGGAGACCATGTTCGCGGCGGTCAGCGAGGTAACGGACGACGCGCACAACCACTGGGAGGAGGGGGCCGGCCACTGGTGGGACGCGGACCCGGACGAGCCGGGGGCGGACTGCGTGGACTGGGAGCCGATGTTCGAGTGGGCGCGGGAGCACGAGCGGGACCCCACGGAGCTCGACTTCTACTTCCGCAGCCCGTCGCCGGCGTACAGCCCGGTCCACAGCTACGTGACGATCAGCAGCGCCGAGTCGATGTACGCGGACGTGGAGGTGACGTCGGAGCAGACGGACGAGGACAGCGTGATGCTGCTGACGGAGAACGTCCGGACGCTGATCCTGGACGGGGACGCGCTGCTGGCGAAGGGGATCGCCGAGGTCACGATCGACGGCGCGCTGGTGACGGTGACGGAGGGTCCGATCACGAACGGCCCCGCGTCGGGCAAGCAGCACGACGTCTACGGCCCCTACAACCAGGTCTACCGCCGGCCCTTCTGCTACGTGTACGCGGACGGGGGGCTGTGGGCCGAGTACAGCTCGTTCCTGACGTCGTACTGGGCGATCCTGGGCAACGGGCGGGCCTGCGGGGTGCCGTACAGCGAGCTGACGGACGCGATCGCGGCGGACTACCAGCTGGTCTACGTGGGGGTGGACGAGGACGAGCTGGGGGAGCCGGCGGGGTTCAGCTGGAACGGCGACGAGATCGACCTCGGGCCGGTCGACTACGGGAGCAGCTCGCTGGTGATGGTGTTCGACGACGGCGGCAAGGTCGGGGCGGTGGCGACGGCGACGGACGACGCGCAGTGGGCGCTGTTCGACCTGGTGCCGTTCAGCTCGCGGGCGGGGCTGCCGGACTGGATCGTGTACGGGGAGACGGGGACGCGGAACGCGGGGATGTTCGACGCGGACTGGGAGTACGTCGCCGGTCAGTAGCGCTCGCGCATCAGGGCGACGTTCCGCTCCCAGACGGCCTTGGTGTCGCCCCCGCACTCGTCCACGGCCCAGGCCACGTCGTCGCACCGGAGGACGTGGAGCGTCGGGGCGGGGGCGCGGTTGGTCCGGTTGGCGGGATCGTCGGGTTCGACGCCCTCGAAGCGGTAGTCCGGGTGGAAGTGGGCGAGCTGGTAGACGCCCTCGTAGCCCTCCGCCCGGAGGAGGTCCTCGGCCATGGCGACGAGGTCGAGGAAGTCGTCCCACGGCATCGGCTCGTAGACGACGAGGGTCGTGCCCGGCGTGTCCCCCTCGTCCATGGTCTTCATGGCGACGAGGAGGTCGGCGAGGCGCTCGGCGTCGTCCTTCGCGGGGCTGGCGACGTAGCGGACGTCGGCGCCGGCGGCCCAGGGGCAGAGGTTGAGGCGGATGACGAACGTCCGCACCCAGGCCCGGACGGCGTCGACGCCGGTCACGTCACTCGTAGTCGTAGAACCCACGGCCGGTCTTCTTGCCGAGCTTCCCCTCGGCGACCATGCGCTTCATCAGCTCGGGGGGCCGGAAGGCGGGGTTGTCGAGCTTGTCGGCGAGGTATTCGCCGATGTGCATGCGGACGTCGAGGCCGACGAGGTCGGACAGCTTGAGGGGGCCGATGGGGTGGCGGTAGCCGAGGACCATGGCGGTGTCGATGTCCTGCGGCGAGGCGACGCCCTGCTCGACCATGCGGATGGCCTCCATGCCGAGGCAGACGCCGAGGCGCGACGTGGCGAACCCGGGGAAGTCGCGGACGGTGATGCACTCCTTGCCGATGGCGGCGCCGTACGCGCGGCACGCGTCCAGGACGGCGTCGTCGGTGCCGTCGTGCACGACGATCTCGAGGAGCTTCATGATGTGGACGGGGTTGAAGAAGTGGAGGCCGATGACGCGCTCGGGGGCGGTGACGCCCTCGGCGATGGACGCGATGGAGAGGGACGAGGTGTTGGTCCCGTAGATGGCGAGGGGGGCGTACCCCTCGGCCTCGGCGAAGAGCGCGCGCTTGAGGTCGAGCTTCTCGGGGACGGCCTCGACGATCAGGTCGCCGCCGGCGCAGGCGGTCTGCAGGTCGACGGTGCCGGAGACGCGCGCCTTGGACTGCTCGGCGAGGTCGGCGTCGACCTTGCCGCGGGCGACGCCCTTGTCGAGGTTGGCGGACAGCTTGGCGAGTCCGCGGTCGACGAGGGCCTCCTCGAGGTCGTAGAGCCGCACCTCGAACCCGGCCATGGCGCTGACCTGCGCGATGCCGTGCCCCATGGTGCCGGCGCCGAGAACGGTGACAGTCCGGATGTCCATGGCGGCGGACTGTAGACGATCGCCGGGTAACCGATCGTGATCCTGGCTCGTATCCTCCTGCAGATGGAGGTCCCCGCCATGCCCCGCGTCACCGCGCTGCTCTTCGCCCTCGGCGCCACGGCCCTGCTCGCCGTCGCCGCCACCTGCGTCGCCGGCGAGCCGAAAGACGACGCCTACATGCGCGACGTGGCCCGCGGCGTGGCCCCGGCGGCGACGGACGACGCCGGCCAAGGGGTCGCGCTCTTCGCGGGGGGCTGCTTCTGGTGCGTGGAGTCGGTGTTCGACGTGCACGAAGGCGTGATCGAGGCGGTCTCGGGCTACGCGGGCGGCCCCGAGGAGGCGCCGACGTACAAGGAGGTCGGCTACGGCCGGACGGGCCACACAGAGGTGGTCCGGGTGGTCTACGACAAGTCGAAGGTGACGTACGCGGAGCTCCTCGACGTCTTCTGGCGCCAGATCGACCCCTTCCAGGTGAACGGCCAGTTCTGCGACAAGGGCCCCCAGTACCGGAGCGCGGTGTTCGCCCTGGACGCGAACCAGAAGAAGCTCGCCGACGACACCAAGGCGGCCCACGCGGAGCGCTTCGGCAAGGACATCGCGACGCACGTCTACGACGGCGCGGTGTTCTGGCCGGCGGAGGACTACCACCAGGACTTCTGGAAGAAGAACCCGGTCCACTACAGGAGCTACCGCCTGGGGTGTGGGAGGGACCGGAGGTTGGCGGAGGTCTGGGGGAGCGCCGAGCACTAGCAGGCTCGGGCGGTCGTCCGGGAAGGTCGTCTCGATTCGGCCCCGGGCCGGGTGCGCGTCGTCCGTCCAGGACGCCGCGCGAGGCGCGAAGACGCGGAGACGCCAAGAGCGGGGATCGCGTCCATCCAGGACGCGCCTCGGACCGTCGGACTGGGGTGTTGCAGCAAGGTTTGCCCCCAGCAGCACCCCGGCTTCGACGGGTCCAGATTGGCTCCGGAGCTGGCTCACGGCCTGACGAAGAAGATCCATCCCTCGGCCAGATGCTCGTCCGTCCACTCCGCTGGCTGCTCGAGCTTCGGGAACCGACCACCGCCCTCGCTCCCCAACGCGAAGCAAAGCGCGTGGACCGCGCACAGCACGGCATCCTGCTCGTCGCGACTTCGCCTCCCCTTCCAGCCCGTCCCCGCAAGTGACCGGGCCCATGGGATCGCCTTGCCGTCGCGCTTCTGTCCTCGCTTCACCAGCGCCGGGTACACCTCGATGATCGACCTCTCCACAGCGGTCGAGGAGCCGATCGGAACGACCTGGAACCCGTCATCACGCCATCGGCGGACGTGCGAGATCGCGACCGTCGCGGGGTTCCCGAGCTTGTCGAAAGCGGCGGACAGGGGCTTCTTGGCGAAGGTCGCGTGGACGTGCCGGTCGGTCTCCCGATAGGCGAGGCCGCTGTCGATCTCGCGCCTCGGCGCACACCCGGGCCCAGGCTCACCGCTCACCAGGCGGGAGAACCCCACGGGGAACCCCAGCGGGGCATCCACCGCGATCACGATGCTCCTGGCCTTGGCGAACGCCTCGGTCGCCTCGTCGCCCAGCTTCGCTACGAGCGCGTGCACGTCGAGCGGTGGGTGCTCATCCCGGGGGAGCTGGAAGCTCGTCGAACCGTGCCACTCGACGTCCTCGCCGTTCCACGACGCGGCGGCCACCGCGTTTGCCTTGCCTTGCCAGCCGCCGACGTCCCATCCCAGCGCGAAGAGCCCCGTCACGGTCCTCCTCCCGCTGCCGGCCACTCAGCCCCATAGGTAGCCGCGCTCACCCGACCCTTCCCCCCTCCAGGCCATCGCCGGCTCCTCGTGGCGGACGGTGAAGATGACGCGCTGTCGTCCACCCCAGATCACCGGCCGCCAGGAAAGGACGCGGCCCTGCCGATACGAGGGCTCCGACTTCGCCTCGTGCAGCGCTACGTACTCGACGGTGGGTCGGTGGGCCCTGCCCACGACCCAGAACCCCGTGTCGGATGTGCCGTCCCCGTGGTCGACGACGTTCGCGTCGTCACGACACACGAAGTGAATACCGATGACCTTCCGTCCCATGAACCAGCCATCTTGCCACCTCCGCAGTCGTAGGGAGCCTCGGCGCGACGGCGGCGCTTGTAGGCCCTCCGCGCGACCTGGCTGCCGGGAGCCACGGTTGAGACCGCGGTGAAACGATCTCGAGTGGGAGAGCCGACGGGTCGAGGCGTGTGTCACCTCGCGTTCCGTCGTACCCTGCGGGCGGACGGGAGGCCTGATGCGTCGCGTGGTTCCGGCCGCAATCCTGATCGCCGCGCTCGCCTTCCCGACGGTCGTCCTCGCGGACTCGATCTCGGGCACCTGCAAGAACTCGTCGGGGGAGAAGTGCCTCAAGGGCAACCACACGATCTCGACCTCGTGGAACTCGAGGAAGGGCTTCCCCGACTCCAGCGGGAAGTACGCGATCGACTTCGGCGGGACGGTGGGGACGACCATCACGATGTACTGCGACGGGAAGAAGGTCGGAACGGTGAAGGTGGCCGGCAAGACGAGGTTCGACGTCGTCTGCAAGTAGCGCCGGCGCGAACCCGGTCCCCCGAGCTGCGGCCGTGCCGTCCACCCCGCTTCGAGCCCCCGACTTCCACGGGGATGGGCCCAGTGCAACGCGGAGCCCCGAGGCGCGAAACTGGTAGGCTCGACTTCTTTCAGGAGGAGCGATGGACGAAAAGGAACCGGGGGCCCTTCCCGCATTCGAGGACCGCTGCTGGACATTGGACGGCGTCGTCTACGGAGACAAGAACATCCAGGGACGAGAGCACAAGGGGCTGCTGCTCACCCCCCCGGGATCCAACGAGGGGATCGCGTTTCTCTGGGTCCCGAAGGACGCACTCGTGGACCCCAAGGCGCTCGAGTTCAAGAAGGGAGCCCGCGTCAGCGATGTTCGGGTCCGCGAGGGCACCCGGATCTGGCAGGAAGCCGTTCGACCCATTCACCTCGGCGATCTTCCGGGAGGCGCCGCCCTGCCGGCGCGCCTCTCAGCCGACGACCTCCCCTGCCTGGAAGTCCTGGCCCTGCCGGCTTGAGCAGCAGCGGGCCGCGACGCGCGGGCAGCAGAACGCGGGGCCAACTCCCTAGGCCGCGGGGTACCGAGCCTTCCCGATCAGGAGCGGCATCCCGGCCGGGACGTCCCCGTACCCGGGCACCGGCGGCACCTCGACGAGATGGCCGTTGGTTGGCGGGGCCCCGCCGAGGGCCGACACCGCTGCGTCGAAGTCGGCGCCGTTCCTCTCCAGCGCGGCTGCGTCCACGTGCCCCGGGAACGCGAACTCGTGGACGACGAACACGGCCACGTCGGCTCCTCGCGCGGCCGCTTCGATGAGGGCACCCGCGACGCCGTACAGAAGCTGGTAGCGGAGCCCGTCGACCTCGGCCGCGGGCCCGAAGAGCGCGCGGCGCAGTCCTTCGATCCGGTCGGGGACCCGGCTCCGGGGGCGCCTCGCGACAGCCGCTGCGCGGGCATTCGCGACGAGCTCGCCGAAGCTCTCGTCCGCCTTCGCCTCGACGCTCACCACGACCGACCGGTCGTCGGTCGCTCCCGTCAGCACCAGGTCGTGAACCCGCCCCCGGCCGTAGGCATCCAGCCTCGTCTCGATCTCCGCGACGGCCTCCTCGACCCGCAGGCCGGCGAGGAGGGGATGGGAGTCGAACAGCGAGGTCAGCTCGGCCGGGACCGCGGGAGACCCCGTCCGGAGCCACGCCCTCGCGCACTCCTTCGCAGAGCGACCGTCCCGCCACTGGTAGCTCTGCTGCGGACCGCCCCGGACCGACCACTCGTCGAGCGTCTCGATGGGTTGCCCGTCGGGCCCCCGCACACGAACGACATCCGCTTCCGGAACCGGCACGGGTCGAGCGTACCGCCCCTCAGCGTCCCTTTCGGTTTCTCAGGCAAACCGAAACGGGCGCTGAGGGGTCTCAGACATGGTTTCGGTTCGTCTGGGAAACCGAAACCGCCGCTGAGGCCGAGGCCTCGGACCCTTAAGCTGCGGCCGTGCCGTGGACTCGCCTCGAGCGTCGCTGGCGTGACGCGCTCCTCGCGTCGATCCTCCCGTCGCCGGGGGACGGCCGGCCCGGGCTGGGGGACGTCTCGCTCGACGACTTCTGGCCCCGCTTCCACGCCGTCGCGCCGTGGCACCTGCGGGTCGGGCTGCGGCTCGCCGTCTTCGCCGTCGCCGGCGTCCTCCCGTGGCTCCTGCTGCACTTCCGCACGCTGCCCCGGCTGAACGACGACCAGCGTGACGCCGTCGTCGTCCGCGCCGATCGGCTCCCCCTCTTCCGGGACCTCCTCGAGGTCGCCAAGCTCGTCGCCTGCCTCGCGTACTTCGCCGACCCCGACGTCCAGGCAGCCGCCCGCGCTGCCCCCCCGGAGTCCCCGTGAACCGCGTCGACGGGCGCGACGTCCGCGCACCCCTGCACCGAACCGCCGACTTCGTCGTCGTCGGCTCCGGACCCGCCGGCGCCGCCGCCGCCCGCACCCTCGCCGCCGCCGGCGCGTCCGTCGCCGTCGTCGAGGCCGGCCGCTGGTTCGAACCCGACGACTACGTCGAGCCCGCCTTCGACTCCATGGCCGCCACCTACCGCGGCTTCGGAGCCTCGCTCGCCCTCGGCGCCGCCCCCACCCCCTACGTCCAGGGGAAGATGGTCGGCGGCTCCTCCCCCATCAACGGCGCCATCTGCTGGCGCACCCCCCGCGACGTCCACGACGCCTGGCTCGCCGACGACCCCGCCCTCGCCGGCGCCCTCCCCTGGGACGCCCTCGAAGCCGCCACCGACGCCCTCGAAGAACGCCTCCACGTCCGCCCCACCGACCCCGCCGTCGCCGGCCCCAAGAACGACCTCCTCGCCCGCGGCGCCGACGCCCTCGGCCTCGACCACCGCCCCATCCGCCGCAACGTCCGCGACTGCGAAGGCCTCGGACGCTGCATGCAGGGCTGCCCTACCGGCGCCAAGCTCAGCGCCGACGCCACGCTGCTGCGCGACGCCGAGGAGGCCGGCGCCGCCGTCCTCAGCTCCGTCGAGGTCACCCGCATCCGGACCGACCGCGGCCGCGCCACCGGCGTCGTCGGGGTCAGCGACGGCGGCGCCCTCGTCCGCGCCGACGCCACCCGCGGCGTCGTCCTCGCCGCCTCCGCCGTCCAGTCCCCCGCCCTCCTCCTCAAGAGCGCCCTCCGCCACGGCCCCGTCGGCCGACACTTCCAGTGCCACCCCGGCGTCTCCATGGAGGGCCGCTTCCCCGACCCCGTCCGCATGTGGGAGGGCGCCACCCAGGGGCACGAGGTCACCGGCCTGCGCGCCGAGGGGCTCAAGTTCGAGGCCCTCGGGTTCGGTCTCGGCGTCATGGCGAGCCGCCTCCACGGCGCCGGCCGCGCGCTCTCCGCCGCCGTCGCCGACCTCGACCACCGCCTCGACTGGGGCGTCGCCGTCAAGGCCTCCGCCCGCGGCCGCGTCCGCCTCCTGCGCGGCCGCCCCGTCGTCTTCTGGAGCCCGAGCCGCGCCGACGTCGCCCTCTTCCGGCGCGGCCTCCGCGTGATGGGGGAGATGATGCTGGCGGCAGGGGCGGACTTCGTGTCGCCCGGCGTCCGCGGGATCGCGCCGCACACCAGCAGCCTCGACGACCTGGTCCGCCTCGAGCGCGAAGGCCCCCGCCGCGCGAGCGCCTACCGGTCCGTCGTCACCCACATGTTCGGGACCTGCCGGATGGCCTCCGACCCCCGTCGGGGCGTCGTCCGACCCGACTTCCGGCACCATGCGGTCGACCACCTGTTCGTCGCCGACTCGTCGGTGTTCCCCACCAGCCTCGGCGTGAACCCCCAGATCCCCATCATGGCCGTCGCCACCCTCTGCGCCCGCCGCGCCCTCGGAGCCGCCCTTTGACGACGTTGACCCTCCAGGACCTGATGGCGATGAAGGGGCGGGACCTCCACCAGGTCCTCCTCGCCGGCCACCCCCTCGACCCCGGCACCCTCGCCGGACGGCAGTACCTCGGCGTCGACCTCAGCCTCCCCGGGTTCGCCCGCAAGCTCCTCTGGCACACGTTCCGGAAGACCTTCGCCCGCGACGCCCAGGGGGACGACGTCCGGGGCTGGAACGTCAAGGTGGAGCAGACCGGGATCGACGGCCCCCAGCGCCCCCTGACGAACCGCCGCGGCGAGCCCGTCACCTTCGGCCACTACCGCGTCCGCCCCACCGCCGGCATCCGCTTCCCCAAGGGCTACACGGGGACGCACTTCCTCGACTACGGCGGCGCCGGCAACACGTTCTTCGACGTCGCCCGCCTCGGCTTCACCCCGCTCGTCGCCGTCAACGAGGGGAGCCAGGACCTCCTCCTCGGGTGGGAGCTGATGAAGCTCGGGCCGCTGTACCTGCCGCTCCCGTTCTACTGGGCGCTCCGCCACGACGGCCCCCTGGAGCACGTGATCCCGCCGCCCCGACCGCCGCGCCCCTGACCCCGCCCATGCACCTCTACCTCGTCGACGGCACGTTCGAGCTGTTCCGCTGCTTCCACGGCGCTCCCCGCGCGCAGGACGCGGACGGGAACGAGATCGGAGCGTGCCGGGCGCTGCTGTGGACGCTGGCGAAGCTGCTCCGGACCGACGGCCTCACCCACGTCGCGTTCGCCATGGATCGCATGACGCGGCCGGCGAAGAAGGACGGATCCGCCGACGCGCTGCTCCGCGAGCAGAACCCGCTCGCCGCCGACGTCGTCCGCGCCCTCGGCATCGCGCTCCTCCCCATGTCCCGCTACCAGGCCGACGACGCCCTCGCCACGGGCGCCGCGCGGTGGGCGGACGACGTCGGCCGCGTCGTGATCTGCACCCGCGACAAGGACCTCCTCCAGTCCGTCCGGGGTGACCGCGTCGTGCTCCTCGACCGGACCCGCGACGTGGTCACCGACGAGGACGCCGTCCGCGCCCGCTTCGGCATCGCGCCCTCCCAGATCCCCGACTTCCACGCCCTCGTCGGCGATCCCTCGGACGGCCTCGCGGGGCTGCCCGGCTGGGGTCCCAAGGCCGCCGCCGCCGCGCTCCAGCGCTGGGGGGACGTCGCCTCCATCCCGACGGACCGCGACGCCTTCGCCGAGGCCGGCCTCCGCGGCGGCGCGCGCCTCCACGCCGTCCTCGTCGAGCGCCGCCTGGAGCTCCTCCTCGCCCGCAACCTGTCCGTCCGCCGCGCCGACGTCCCCCTCCCCCACACCCTGGACGACCTCCGCTGGCGAGGCCCCGCCGGCGCCCTCCCCGCCCTCGCCGCCCGCCTCGGCGCCGAAGAAGCCCTCGCCGGAGTCCCCCCGGCGCGGTAGCGTCCGCGCCGTCATGCTCCGCGCCGCCGCCGCCGCCGCCGCCGCCGCCCTCCCGGCCCTCGCCCTCACCCTCGCCGCGTGCCCCGCGCCCGACGATCCCGATCCGATCCGCCCCCTCTCGGTCGGCACCTGGAACCTCGAGAACTTCAGCGACTACGGCCCCGACGAGTGGCGCCTCGACGACGTCGGCGACTACCTCGATCAGCTCGACGTCGACGTCCTCGCCGTCCAGGAGCTCCGCCCCGTGGAGAATGAGCCCTTCGACGTCGTGCAGGCGCTCGACGAGGTCGTCGCCCGCACCGACTTCGAGGCCGTCCACGCCCCCTGGCGCACCTGGGACACGTCCGTCGGCGTCCTCTACCGCCCCGACCGCGGCGTCTCCGTCCTCGACGAGCAGGTGCTCTTCGCCGACGACTCCTACGCCTTCCCCCGCCCCCCGCTCCACGTCACCGTCGAGATCACCCAGGACCTCCGCACCGACACGTTCGACGTCGTCAGCCTCCACCTCAAGGCCCA
>CAYFOA010000116.1:0-8672 GCA_964344575.1 uncultured Rickettsiales bacterium | reverse complement strand
GCGACGACGTCGACCGGCGCCGCGCCGCGTCGGAGCGCCTCGCCGCGTGGGCCGACGAGCGCGAGGACCAGCGCCTCCTCCTCATCGGCGACCTCAACGACGACCCCTACGACCCCCCCGCCGACAGCGCCTTCGACGGCACGCTCCTCAACGTCCCCGAGTGGACCTTCCTCACCGGCCACCTCCCCCCCGAGTCGGTCACCTCGACGGGCTGGTACCACTGGGTCGACGGCGAGCAGATCCAAGGCGAGTTCATCGACCACGCGGTCATGCACGCCGACCTCCTGGAGACGTTCTCGTCGTACGACGCGACCATCCTCGGACACCCCGAGTCCGACTTCGACTGGTGGCGGTCGACCTACTCCGACCACTTCCCCGTGGTCGTCACGCTGACGCCCTGACCTGACCCTGCCGCGCGGCCTCCGGGGTCGTACTCCGTGACGTGCCGTCACGACCGCCGCCCGCGATCCGCCTCGCCGCCGCCGCCGCCGCCCTCGCCCTCGCCCTCGCGACGGGGTGCTCCGCCCCGGCCCCCGATCCCGGCCCCTCCCGGGACGCGTCCCCGTCCCCCGCCCGCACCGGCGACGCCCTCGTGCCCGACCACGACCCCGCCAGACCCCCGAAGGACGGACCCCGCATCGGGTGGAAGCTCCCCGAGGTGGACTGGGTGCTCCTCAGCCGCCAGCGCCTCGGGGGCGCCCGCCGCGGCACCGGCGCCGAGATCCGGGCCGCCGGCGACGTCTTCGAGATCGGCGGCTACACCGGGCGTCGCCCCGACCCCGCCGACGCGCTCGCCCTGATCCCCGCCCTCCGCGAGGCGGTCGGCCTCTACCCCCCGGGCTTCCTCGACGAGCTCGGCGTCCAACGCTTCGTCTTCGTCGCCGGCCTCGGCCGGGGCGACGTCGGCCTCGGCGGCCTCGCGGTGACCTCCACCGGGTCGATCCTCATCGACGTCGGCGGCCGGCGCGCGATCGGCAAGACGCTCCACCACGAGCTGATGCACTTCATCGACGCGGCGACGGCGCCACGGCGCGACCGCCGGTGGATCGGCCTGAACCCCCCGGGGGCCCGGTACGGCGGCCGACGCGGGGCGAAGGCCCGGGGCGACCTGGACGGCCGCCTGACCATCCACCACCCCGGCTTCCTCACCCGCTACAGCCTCGTCAGCGCCCGCGAGGACAAGGCCGAGGTCTTCGCGTGGCTGATGTCGAAGCCCCACGAGGTGGCCGAGCAGGCCCTCGTCGACCGGGTGATCGCGGCCAAGGTCGACTACGTCCGCGCCCAGGCCCGCGCCGCCGATCCCCGGCTCGACGACCGGTGGTGGGAGGCGGTGTGGGAGCGGGGACGGATCGAGCGGGACGCCGAGGCCGCGGTCCGCCGCCGCCGCCGTCCGCGGTAGCTCAGTCCTCCGGGAGCGTGTCCATCGACCGGGTGGCCTCGATGTTCGGATCGGTCCGACCGGTGATCTTCGCGAACCAGCCCGTCGCCTTCTCCGGCTTCTTCGTCCCCGGCGACGTCGCCGCGCTGGGGGTCTGGAGCACCGCCTGGGCGAGGTCGCCGTCGGGCAGGGCCAGCACCGTCCGCTTCAGCGCCGCGACCGCCTTGTCCACGCGCGCCCGGCCCTCCGGCCGGTAGCGGACCCGGATGACCCGCTCCTCCATCCGCGCCATCGCCGCCGCCAGCGTGTCCTTGCCCCCGAGCAGGCCGCGGATCTCGTTCCAGTCGCCGATCCGGTCGGCCGGCTTCTTCCGGAGGCTCCGCTGGATGAACGTCGCCAGCCCCGGGGGCAGCCCGCGGTGCAGCTGGGTCACGTCCGGGGGGGGACGCGTGGCGTGCGCCTGCACCAGCTCCGTCACCGACGACCCCCCGAACACCGGCCGCCCCGTCACCATCTCGAAGGCGACCACGCCGAGGCTGTAGATGTCCGCCCGCCCGTCGACCGCGTGGCCCAGCGCCGCCTCCGGCGCGATGTAGCGCGGCGTCCCCTCCACGATCTCGGCCCGCTCCCCGCTCGTCGACTCCCGCACCTTCGCGGCGATGCCGAAGTCCATCAGCTTGACCCCGCCGTCCTCGTCGATCGCGATGTTCGCCGGCTTGACGTCCCGGTGGACGATCCCGTTGGCGTGCGCGTACGCCAGCGCCTCCCCCACCTGCCGCAGGACGGCGCACGCCTCCTCGGGGTCGATCGGCGCGCGGTGCCGGAGGTGCTCCAGGAGGTTCGTCCCCTCGAGCCGCTCCATCACCACGAAGCACGTCGCGTACGCCTGCTCCGTGTCGAACACCTGGACGATGTTGGGGTGGCCGAGGCCGGCGATCGTGCGCGCCTCGTCGAGGAACCGGTCCTTGAAGTCGCGGTCGTAGACGAGCTCGTGGCCGAGCATCTTGATCGCGACCGTCCGGTTCAGCCCCGGGTGGACCGCCTCGTAGACCTTCGCCGTCGCGCCCTCGCCGATCTTCCCGAGCAGCCGGTACTTGCCGACCTGCTCGATCCCGCCGGACTCGTCCAGCCGCTTGCCCAGGATCTCCGTCAGGAACCGCGCCAGCGGCGGGTGCTCGGCGAGCAGCGGCATGACCGTCTCGCGCGCGAACGCGATCGTCTTGACCCGCCCCTCGGCGATGACGTCGGCCGTCCGCCGGTCGCCGGTGAGCAGCGCCATCTCGCCGACGATGTCCCCCTCGGTGACGTGCGCCATCGTCCGGAGCCGCCCCGTCCCGTCGAACACCGGCACCCGCACGGTCCCCTCGTAGAGGACGTGCATGATGTCCCCCTCGGCCCCCTTCCGCATGAGGTACTCGCCGTCGTTGAACGCCAGCACCGCGGAGCTGTCGGCCGCCCGCTGGAGGTCCTCGCCGGACAGGGCGTCGAACCCCGGGACCGTCGACAGGAAGTCGACCACGCTCATCGAATCGCTCATCGCGCCTGCTCCCCTCCAGGGTGAGGAGCGGGGAGTGTAGCGGGCGCGCGTAGGATGCGACGGTGCTGCGCGCGTTCGGTGCGATCGGGGCGGCGACCCTCGCGGTCGGGCTCCTGGCGACGACCGCCCCCGCCGGGTCGGGGCGGGCCTCCGCGACCGCCGCGGCGGACTGCGCCGAGTGCCACGAGGAGACGCACGCGCAGTGGACCGGTTCGGGGCACTCGGGCGCGTTCACGGACCCGAAGTTCCAGCTCGCGGGGCGCGACGGGCCGGCCGGCTGGTGCCTCGAGTGCCACGCGCCGCTGCGGGACCTCGGGCTCGCGGACGAAGGCGTCGGCTGCGGGGCGTGCCACGGGACCGACGGCCCCATCCTGACGGCCCGCCGGCCGACCCTGCGCGCCCGCTTCGCCCACCGCGTCCGCCGCGACGAGGCCCTCGCGGGGACCGCGACGTGCGCCCGCTGCCACGAGTTCCCCTTCCCCGTCCACACCCCCGGGTACCCCTTCGCGTGGAGCGACGAGCCGATGCAGGCGACCGTCTCCGAGTGGGCCGCGTCGCGATCCGAGGAGACGTGCGCCGACTGCCACCTCCCCCTCGGCGACCACGCGATGCCCGGCGCGCACGACGTCGCCGGCCTCGCGGCGGCGCTCGCGGTCGACGTCGGGGTCGACGCCGCCGGCGCTCACGCGCGCGTCACCCTCACCGCCGCCGGCGCGGCGCACGCGGTCCCCACCGGCGACCCCTTCCGGCGGTTCGTCGTCGAGCTGTGTGAGGACGCGGCCTGCGCCGGGGTGCTCGGCCGCGCCCGCTTCGGCACCCGCCACGAGCGGACGGACACGTCGTGGCGCCTCGTCGAGGACACCCGGATCCCGCCCGCCGCGCCCGGGGCGACGTCCGCCTCCCGCACCGTCCCCGTCACCCTCGACGCCGGCCCCCCGCCGTCCCACTACCGCCTCTGGTACTACGTCGCCGAGTCGCGCCTCCGCGCCGAGTTCGCCGACGAAGACTTCCGCCACCTCGTCGAGCAAGGAGCCCTCCCATGAAGCCGTCCGCCCCGATCGTCGCCCTCGCCGCCGCCGTCACGTTCGCCGCCGCCCTCGCCCTCGCCGGCGACGACGCCCCGCTCCCGAAGGTCGACCTCGACGGTGACGGCAAGCCCGAGAAGATCGCGCAGACCGAGGAAGGCCTGCAGCTGGGCGACGGCCTGATCCCGTGCGAGGGGTTCGACTTCCCCTGCGACGTCACCGCGCTGGACATCCGCAAGTCCGACGCGTTCAAGGAGCTGCTCGTCTGCGAGCACGGCCCGCGCGACTTCGTCACCTGCCAGGTCTGGACGGTCCGCGACGGCAAGCCCCTGCCGCTGGCGATGACCGCCCCCGGCGACCAGGCGCTGTACGTCGAGAAGGCGAGCTCGACGGGCTGGGGCATCCTCCTCGCCGACGAAGGCGAGCGCTACTGGACCCGCCGCCACAAGCTCACGCTCAGCGAGGACGGCCGTGCCCTGAAGTACGTCCCCCAGGCGCACTTCAACGTCGACGCGACGGTGCACGTCGACCGCACGTTCCCGATCACGACCGAGCCCGGCGGCGGCAGCGTCGTCGCCAACGTCGCCCCGGACAGCGACATCCGGATCCTCCTCGAGCACGGCAGCAAGCGCGGCGTGTTCCTGATCCGCGTCTCCTCGGGGCTCGTCGGGTGGACCACCCAGGAGACGCTGATGAACCACAGCGACCAGCTGATGGGGATCCTGATGGCGGGCTAGCCACCGGCGGCTAGGCGCGTCCCAGCTCGACGAGGCTCTTCGGCTTGCGGAACTTCGCGAAGAAGTCGTTCCCCTGGTCGTCGACGACCACGAACGCGGGGAAGTCCTCCACCTCGATCCGCCAGATCGCCTCCATCCCCAGCTCGGGGTAGGCGACGACCTCGACCTTCGTGATGCAGTCCCGCCCCAGCCGCGCCGCGGGGCCGCCGAGGCTGCCGAGGTAGAAGCCGCCGTGCTCCGCGCACGAGTCCGTAACCGCCTGGCCGCGGTTGCCCTTGGCGAGCATGACCCTCGACGCGCCGATCGCCTGGAAGGGCGCCACGTAGGGGTCCATCCGCTGCGCCGTCGTCGGCCCGAAGCTCCCCGAGGCGTGCCCCTCCGGCGTCTTCGCCGGGCCCGCGTAGTAGATCGGGTGGTCCTTGACGTACGGCGGCAGGTCGCCGGTCTCCTCCAGCGTCCGGAGCAGCTTCGCGTGGGCGATGTCCCGGGCGACGATCAGCGGACCGCTCAGGTGCACGACGTCGCCGATGCTCCGGTCCCCCAGGGTCGCCAGGATCTCCTCCATCGGGGCGTTCAGGTCGACCTTCGTCTCCGACCCCGACGCCCCGTGCCCGTCCAGCTCCGGGAGCAGCCGCGCGGGGTTCGTCTCCAGCTGCTCCAGCCAGACGCCGCGCTCGTCGATCCGGCCGAGGATGTTCCGGTCGGCGCTGCACGACACCCCGATCCCGACGGGGCACGACGCCCCGTGCCGGGGGAGCCGGATCACGCGGACGTCGTGGCAGAAGTACTTCCCCCCGAACTGCGCCCCGATGCCCGTCTGCTGCGTCAGCGCGAAGAACTGCGCCTCCATCTCCACGTCCCGGAACGCCCGCCCGTGCTCGTTCCCCGTCCGCGGGAGGTCGTCCAGGAAGCCGGTCGACGCGAGCTTGACCGTCTTCATCGTCATCTCGGCGCTCAGGCCGCCGATCACGACGGCGAGGTGGTACGGCGGGCACGCCGCGGTCCCCAGCTTGTGGACCGCCTGCCACGCCCACTCCCGCAGCCGGTCCGGCCGCAGCACCGCCTTGGTCTCCTGGTGGAGGAAGAACTTGTTCGCCGAGCCGCCGCCCTTGGCCACGAAGAGGAAGTCGTACTGCATCCCCTTGGCCGCGAAGAGGTCGATCTGCGCGGGGAGGTTCGTCTTCGTGTTCTTCTCCTCGAACATCGTCAGCGGCGCCACCTGGGAGTAGCGGAGGTTGGAGTCGCGGTACCGCTCGAAGACGCCGCGGGAGAGCGCCTCGGCGTCGTCCCCGCCGACGAGCACGCGGTCGCCCCGCTTCCCCTGGATCGTCGCCGTGCCCGTGTCCTGGCAGCCGGGGAAGATCCCCTCGGCGGCGATGATCGCGTTGTCCATCAGCTCCCGGGCCGTGATGCGGTCGTTGGCGGACGCCTCGGGGTCGGTGAGGATCCCGGCGAGGCTCCGGAGGTGCCGCTCGCGGAGGAGGTGGTTGACGTCCTTGAACGCCTCCGACGCCAGCGCCGTCAGCGCCTGCGGGTCCACCTTCAGGAAGCGCTCGCCGCCGAGCTCGACGACCTCGACGCCGTCGGTCGTGACCAGCTTCCAGGGGGTGTCGTCGTGGGGGCCGGGTTGGAGGATGGGCTCGTAGTGGAAGTCCGGCATCGTCGCTCCGTGGGGTGGCGGAAGATACCCCGTTAGACTCCGCCGCGTGACCGCGAGACGGGTCGGCTCCGAGATCCTCCTGCTGCTGGCGTCGTGGGCCGGCGCGCTGGTGCTGCTGCGGTGGCTCCACGCCGAGTGGCGGCCGGCGACCGCGCTCGTCGCCGCGCTCGTCGGGCCGATCGCCGTCCGGATGCTGCTCCGCTCGGGGGTGAGGGACTTCCCGCCGTTCCTCCTCCGGCTGCTGGACTGGATCGCGGGGCTGGTCGGGCTGCTCCTGGCGTGCTGGTCGACGATGCTGACCCGCCACTTCGCCTACTGGGTGCTGCGCTGGCAGGAGGCGACGGCGATCCTGCTCGGGGCCGCGGCGCTGGCGGGGGCGCTCGTCGCGCTCGTCTACACCCACGGCCGGATGGCGGCGGAGATCGAGGCCCGGGAGGCCCGCCTCGCCGCGCTCCGGGAGGCCGCCCTGCAGGCTCGGCTGCGCGCGCTCCAGGCGCAGATCAACCCCCACTTCCTCTTCAACGCGCTCAACACCCTCGCCGAGCTGACGCACACCGATCCCGAGGCCACCGAGCGGCTGGTGACGGACCTGGCGTGGCTGCTCCGCTACACCCTGAAGTCGTCCGCCGAGGGGCGGGTGCCGCTGGGGCAGGAGCTCGAGGCGACCGAGCGGTACCTCCGGATCGAGCAGGCGCGGCTGGGGGACCGGCTGGTCGTGGACGTCGACGTGGACCAGCACCTCCACGACGCCGAGGTGCCGGGGCTGACGCTCCAGCCGCTCGTCGAGAACGCGGTCAAGTACGCGGCGCAGGCGACGTCGGGGCGGGCGGTGGTGTCGGTCGAGGGGGACGAGGACGACGGCCGCCTGGTGCTGCGGGTCCGCGACAACGGGCCCGGCCTCCCCGAGGAGGTGGCGGCCCGGCTGCTCGCCGCGTCTGTGCCTGCCCCCACCGATCGCGCAGGCGCCGCGGGCGCGGGGACGGGCGGCGCGGGCGGGGGCCTCGCGAACGTCCAGCAGCGCCTCGCGCTCACGTTCCGGGGCGCCGCCCGGGTCCTCGCGGAGCCGACCGACGAAGGCACCTGCCTGCGCCTGGAGATGCCGCGGTGAGCCCGGTCCGAACGCCCCGACGACGAGCCGCCGCGGCGCGGCCGGAGGTCCCGAGATGACGACGATCCGCACCTTGATCGTGGACGACGAGCCGCTCGCGCGGTCGCGGATGAAGCGGCTGCTGGCGGTGCATCCGGACGTCGAGGTGGTCGGCGAGGCGGGGTCCGGCAACGAGGCCGCGCGCCTCGCCCTGACCCTCCGCCCCGACCTCGTCCTGCTCGACGTCGACATGCCCGACGGCACCGGCCTGGACGCGCTCGCGAGCATCCGCGCGACGATGCCGGACGACCTCGCCCCCGCCGCCGTCTTCACCACCGCCCACCCCGAGCACGCGGTCGGCGCGTTCGCCCTGGAGGGGACGGACTACCTGCTCAAGCCGGTCGAGCCGGCGACGCTCGCGCGGGCGATGAAGCGGGTCCGGAAGCAGGTGTGGGCGAGGACGGGGGCGGGGGTCTCGCCCGGGGCCGCCGCAGCAGCAGCAGCAGCAGCAGCAGCCGCGCCCGGGACCGCGTCCACGTCCGCGCCCTCCGCTCCGGCCCCGGCGTCCGGATCGTCCGCCGGCGCGGTCGCCTCGGACCACCTCGCCGCGCACCGCGGCGGGCGGGTGCTGTCGCTGTCGATCGGGGACGTCGCGCTGGTCGAGCTGGAGGACACGATCGCGTTCGCGTACACGGCCGAGGGGCGGTTCCGGCTGAACGGCACGCTGCAGGAGGTGGAGGCCCGCCTGCCCTCCCCCGACTTCGTCCGCGTGTCCCGCGCGGCCGTGCTCCAGGTCGCGTGGATCGCGCACCTCGAGCCGCTCGGGGCGGGGGTCTGGCTGGCCAAGCTGAAGGCGCCGCTGGACCGCGAGGTGCGGGTGGCGCGGCGGCGGGTCAAGCAGCTCCGGGAGCTCCTGGGGTGGTGAGGGACCGCTCGATCCGCTCGGACCGCCCGATCCGCTCGACCGTTCGACCGGTCACGACGACCGCTCGGCGGGGGGTGCGACCGGCCGGCGGGGACCGATGGGGGATGCGGCCGCCGGCTCGTAGCTTCTGGGTGCGCCGACACGGTGTCGCCGCACAGCCCGGAAGCCCCCATGACCAAGCTCGTCGCCACCCTCGCCCTGACCGCCACCCTCCTGAGCGCGACCGCCGCCGCCGCCTGCCCCCCCGGCCCGCCGCAGCCGCCGCTGCCCCCCGTCCCCGCCGCGACCGTCGTCGCGTCGGCCGACCTCCCCTGCCCGCCGCC
>CAYFOA010000115.1:15248-22829 GCA_964344575.1 uncultured Rickettsiales bacterium | reverse complement strand
CGGACGACGACGACGCGGCGGACGACGACGACGCGGCGGACGACGACGACGCGGCAGACGACGACGACGCGGCGGACGATGACGACGGCGACGACGACGACGCGGCCGGCGACGACGACGACGACACCGGCGCCGGCTGCACCGGCTGCCTCGCCTCGATGACGGACGGCTCGGCCTCGCTGGGCGCCCTGCTGGTCCTCGCCGCCGCCGCGATCCGCCGCCGCCGCTAGCCGGGCGTCGCGGCGCGCTTGCGGGGGGAAGGGTGGTCGATTAGTCTCCGCCGTCGCTCAGATTCGGAGATTCGATGCGCTCTTCCTCCCTGCTGCTCGCCCTGACCCTCAGCCTCCTCGTCGCCTGCGGCGGCGGAGACACCGACGGCTCGACGTCCACGTCCGGGTCGTCGTCCGACGCGCTCTGCAACGCACCCGCGGACTCGTCCGAGGTCCTCAAGACGGCCGGCGAGTACACGGTCTCCCAGCTCGAGTGGGACGCCGAGCTGCTGACGATCCCGAAGCGCGCCCGCACGCGCTACGAGAACGACAAGGGCAAGGAGGACATCTCCGACCGCGTCCTCCTCAACAAGGCGCTCTTCGCCGAGGCCCAGACGCGCGGCCTGGTCGACGACCCGCAGGTCCGCATGTCGGCCCGCCTCGCCGCCGAGAAGGCGTACGTCCAGGCGCTGCTGAGCTCCGTCGAGGACAGCGCCGCCAGCGACGAGGCCGTCCAGGCGTACTACGACGAGAACAAGGACAAGTACTCGCGCCCGATGGTCCGCGCCCGCCACATCCTCGTGAAGGAGAAGGCGCTGGCCGACGACCTCCACGCCCAGATCACCGCCGGGGGCGACTTCGCCGCGCTGGCCAAGGAGCACAGCACGGATCGGGGCAGCAAGGGCCGCGGCGGCGAGCTGCCGTGGGCGACGCGCGAGCGCTGGGTGCCCGAGTTCGCCGACGCCGCGTTCGGCCTCGAGCCCGAGCAGGTCAGCGATCCGGTGGAGTCGAAGTTCGGCTTCCACATCATCCAGGTCCTCGAGAAGCGCGACATGCAGCCGCTGGACGAGGTCCGGCCGGGCATCGAGCGGGTGCTCACGCGCAACGCGGTCCGCGACTTCCGCGACGGCGTCAAGGACGGCCTCGGCCTGAACCAGCGCCCGTCGCCCCGCGACCACCTCGACAAGATCGTCCCCCCCGGCAGCGCGCCGAAGCCCGAGGGCGACAAGGCCGAGGAGGTCAAGCCCGCCGCGCCGAAGGACGAGATCCAGGGCGAATAAATCCTCAAAGTCCGGCCCCCCGCCGCCGATAGAGGGCGGTGAAGGGAGAGTCGGACGATGACCACCGCCAACCGCTGCCAGGAGCTCGATCTGCGCCTCGCCACCGAGCTGTGGCAGGAGGGGCTGGATCGCCAGCTCGGCGGGGACCTCGACGAGGCCATGCGGCTGTACCGCTGCTCCCTCGAGATGCACGAGACGGCGGAGGCGCACACGTTCTACGCGTGGGGGCTGTCCTTCCAGGGCAAGCTCGAGGACGCGATCGAGCAGTGCCACCGCGCCATCGCCACCGACGGCTCCCTCGGGAACCCGTACAACGACATCGGCGCGTACCTGGTCGAGCTCGACCGCGAAGACGAGGCCATCGGCTGGTTCGAGCGGGCCAAGAACGCCTCGCGGTACGACAACCCGCAGTTCCCGTACCTCAACCTCGCGCGCATCTGGATCGGCCGCGCCGACTTCGGTCGGGCGCTGCTGGAGCTGCAGATCGCGGAGGTCCTCGCCCCCCACGACCCGCGCGTCGACCAGCTGGTCACCCGGGTCGGTGAGCTCCTGGGCGAGTACGAGCCGGCGAACGCCGACGGCTCCGCCCCCGTCGCGGCCTGAGCCGCCCCCCGACGACTACGCGTCGATCTCGGCCCAGCCGTTGCCGGCGACGATGACGCCGTCCTGGTTCTTGACCTCGACCTGGTAGGCCTTGCGCCCCGCGTCGGTCGTGCCCGCGTCGTAGATCGCCGTCGTCAGCTCCCAGCCCGGCAGCACCGGCTTGGTGAAGCGGACGCCGAAGCGGTGGAGGCTGGTCGGGTCGCGATCCAGCAACGTCTCGACGATCCCGCGCGCCGCGAACGCCATCGTGCAGAGCCCGTGGAGGATGACGGTGGGGTGGCCGGCGGCCTGGGCGATCGACTCGTCCAGGTGGATCGGGTTGTCGTCGAGGGAGGCCGCCGCGTAGCGCTTCGGCTGGTCCATCTCGACGGTCATCGTGTGCGTCGCGACGGGGTCCCCGGCGGGGTCGCCGGTCGCGCCCGCGGGGACGTCGCCGAACACGCTGCCGGCCTCGACTCCGGGGAGCTGCTGCCCGCGCACGAAGACGCTCATCCGGGCCTCGACGCGGGTCTCGCCGTCGACGATGCCGAGCATCCGCCACGCGACGACGCAGCCCTTCGACTTCTGGGCGACGGACTCGAGGATGCCGCGGAGGTTGACGATGTCGCCCGCGCGGAGCGGCCCGTGCCACGTCATGTCCTGCTCGCCGTGCACCAGCCGGAGCATGTCGAGGTCGAGGTCGGGGTCGCCGACGCACTTGAACATCAGGGGGTGGAAGAGCCGGACGCCGAAGATCGGCGGGGCCACGACGTCGCCCTCGGTGTACCGCGGGTTGAGGTCGTTGGTGGCGGCGGCGAAGTCCTTGATCCAGCCCTCCTGCACCATCACGTAGTCGGCGCGGTAGGTGCGGCCGATGGCCTCGCGGAGGTCGACGGCCTTCCTCGGGGCCGGCGCCGCGCCCCCCTTCTTCGCCGCCTTGGCCGCCTTCACCTCGTCCGGCGTCGCGTCCATCTTGAAGTTCGTCGAGAACTTCATCAGGTCGCCCATGTTGTCGGCCGTGATCTTGCCCGCCATGAACGCCTTGGTGCCGTCCACGGTGCCGTTGAACATGCCCACGATCGTGTCGGCGTCCGTCTTGATCGTGCAGGTCGGCGTGCCGTTCAGGCCGGCGCTGACGGTGCAGGTGCCGCCGCTGATGGTCATGGTGTGGTCGGTGCCGCCCTTGATGGCGAAGTGGAAGTTCGCCGCCCAGTCGCCCGCCTTGTCGGGGAGGAAGCCGAAGGGGAGGAGCTCGAAGGCGTCGACGACGGGGTCGCCGCTGCTTCCGCCGTCGCCGCCGCCGCCGGCCGCGAGCGCCTCGGCGATGTGGCCGCCGATGGTCTCGAAGTCGAAGGCGCTGCCCATCTTCATCATGTCGGGGAGGTTGTCGGCGGAGATCTTGCCGGCCATGAACGCCTTGGTCGGGTCGACGGTGCCGCTGAACATGCCCACGACCGTGTCCTTGTCGGTCTTGACGGTGCAGGTCGGCGTGCCGATCAGGCCCTCGCCGTGCTCGCACTTGCCGTCGGCGATGGACAGCGTCTGGTCGGAAGCGCCCTTGATGACCCAGTGGATGTTGGCCGCCCAGGAGCCGGCCGCGTCGGCCTTGAAGCCCTTGGGGATCTGGCCGAACGCGATGGTGACCTCGTCCTTCCCGCCGCCGGCCGCGATGGGCTCGGCGTCGCGGGTGATCGCGTCGAAGTCGTCGGCGATCTCCTGCGCGGTCCAGGGGTCGGCGCCGTCCTTCGTCACGCCGTCCGTCTGGTCCATCTTGTACTCGAACATCTGGTTGCCGTGGACGCCGAAGATGCGCCCCGTGACGCCCTCGGCGAGCTGGTGCGAGGCGAGGAACAGCACCATGGGCACGATGTGCTCGGGCGTCATGTCGTCGGGCACCATGTCGATGTCCTCGGTCATGCGCGTCTTCGCCACCGGCGCCACCGCGTTGACCCGGATGCCCTTCTTGCGCCCCTCCTTGGCGAGGGTCCGCGTGAAGCCCGCGACGCCCGCCTTGGCCGTCGCGTAGTTGGTCTGGCCGTAGTTGCCGAGCAGGCCCGCGAGGCTCGTGGTGTTGACGATGGCGCCGCCTTCGTCGCGGTCGAGCATGTGCAGGTAGGCGGGGCGGGTGACGGCGTACAGCTGCTTGGTGTGGACCGCCATCACGAGGTCCCACATCGACTCCTCCATCTTGGCGAACGACTTGTCGCGGAGGATGCCGGCGTTGTTCACGAGGACGTCGACCTGGCCGAACGTCTCCAGCGCGATCTTCGTGATGTTCTCGCCGCCCTCCATCGTGGCGACGTTGTCGTAGGACGCGACGGCCTCACCGCCGGCCTCGCGGATCTCGGCGACCACCTGGTCGGCCATCGCGTTGCCCGATCCCGAGCCGTCCCGGGTGCCGCCGAGGTCGTTGACCACGACCTTGGCGCCCTCCGCTGCGAACGCGAGTGCGTGCGCGCGACCGAGCCCTCCGCCCGCGCCCGTGACGATGACCACCTTGCCGTCGAACAGTCCCATGAAAGCTCCTTGCCGCCCGCGTGCGCGCGAGCCGCAGGGATCCTGCGGTCAGTTGACTGATTAGTCAATCACCGGGTCGGACTACTCCCCGAGATCGAGCGTCTCGGCCCCCGGATCGCCGTCCGGCGCCGCATCCGCCTCCATCTCGCCGGTGGCCACCGCCATGGCTGCGATCACGGATCCGCCGCTCATCGCGAGCACGCCCGCGGTCCCCCCGACGAGGAGCAGGTTCGCGACGAGCCCGGCCAGCGCGAGCTTGTTCCCCTTCACGGACTTCGCCACGGGCGCGAGGAGCGGGATCCCGGCGACGAGGACGCCGATGAGGACGCCGAGCCCGACGCGGCCGTCGGCCTGGGCGTACTCCATCCCGAACCGGAGCATCTCCGCCTTGACCTCGGGCGCTGCCGTGGCGACGGCCTTGAAGGCGACGATCGTCCCGCTCACCTCGGGGATCCCGGCGGCCCCCCAGGCGGCGAGGGCGAGGGCGACCCAGACGGTGAAGCGGGCCCCCGCGGTGCCGTGCAGCCGCTCCGGCTCGACCTCCGCCCGGGCGCCGACGAGGCCGAAGAGCGCGACCGCGCAGATGCCGATGAAGGGCGCCCAGAGGACGACGAAGGAGGCGTGCTCCTCGGCGATCCGGAGCCCCGCGAGGAGGCAGGAGACGCAGAACCCGATCCCGACGAGGGCGGCGGCCGGGCCGCCGTGGGCGATCGTCCACGCGCCCCGCTCGCCGCGGACGGAGATCGCGTACCCGACGGCGACGACGAGCCCGAGCAGCGGCCCCAGGAGGGCGAGGACGACGCGGGCGAAGGCCTCGGTGTACAGCGAGATGCTGATGCCCTGGGCCATCATCATCTGCTTGTACTCGTCCGCGGCGCTGCGGGCGGCCTCCTCGGCGAGGGTCAGGCCGCTCATGACGCCGAGGGCTCCGACGGCGGCGAGGAAGCAGAGGGGGGCGACGTAGACGGCCGAGGGGACGCGGATGCGGAGGCCGTGGAGGATCCCGGCGGCGAGCCCGACGGGGAGGCTGACCACGGCCAGCGCGAGGATGGCGTACATCCAGGGGCCGCCTTCGCGGAAGAAGTCCGTCGCGTACATCATGGCGGCGGACGCTAGCACCTTCGCCGCTCGATAGACTCCCGCCGTGGAGGGTGCCCGCGACCGCACGATCCCGCTCGGCGTGGCGCTCGCCGTCGCCGCCGGCGTCCTCCGCGTCCGGCCCCTGGGCGCCCCCGACGTCTGGTGGCACCTGTCGGTCGGCAAGACGGTCCTCGCGGAGCGCGCGCGCCGCTTCCCCGACGTCGTCGGCATCCCCCCCAAGGACGAGTTCGTGGCGGGCGAGTGGGGGTTCGACGTCCTCGCCGTGACCCTCTTCGAGGCGGGCGGCCCGGCGGCGCTGATCCTGCTCGCGGCGGCGGCCGCGACGGCGTCGTTCCTGCTGGTGTGGGCGCTGGCGCGGCGGCTGGCCGGCCCCGATCACCGGTGGTCGGCGCTGGCGGTGACGGCGGTGGTGGCGGCGACGACGTCGGTCCGGTTCTTCCCCCGCCCCCACGTCCTGTTCCTCGTCTTCCTCCCGGCGCTGCTGCTCCTCGCCACGAGAGCCGCGCGCGCCCCCGCGCGTGAGCAGCTCCCGTGGCTGGGGGGCGTGCTCGGCGTGGCGGTGGTCTGGTCCCAATGCCATCCGTCCGTCGTCATCGCGCCGGTGGTCGCGGCGGGCGCGGGCCTGCCGTGGATCCTCGGCCCCCGGCGTCCGGACGACGTCCCCCGCCTGACGCCGGCGCTGTGGGGGACGCTGGCGCTGCTGCTCGTCGTCCCGCTCCTGACGCCGTACGGCCTGGACGTCGCCGACCACGTGCTGGGCCACGGCGGCGACTCGACCTCCCACATCGGCGAGATGCACGGCATGCCCGCGGACTGGTGGTGGCCGCCGCGGGCGCGGTCGATCCTGCTGGTGGAGCTGCTCGTCGTGGTCGCGGTCGTGGCCGCAGTCCGCGCCCGCCGCCTGCCGCTCGGCCCGGCCGCCCTCGGCGTGTTCGGCCTCCTGATGACGCTGAACACCCACCGCTTCCGCAGCGCCTGGGCGATCCTCCTCGTCCCCCTCGTCGTCGACGCCCTCCGCGGCGCGATCCGTCGAGAGACGCGAGGCATCGCAGCGATCTGCGTCGCGGTCGCGGTCCTCCTCCCGGCGTGGGAAGCGACCCGCTGGGGAGGCCCCGACCTGGGCCTCGACGAAGCCTGGGTGGACGTCGAGCTGGGCGAGGCGGTCCGCGAGCACGACATCCGCGGCAACGTCTTCTGCGACTACGACGCGGGCGGCTACCTCGGCTGGACGCTCTACGGCAAGGCGAGAGTCTTCATCGACGGCCGCACGCCCCCCTTTTTCACGGACGACCACTTCTTCGCGATGCGAGCCGCGATGGCCGACCCCGAGGTCTTCGAGCGCCTCGACGCGGGCTACCGCTTCACCACCGCCGTCGTCCCCAACGACGCGCCCTTGAGGGAGGCGCTGATCGCTGACGAGGGATGGGAGACGGTGTGGGCCGGGGCGCGGAGGACTCTCCTTCTGCGTCCGTAGGAGCCGCTCCCGTTTCTGGATTGGGAAGGTGGGAAGTGGGGAAAGGGGGGAGAGCGGCGGATTGCTGGGCCGTGGCGAGCTAGGGATGCCGGGGGGTGATTCGGTTGATTTGGAGGGGGTGGGCGCCGAAGTTGAGGAGGAGGCCGATTCGCTTGCGGGTGGCGCGGAGGTAGGAGCGGAGGGTGGCGCGATGGACCTCGAGTAGCTCGCTGACAGCCTTCAACTCGACGACGACCTCGTCGAAGACGAGCAGGTCGAGTCGATGTTCTCCGACCTTCTCGTTCCGATACTCGATGCTGACGCGATGCTGGCGCTCGAACGGAATGCCCCGGTGCTCGAACTCCAAGACCAGAGCATTCTCGTAGACACCCTCGAGAAACCCCACCCCCAACACCTTATGCACCTCCACGGCGGCGCCAAGAATGGCATCCGTCAACTCAGGCCTCTCCATTCCCCACCTTCCCCACTTCCCACCTTCCCCCTGAAAGAAACGGCCGCGCCCACCCTCTCCTCCGAAGGGACAGCTCCGAGCCTCGTTCCTTACAGTTTCAGCCTCCGAAGTAGTCGCGGTACCAGGCCACGGTCCTCCGCAGCCCGTCGTCCAACCCCGTCTTCGCCACCCACCCCAGCGTGTCCC